>CAZWVC010000084.1:0-14223 GCA_964637245.1 uncultured Desulfocapsaceae bacterium
AGGCGGTCAGCACGAGCCTGAATAATCAGAGCACGAGCTTGTTCAAGTCTGGCTACAGAGGCCAGAAGGTTGAAGTTATTCTCGAGAGCAGAACGAATGAGACTATCCAGTTCGGAATTATCAAAATGTTGCCACCAGATGGCATATTCACCTGTTACTTGAGTTGTGGTTTCGCTATATTTTGAAGAAGCCTGCTTTAATGGCTGTGGGTTAATGTTGATTGTGTGTACACTGCAGGCAGACAAAAAAAATGCCAAGGTAACCAGAATAGTTAGTTTCCACCCAAAAACAAGAGATTTTGATTGAAATCGAGGCATGCGAATAATTTTACCACAGGCATCATGACAGAAGTGCCTTTGGAGTGCATATGGTTGATATGCCGAAGGCAGAATTTTGAGCATAACGAAACTATAGATCAAAAAGATAGTTTTAGGGCGGGAACTTGTTAAAACTTCAAACTCTTTACTTATATACATACTCTCCTCGAAGAGGATGGAAAACTCCTTGGAAACGTTGGTTTTGATACCTTATCTTAATTTCATCTATGACAACTACGACAACCTGAAGGTTCTCACATTGATAAGGCAATAATATATCCCATTAAGACAAAATCAATTGTGATTGAAGTCGCTTATTTGGCACTTCGGCTTTGTTCCTTCTGGAAAATTCAAGCCAGGATCAACTGGGGAATAGGTAATACATTTGAGGTTAGGAGCACAAGGCTGAGCTTTTCAAATTGGGGGAGGATTTTCTGATCATTACTTTGATTCCCTGGTTTTATGGAAAATCATTTGGCCATCCGTTTCTTGGCCAACATATCGGTAAGGGTCACTACCTTGATTGCTGCACATTCAACAGCATCGATATCATTTTGCAGATAGAAAGAATGGCATTGTGCTGAGCGTTCCTTAAGGAAGAGTAGCAGCTCCTTCTGCGTGGTGTGATCGAGTGTCAGGGAAGGTCCATCAAAGAGCAGGACAGGATTGGTGTTACACTTGATTTGTTCATTCTTTAATAGAGAATCGATATATCCTTTAATCTCTCCAAGATCAGGTTGCATCTGTAAGTCTTGTTTATAATTTACAAAGGTTGCTTTATTAATAAGGTGGAAGGTTGGCAACAGACTTTTGATAATATTTTTTGCTTGAATAAAATGTAGTTGCCTTTGCATAATAAATTGCAGGTCTTCTAATTCATTTTTTTGAATATCTTGATTTGATTGCGCGAGCAGAGCTGAAAGCCAGGAAGTAATCTCTTCACGCAATTCATCTTTGACTCTGTCTGTTTGTCGCAATGAAATAAGGGTATCCTTAAGTTCAGCCTCGGCACTCCCGGGAAAATCAGCAAGCAGTTTCATGACTTTAGCATCGACCTCGCTCCACCGGGTAGAACTTGCAATCTCGACAAAATTTATCCAGCGGCTGTAATCCATTCGTCGGCCAACCTCAATCCTATCGGTTTCATATAGATGAGGGGTGATCTTGGAAAGCCTGAGAACCATCTCTGGTTCGGCTGAAAAAATTGCAAAAGCGATGGTCCGGCGATGGGGGCGTACCCTTTTTTGATACTTACCCTGGCGATAAATGAGAGGGTAACTACCAAACGGCTGCTCTTCATGACATTCGTAAGGAGGATTAACAGTTTGAATGGCCTGCAAAAAACCGTGACGATTGAAATCTTCTGGCAGCAAAAAGTTGGTTAGGCCATTACCCACCTCAAACCATTGCGTATCGATCACGTCACCCACACCGTGAACACGTATATTGGTCAATACTATTGGGAGGTTGGTCATGGATGGTCACTTGATAAATATATTTATGTATGCAAACAGGCCCCTGCAACTTGTTGCTCTTGTCAGTTAGAAAGAACTGGTTTTAAAACCAAGCACTTTGCGAACTGTTAGGGCCAGATCAAATTTGGTTAGGGGCTTCATTAAAAGCTCACGGGCGCCTATCTGTGCTGCTTTCTCTTCATCAATATCTTCGCTATAACCAGTCAGCAGTATTACTAATACTTCATTATTAATCTCCAGGAGTTTCCGAGTGAAGAGGTCTCCTGTGATTTCAGGCATCGTCATATCAGAGATAACCAAATCATAGCTATGCTGATTTTCGGAATACGCATTCAAGGCTTCCCTACTGGAATTGAATGTGGTTACTTCATATCCAAGACTCACGAGGATCTTGCTGTTTACCTCGGCAACAGCCCTGTCATCATCAACGTAGAGAATATGTTCATCGCCACCCGGTAGATTGCCGCTGACAATTAGTTCTTCTTCTGTGCTTTCTGTTTTTTCAACGGGTAAATAAATATTAAATGTCGTGCCCTCGCCAATTTTGCTCTCAACAGTGATAGCACCGTTCAATCCTTTGACTATTCCATGAACTACAGCTAGCCCAAGACCAGTGCCCTGCTCTTTTTCCCGGGTGGTGTAGTAGGGCTCAAAAATTCTATTGATCATCTCCTCGGGGATACCACTGCCAGTATCACTCACAGTTAAAAGCATGTACGAACCCAAAGTCGCCACCATTTTTCCTCTACTGTACAGATCATTTTCGAGGTTAACTGGGCTCAGGCCAATCTCTAAAATACCGCTTTTCTTTTCCATGGCCTGATAGGCGTTGGTACACAGATTCATAAGAAGCTGATTAATTTGCCCCGGCTCAGAGATAACCCGTTGCGATTCCTTTGATATATCGTGCCTTATCTCTATGTTCG
The DNA here is from genome assembly GCA_964637245.1 of uncultured Desulfocapsaceae bacterium. Classification (GTDB taxonomy): domain Bacteria; phylum Desulfobacterota; class Desulfobulbia; order Desulfobulbales; family Desulfocapsaceae; genus Desulfopila_A. The sequence goes on from CAZWVC010000084.1 coordinate 2,719, forward strand.
CAGGAATGGATGAGCGCAGCAATTTGACAGCCTCATTTACTATTGGTCTGATATCCAAAGGCTTTAACCCCTCAGTATTATGCCTGCTGAATGCCAGGATCTGGTTTACAAGATCTCTTGCTCGAAGGGATGCTTTAAAAATTTCATTAAGATCATGCTGGAGTTTCTCGGGTTTGCCAATATTATCCTTGGCCATTTCTGTATTTCCAACAATTACCATCAAAACATTGTTGAAGTCATGAGCGATCCCGCCAGCCAAAGTGCCTATTGCTTCGAGCTTCTGGGCATGCGCCAACTGTTCAGCAAGGCGGCTTTTTTCCTTTTCTGATCTCTTTTGCAGAATAATATCCCAGATATGGTTGAAATAGAGAGATAATTGTCGAGCATCAGCATGGTCATAATCGCCTTGCTTGTTAAAAACTCCTATTACTAAAACAATTGTGTTGTTATCGAGAATTGGGACGTTTAGCTGCCGGTGCAGAGCAATTTGTAGCGCACCCGGTTGAGCATTATCTTTCTTTTTTTGTAGATTATTTATAGTATGTTGGCGATCTCTAATACACTTAAGCCAATGATCATCACCCTCAATCTCTGGGACACTAATGGCAAGATTACGGCAAAAATCATCAAGATCTCTCGACCAGATAATCTTCTGGGTTGCAGTGTTGTCTTTATCTAGTAAGCGGATATACCCCAGCTGACTGCGAGTGAGCAATACGGCTTGTTCCACCGCGAATTCCAGAATTTCATCTTCAGTTAGCTGTTTTAAATTATGAATCTCAAGCAGAGAGAGGAGTCTTTCCTCATTTACTTCCAGGAGCTGTTCCCTTCTGGCAATTGCAGTCGCCATATCGCGGAAATGCTCTGCAACTTTCTCAAATTCATCCAAGGGTTGAATGGAAATCTTATCTTCATAATCACCTTCGGCGACTGCCTGGATATTCTGCTGTAGATCCTGCAGAGGCTTGAGCAGCTTTTTTGCTTGACGCAGAGCAAGGGTTGAAATCACAATCAAGGAAATAACAACAGCAATAACGAAGAATTTCGCCAAATTATGCACTGCCAACTGAGATTCCCCCAAAGATTGAATTGTCATGACCAGCCACTTAGTCTGTCCAATCTCGGCAGTACTGCCAATATAAATATCTTCCTTGAGGTTAAAGGAAAAAGTACCGAATGTGGCCCCCTGAGCCTCACGGAACGGTCTGATATGAGCAAAATTCTGTTGCTCTTCAACTATTTTCAGTTCCGGATGAAATACCAGGTTACCGTATTCATCCAGAATTATAGTTGAAATTCCTTTTTTATCGGAATGTGTTTTGATAACTCTGTGGAGAAAGCTAATATTGATTAAGCCAATCAGATAGAAATTCTGGGCTGGATATATCAGGGCAATACTCTTTCTTCCGGTTACTGGTGAGTGAAAAGAATTAGACCAAAGAAGCTCATTAATATATCCAATATTTCTGAGGATACTCATGCCACTCAAATCATTGCCAACATGAAGTTTGGCCAAATGGACAAATTCCTCCTCAAGTCCAATGTTAACAACTTGTTTGTTTTTATCGATAAGATATAAGGTCTCAAGATAGTAAGAGTCTTCTACCACTTCATTGAGCAGCGCATTGATCGTGTCATCGTCATGTATTGCTTCACTCAGGTGTATGTCCGTTTGGTGCAAGACCACTTCTGGTTTACTCAGATATGAGGAAATTTCAATGGCAACGGTATTGGCCAGCAATTCATTGCGTTGGTTACCAGACTCTTCAATTTTGGAACTGAGATAGAAATAACTGAAAAAGCCAAAAAAGATTAAGGGCAGAAAGGTAGCAAGTACAAATCCGAAAAATATGGTGTTTTTAAAGCTATTTACTTTTAGCATAAAATCAGGGAGATGTTATTCTATTGCCACGAATTTTCAGTAGTGTATACTCTCGCTCCACATCACCATATTGGTTAAATCGAATATTGCTTTGCACTCCATGGTATGGGCTGCCAGCCAAAATAGCACTTTTTATTTTTGCGGGAGCGTCTTCTTTAGCTAATGCCTTAATGAGAATTTTAGCAGCATTATATGCATACGCAGCAGCAAAGCTGACGGAATAGCCAAATCTTTTCTGGAATCTGGTGGAGAAGGAGCGAAAGTCTGGTGACGTACTGTTTCTATCGAAAGAGTGGAGTATTTCTATACCTTCAACAGCATTTCCGCCATACTCTGTTACATCATCTGTAGCCGCCCATTCACTTGCTATAATTGGAACTGCGATTTTCTGTTTACGCAATTGCTGGCTAATCATTGCTGTATCCAAAGCATTGGCTATGATGATAAGACTGTCATAATCATGGGCTGCCACTTTTTCTGTTAGCATATTGAAATTGAAACTGTTTTTTGACATATAGCTGATATTTTCGACCTTATCACCACCTAATTTCTCAAATTGCGAGCTAACTTTGCGAACCCAAGGTTCTGTAAAAGCGCTATTATTTTGGTCGTAAATGACTAATATTCGGCGGTAATTCTTTTCGAGATAGGCATATTCGGCTGTCTTTGCTGCAACATTTGAGATATCAGGGATTATTCGAAAAAAATAATCATCAATTCCGGAGAGTTCAGTGGTTGCCACAGTTGGACTGATTGTGGGAATTGCGTGTCTATTAATATGTTGTGCCACGATCATTCCCATCGCACTGGTCATTGGCCCGATTATCCCGGCAACCTCCTCTTTTACCATCTCATTTAAGACTTCGTTGCAAACTGCACTATCCTGCTTATCATCCTTTATGATCAATTCAACATATCTGCCATTTACACCTCCATTGGTATTTGCCTCTTCCACGGCAAGCATGACTCCATCGCGGCCAGCAATCCCTAAATCGGAAACTCGGCCAGTTAAACCTGCTATCATACCAATTTTAATGGTTTCATTATCAGAGCATGATACCAGCAACAGCAATGGAGCTGTAATGAGAAGTAAAAAAACGGCACCTATTCTCATGTCTTTGAATCGATTATTAATCCTTCGTCTCATGGGTGGCCAATTATAGTTAAATTCAGTCATCGATCAAATTCTTGTGTATAACTGATAGCTTATCACACTTTTCTCTGGAGCATAAGAATAAAACAAAAGACAACAGAAGAAAGGTTTTAAATTTTAATGTGTAAGCTGGTGTAATTTTTAATCTAAAACCAGAAAACCCGACCATACCATATGACCGGGTTTTCTGAAATTTCTAGGTATTACTAGGGGTAAATAACGAGAGTATTTAATCACCCAGGCAGGTACCAACACTTCTCGCTGCAATGAGCCAACTATGATCCAGGGGAACCACCAGCCTATTCCCCACAACCTCTTCCAGCGGTACAGCTACTGTACCCTCACCCTTCACGGCAATCATGGCTCCAGAGACTCCCTCATCGATATACTTGATACACGATGTTCCCAAACGGGTAGCAAGTACCCTGTCAGCTGCTGAAGGTGTTCCACCTCGTTGCAGATGACCAAGGATTGTAAGTCGGGACTCCAAACCTGTCATTTCCTCAAGTTGTTGAGAAAGCCTCAGCGTATTGGTGCTGCGGAATTCATTGAATTCTCTGAGTTCCTCATTTACTTTCTTCTTAAGTTTATTGTCCTTTTTATCTTTTGCCTGGATCTTCTGCTCTTTTAACCTGGCATAGGTTTTGTGATCCACCTGTGATAAGGCACCTTCAGCTACCACTACAATGCTGAAATTGTTGCCTCTTTGCTGTCGCTTTCTAATTGCCTTTGCCACTTCAATGGGATCAAAAGGTATTTCAGGAATTAATATAACATCTGCTCCACTTGCTATTCCTGCACCTAGGGCCAGCCATCCTGCATTATGTCCCATAACTTCGACCACGATAATCCTATGATGGGAATGAGCGGTTGAATGGAGCCGGTCTATTGCCTCTGTAGCAATTTCCATGGCCGTATGAAAACCAAAAGTTACATCGGTCATGGCGACGTCATTATCAATGGTCTTGGGTAGTGTCAGAATATTTAAACCCCTCTGAGCAAGCCGGTAGGCATTTTTTTGAGTTCCACCTCCACCTAAGCAGATGAGGACATCGAGATTGTTCCGGTAGTAATTATCGCAAATAATATCTGTCATATCAACAGTATCATCACGAACAGGCATTCTGTGTGGTTTGTCTCTGCTGGTCCCCAGAATAGTACCGCCAAGAGTCAAAATAGAGGACAATACTTTCATATCAAGACGCATGGTCCTGTTTTCCATAAGACCGCGAAAACCATCTCTAAAGCCGATGATATCCATACGATTGCTTCTTATTGCCGTTTTACCAATGCCGCGAATTGCCGCATTTAACCCAGGACTGTCACCACCTGCCGTTAGAATTCCAATATGTTTGTTCATGTTTTAATGTGCTGATTGAGTTCTTGTATTATTGAGGTCTGCTCATGGGTGATATAGTGCTGTTGCACCACCCCCCTTCCTTCAGCCTGCAATTCTCATGAGTTTCCTGATTTCATACTCAATTATTTGATTTTATTTCCAAAAAATGACAACCTTTTAAAACAGTGTGATTTTCATTTGAAATCATAAAACTCACACTTCGGGTCAATAGATTTTTCCGCAGCTACAGCGTTACAAGCCACTTGTGGTAGTTTATTACAGCGGCGTGAATTGTTCCTTGACCTGCAAAAAACTTGATCGATGAGAAATGCAGGCTAGGACTTTATTCAAGAGACAACGTCATATCATCATGCCAGAATTCTCCTCCAAAACGTAAGGCATGATAATTTTTCTTCAGTGAACCTTATGCACTTATTTTTGCTTTTCTATTTTATTTTTTTTCTTTATTTTGGCGGGCTGCAGCGTAACGCTACTACTTCTTCGAACTTTAGGATTAATTGGCGGAAAATCCACATAGAAGGTGTTTTCATTACCACTCTTCTTCATGCGCATTTTTTTGAAAAGCTCAATAAAAGGTTGAATGGAAAGGACGATCAAGAGCAAACTCGCCACCAATTTGAAACTGTAGGGAACCAGTTCGCCAGCCTCGCCAACTATCGCTATTGGTGAGATGTTCATAAATTGGTAGACATAATCAACACTGAGGCCAAAAAGAACCGCAAGCAATGAGAGCATTAGTAGATATCTGACCACGCTGGCCTTACCTAATATTCCCACGAGAACAGAAAGTGAGGTAATATTAGTAGCAGGCCCAACCAGAAGAAAAACCAGAGCAGCACCAGGACTGACCCCTTTGAGAATCAACGCCGCAGCTATGGGTGTAGATGCTGTGGCGCAAATATAGAGAGGGATACCAAAAACCAGCATAATAAGCATTGAGGAGACACCACCACCAAACCACTGTTTCATGAAATCCGCAGGGATGAGGGCAGTTATGATCCCCGCAAGCAGCAATCCAGCAAAAAACCACATCACTATATCTCCCCAGACATCTACGACTGCATAACGTATTCCCGCCCGTATTTTTTCAAAAACATTATGATGTGCTTTATGAACTTCTGGTGGGCAATCTACCCCATCGCAGCAGTTATCCACCGGACAACTGTTGGTATATACAACTTCTTCCTGGTCCTTTTTAAAGGAGATAAAATTTTCGAGGATACCCGCTGATAAAGCAGTTATAAAAGCAGCCACTGGACGCATTACCGTCATAACCGGATCGAGTAAGGCATAGGTTACGGCAATTGAATCAACACCAGACTCGGGAGTAGAAATCAGAAAAGCTGTTGTAGCACCTTTATTTGCTCCCTGCTTCTTAAGTGATGCTGCCGCCGGCAGCACACCACACGATCACAACGGTAAGGGCACACCAAAGAAAGCAGCTTTGGCGACCGATGTATATTTGCCTTTCCCTAGGTGCCGCAGGATAAAATCAGGATTCATAGTAACTTTGATCAAGCCGGCTATGATTATGCCACCTAAAATATATACCGACGAATCGAGCAGAATAGACCATGATTCCCCAATAATTCTAACAAGTAAATCAATCATTTTTCACGCTCAACTAGGTTAATCCTCATGAATATGTTCAAGCCCGGTTCTGATCATCTTTTCCACATGTTCGTCGGTGAGTCGATAATAGAGAACCTTCCCATCTCTCCTGTTCTTTACCAGCCTGCCGTTACGTAAATTGCGCAATTGATGGCTTACGGCTGATTCTGATATATCGAGAAATGCTGCAATATCACACACACACATCTCCTGGTCGGCAAGAGCCATTAAAATGCGTAAACGACTAGGATCTGCAAAGGTCTTAAAGAACAACGAGAGATCCTCAAGATCGTCATCATTGAGGGTGGACGCCTTGGCTTTGTTAACCTTTTCAACATGGATAATCCGTGTTTCACACTGGTCTAAAGTCATCTCTACCTCAAGTTGATTCTTGTACATACCCTTATCATCTGAATATGTGCTCATATATTACATATGGCAACGGCTTTGTCAAGAAAGAGATGCATTTTATTATGATATTGGTACAATGTTTATGTAATTTAAAATATTTACTATACTCCATTCAAGGCCATGCAAAACAGTGCAATACAACATACAGGTGAGCTCTACATAGTCGCGACTCCCATTGGTAACCTTGAGGATATCACCCTGCGAGCCCTGCGTATACTCAAAGAGGTTGATTATGTTGCTGCTGAAGATACCCGTCATACCAAAAAGTTACTCAACCACTATAACATTCACACCAAACTCATAAGCTACTATCGGGAACAAGAGGTACGCCGCGCCGAAAATATTATAGATCTCCTTGATGACGGACTCAAGGTTGCTATTGTTACCGATGCTGGTACTCCGGGAATTTCCGATCCCGGCAGTGTTGTGGTGCAGAAAGCCCAACAGAAGAATCATAAAATCATTCCGCTACCTGGTCCTTCTGCTCTAACTACTGCTCTGTCCTGTGCCGGGATCAGTGAAGGTCGTATACTTTTTCAAGGCTTTGCCCCAGCAAAAAAAGGTCAGCGGAGAAATTTATTGCAATCTCTTGTTCATGCAGACTATTTTTCGGTTTTTTATGAAGCCCCCCATCGCATTAGCGCATTTCTTGGTGATGCCTATGCAATATTGGGTGATCGTCAGATCTTTATTGCCCGTGAACTCACCAAAAAATACGAAGAATTGAAGTATACCTCGTTAAAACTTGCCTGTGAATCCATAGAAAAGCAGAAAAATCGTGGCGAATACGTAGTGATTCTCTCACCAACAGAATCTAAACCTGAGGAAGAGATGGATATCGATGATATGATTATCTGGTATCGCAACAATTCAACACTATCACTTAAGGATTGCTGTAAAAAATTGTCTGGAGATCTGGGAATATCCCGATCTAAAATCTATAAGCGAGCCTTGCAACTTTGGCCTGCAGATGAATATTCTGAAAATCAATAAATTCTTCATCCACGCCCCATCTCTATGAAACTTGGTACGACACTCTCGGTAATCCTCTGGTTAATCATTGTGCTTCTTTCCCTACTCTGGAATATCAGACAGAGCAATCTTCAATATTCTGGGCAGGCTCTTATTTCAGCACGAAGTTTTTATGAGCAAATTGTTCTAACCAGAGAGTGGGGATCACAACATGGAGGGGTATATGTTCCTGTAACAGAAAATACCAGACCCAACCCATATCTTGATACACCATTACGAGATCTGCAGGTTTCTAATGAATTGCTCCTAACCAAGGTAAATCCATCCTTCATGCTGAGGCAACTATCTGAACTCTCTGAAAAACATGAAGGAATGAAATTTCGCATTACCAGCCTCACCCCAATCAGGCCTGCAAATAAACCCAACAGTTGGGAGAAGAAAGCACTCAAAAAATTCACCAAAGGAGCCAGAGAGCTAAGCAAATTTGCATTTGAAAACAACACCCCTACTTTTCACTATATGGCACCTCTTGTGGCAACATCAACATGCTTGAACTGTCATAAACAGGCTAAGATTGGAGACATACTTGGGGGCATCTCCATGCAGCTGCCATTTTCCAGCAACGAAACCAACTTTTTTATCTATATTGGTCATGTTCTCATGGCGATTGCGGGTATGGCTGGGGTTATTATCTTTTGGTTATTATTAGGTAAAGAATACAGGAAAATCCATCACCAGACAGTGGTTGACGCCCTTACAGGAATAGCCAATAGAAGAAGCTTCTCTATAAAAATCGAGGAGGAATATAATCGCTCCCAGCGAAATGAGGTGCCGCTATCGGTTCTCATGTGTGATATTGACCACTTCAAGCAATACAATGATAACTATGGTCATGCTGCCGGAGACACCTGTCTCATTCAGATAGCCCAATGTATTAAAGAGTCAATTATGCGTCCTGGTGACTTTTGTGCTCGCTACGGAGGGGAAGAGTTTATTGTAATTCTGCCGGAAACGACACAAAAAGGCGCTGTTAAAGTAGCCGAAACCATCCTGACTAATATTCGACAACTCAATTTACCCCACCAGCAATCTCCGGATAAAATTGTAACATTAAGTATTGGAATTGCCACGTATTTCAACAATTCTCCCAAATCTTATGCAGCACTCGTCAAACAGGCAGATACCTTTCTTTATCTGGCTAAGCAAAATGGTAGAAATCGAGTTGAGCGTCATAAGAATGAGAGGTCATAACAGCTATGAAGCAATATACAAACTGTATTACTCCAGACGGGAAATTCATCTATGGTATTCATAAACCGAGTTACTCGGTCACCAATCTGCGCGATGCAAAAAAGATCGAATCTCTTGGTGCTCTTGAGGATTCATCACCATACTTAAATACCGCCAACTATCCTCCTTCGGATATTGATGTTAAATCAGCCAATTGGATATTTGAGATCCCCAATCCTTTGCCATTCAGGGGTGCCACATTTATTGACAAAGAATGGGCGGATGCGGCAGCTACCGACTATTCCAGAATGTACCTGCAAGAGCCTAAAGAATTATCTTTTACGGAGTTTCTACAGGACAACAGCCTTGATATGCATCTCCTTGCCAAACTGCCCCGCCCATTAATGCTTACCCTGGCCACCTGTTCCTCGGATCCCCTGGATCTTTGCAGACTTGCGGAAATAAGTTGTGATTTGTTGATGAACGAATCTGGTGCAGTTATCGGCCTCCATTACACAACGGATGAAAACGGGCGTACCACAGCGGTTATCCACGATCACGATCTTTTTGAAGCGATAGCCAATAACCCGCACCTGCCAGATAACTATGCCAAAGCGATGGTCTTACGCCCCGGTGCTCAGGGCTTAAGCGAAATTGTAGGTGACTGGCGCCATGGGGAAAAATCGCATATCTATGAATACCTACGGCGCAATTCGTATATAGCTGGGGGTCATTATGCTGCAAACATGGCCGATGATGCCAGACGCTATTCTATTAGTGAACTCTCTGATGAGGATATGCATGGCCTCAGACATCTCTATTATCAGCGCATGTATATCCAAATCGCCAAACTCATTGGAGCACAGAAAACGTTCAGTGGATCTCTATCTACTGAAGAGCTTGAAGGTCTGCGCCTGCTGCTCCTCGAATCCCTCGAGAACGGGGAGAGCAAAAATATGGCAACCCTCTGGGGTTGGAACTTTGGCTTCGATTACTCTCCCAGCGAATACCGGCTCCATGCCTCGCATCAGCAAATACACCAACAGTACGCTGTCATCCCTGAGAAAATAGCAGCATATAGTGAGGGAACCGAAAATGTTGAGGGTAGCCTCGAGTGTTATTGCAGTGGTGATATGATAGCTGGAGTAATAGATGATTATTCCCGGCACTATGGCAGCAGTCTGTTCATTGATTATTTCAGCGCAATATACAACAACAGACGCATGGACAACCGTGAAGACCTCAATGCCTCGCTTATTGTCTGGGAAGATGACAAGGTTGTAATAGTCGTTCCAAAGGCCCAGACCTCTCAGTGGGAGCTGCAAATCTTAACCAAGCAGGATAACGAAGGTAACTTTGTCGGCAATATCATTGAAGCTGATAGACAATGCCGAAAATCACTTGATATTGCCATACTTAAAGCTCAACAAGTTTATGAGAAGCTAGGGGCAAAAATGGTTACTTCCATAGAGTATTCCAAGAGAATAGCAGAAAGAAGCAGGCTCAACCAACCGTTGATCTACTCACTGCTGCCCAAACTGCCCTACTCTCCCGGCGCATTCAGTGAAGCGCATCTGCGATTTATCAATGGGCATTACCCAGAGGATTTTGCAGCCTTGTGTAGAAAGCAGTTGAGAAAAACTTGAAAGCCAGGCCTGCCATTCTTAGAATCATTATTGGTATTTCCGGTATTTGCCATTCTTTCTTAGGAATATTTGGACAAGTAGTGTAATTTTACCGGTTGGATTTATTACCACAATATTTTCAGTTTTTTTAACTATAACTTAAGTGTTGCTCGATATCATATATCTTATGTTCAGGGTATCGAGCTGGGGATTCAAAGATATGATCAATAAAGGATATTTTGGCAAATGGGGGGGTGCTTTCATACCAGAGGTGCTCCATCAAACTTTCCAGGAACTGGAAGTTCATTTCAAGCAAGCAAAATCGGATACGTCTTTCTGGGATGAGTATACTGAATTGATGTCGACCTACTCCTGCCGACCTACCCCGTTGACTCATGCTGAAAATTTATCTAATCATTTTGGCGGCGCTCAAATATATATAAAAAGAGAAGACCTGAACCATACAGGTGCGCATAAGGCAAATAATGTCATGGGTCAGGGACTTCTGGTAAAACGCATGGGGAAAAAGAGGGTTATCGCCGAAACCGGTGCCGGTCAGCATGGTATGGCCACTGCAACAATGGCTGCTAAATTTGGATTTGACTGCACTGTTTATATGGGTGAGGTTGATGTCCTCCGTCAGCGTCCTAATGTTTTCTGGATGGAAAAAATGGGAGCCAAAGTAGTCTCTGTAAAAGATGGCTCACGAACTCTCAAAGATGCCATCAATGAGGCCTTTCGTGATTGGGTTACCAACGTAGATTCCACCCACTACGTTTTTGGTACCGCCTGTGGGCCTGCTCCTTTTCCGGAAATGGTTTCCTGGTTTCAATCAATAGTTGGCAATGAAGCAATTGAACAAATCAGAAAACAGCACGGAAAAAACCCAGCTAAAATATATGCCTGTGTTGGCGGTGGCTCTAACGCTATGGGTATATTTGGTCGTTTCCTTAAGGAGGATGGTGTAGAACTCATTGGCGTTGAAGCTGGGGGAGCAGGAGTAGAGACGGGTAAACATGCTGCCAGACTATGCGGAGATGATGCTTCTCCTGGAGTTGCACAGGGTTACCACACCATGTTTCTTCAAGATGATGACGGGCAGATGCTCGAGACCCATTCAGTGGCAGCCGGTTTGGATTATGTAGGTGTCTCTCCAATCCTTTCCCATCATTGGGAGAATGGTGATGTCCGGTTTGAAGCCGCAACCGACAACCAAGTCATGCAAGCACTTGACTTAACAATGAAAATGGAAGGCATCATT
>CAZWVC010000085.1:0-13803 GCA_964637245.1 uncultured Desulfocapsaceae bacterium
CCTCAAAAAAATACCACCGGACGCCGCCGAGTACCGTGAGAGTATGCTGCTGCAAGTGCGTATATTTGAAGAACAAAGTAGATCAGCTCTGTCTACCCAACTTCTTCAGGAATCCCTTACTCGGGAAGAAACACGACTTCCAGTTTTTTATTCACTTCTCGCCTCGATTTATCAAAAAAATAAGCAGACGGAAGAGGCCGTTTCTACTTTTTTACAGGGGCTTGATTCTTTTCCTGAAAACCAATCACTGCTTTACGAATATGCCATTCTAATGGAGAAACGAGGAAATCACGATACGGCCATGGAGACAATGCAAAAAATCCTTGTACTAAATCCCAATCATGCAGATTCCTTAAACTTTATTGGTTATAGTTGGGCAGACCGAAATATTAACCTAAAAAAAGCCTATCAATACATCCGCAAAGCGATAGAGCTGAAACCAGAAAGCGGCTATATCCTGGATAGTCTTGGCTGGATCTATTTTCGACTTGGGGAATTTGAAAAAGCAAGAATCGAACTGGAAAGAGCAATAAAATTTGAGTCAGATGATCCATACATTTATGAGCATTTAGGTGATACCTATAACGCATTGGGAAACCGCGAAAAATCTCTATTCTATTATCAGAAAGCTATAGAAATTCTAACAGATGAAGATAAAATTGATGCAATTCAAAAGAAAATTACTGATCTTTAAGAGAATTAACTCTTTCATTCTCTTTCTCTTAGTGATAACCGTTCTTCTTTTCTTGAGCGGTTGTGCGCAAAAACAATGGCAAGAACCCCTCGAACAAAACGCAGAAAAATCAATTCGAGCTCTTCTCCTGGATGAGCTCCAAAAACGTGATAACTGTACATGTTGCATCGATGCAGAAATATCCATTAAATGGGACGCTCAACTCAGTGATGGCGGTCTGAATGGTTATCTTCAAGTAATGCTACCAACATCAATCAAACTGGTTGCGATCAACCCACTAGGCCAACCTGTTTATGCCCTCACAACTGATGGAACGCTGTTTCAAGCTATCAATGTTAGCAAAGGTTTGTATAAACACGGAAAGATATCGCGTTTCATAGATAAACACGACATTCCACAAAATGTTTTTCATGAGGAATGGGCAAATTGGCTTAGCGGCAATATGAACTTTACCAATGAGCAGTTGGTTGAGCTCCGTGAGGATATAGAATCACGTGGGATTTGGTTACATGTTGTTAACAATGAAAAAAACAACCCCATCAACGAATATCTGCTCTTTGATTTCTCTAAGAGACAACTCATTGAAAGGGTGGGAATTGATAAGGATGGCGATGAGGTTGCTCGGGTGATCTATCAGGGATGGACAAGTAATAATGGCTGTCCTTTACCAACCGATATCAAGGTTCAAGGTATTGCATATAATACAGAGGTCCAAATAAACTTGAGTGATATAAAAAATGATCAAATTTTTACTGCACCCACTTTTAATCTAAAGCTTCCTCCAAATTATCTTCAACAATACTACCCATGAATCTCGATGATTATCACAATCAGTTCTTCTCACCCAAGCTGCTGATAATTAAAACAAAAAGATTATCCTCCTTGAAGAAGACCTGCTTAAGATCATATTTGAATTTTCCATTCAAATGAAGAACTACCCTTACCTTTTCCGGCTCTTTTTGCTTGCTGACTTCAACATTACGAATATAATTTCCGTTGGCTTCAAGTAACTTCTCCACACCGTATCCGAGGATGGCATCGAGAAAATCGCACACTACTAGGAGTTCCTCACCTTCTGTGGAAAAAACAACCGGGGGATGAAAACCGCTTAATTTAAAGAGAACCATCTCTTTGTCATTAGTACTCGTTTCATAACTAACATTGAGCAAAACCGGTATTTCATCATCAGCTATATAAGCCAGATCTTCATCTGCAATATTATCATCAGATACCTGCTCTTCTAGGATGTTGACATTTTCCTCAACCGCTACTGGTGGCTCCTCATTATTTTTAACAGCAATCTGTGATGGGGTTTTTCCTTCTATAATTTCAGTTACGCCTTTTTTCTCAAGTGAGGCAACTTGTGGTGTTTGCTCTTGAGCAACAACGGGTGATGCTTTTTCTTTCTGAACAGCTTCGGTTGGTGGAGCTTTTTTTTGGGCAGCTGTGATCTGCGGGGTTAGAGAATTTTCGGATTTCTTCACCTTTCCACTTTCTCTTATCTCATCAATGCTGGTCGATAATTCTGATGTGCTTTTGGGTGGAGCTGGTAGGCTCTCTGCCGGTGCCTCAATCTGCTGTGGTCTCGCCTTTGCAGCTGGTGGTCGTGAAAAATGAATGTACATAATTGGCGTAGTATCTTCATAGCCATGATTCATCTTGTATTCTGTTTTTTTCTTTAAATCGATTACTACACGAATCTTCAATTCAGGCTGGTTGTGGGCACCCACTCTAATACCCTTTATCATTATCCCATCTACAACTGTATTATTTGCAATCTCATTTGCTCTAACAGTATTGGGAAAATCAAATACTAAGCGAGGTGATTCTCCCGAGAGTTTTATTACCCGAGGAGTTACTTTCTGGGAGAGCTCTATCTGAATTACCTCACCTGCACCTTTTTTACCAAGATATTGTATAGTTTTGATAACTGTTTTCCCTTCCGTCATCGAAGATAGAACCGGTTGAGAATCAAAGGTCATCAAGATCATGAAAAGAAATACTGAAATATATTTCATGGTAATATCTCTTTTTGATGTGTCTTTTATGGGGTTAGGTAATAGAAAAGATATAATTTGATACTTCAATACTGCATCCCCACTTGAAAAGTCAACCCATTTCCGTTAAATCAAGGGCGCTCTATGATTTCCATTTGGAACTCCATGGGTCTTTTTTTTTACAATCTAAGGCATATTGTATGCTTTAAAAATTCGTACTTAAACATTATAGCAATGAAAAAAACAACACTTTTACCATTTGTCTCTAAACCAGGCCGATATCTGGGAAATGAGTTTAATACCACCCAAAAGGAATGGGATAAGACTGAGGTGCGTATCGCTTTACTTTTTCCTGATCTCTATGAGATTGGGATGTCGCATTTGGGGTTGCAAATATTATATCATATCCTTAATAATGAGGCCGGGATTCTTGCTGAACGAAGCTATTGTCCTGATTTGGATGCTGAGAAAATAATGCGGGCAAAGCATTTACCCCTACTCAGCTTAGAATCTTCAACTCCCGTCTCCTCATTCGATATTGTCGGAATAACTCTTCCTTATGAACTCTGTTATACCAACATTCTCACAATCTTAGATTTGGCTGGTATCCCCAGACGCAGTAAAGATCGCAACGCTACGCACCCCATCATATTAGGTGGAGGGTCATGTTCACTCAATCCTGAGCCAATAGCTGATTTTTTTGATGCAATTGTCTGTGGCGACGGTGAAGACGCGGTAATTGAAGTTGCTAATATTTTAAGAGAAGGGAAACGAGATGGTATAACCAAACATGATATTATCGTCAAACTCGGCCAACTTAACGGAGTATATATCCCATCGCATTTTCTTCCAACATATGATTCTCGCAATAGAATCGATAACATCAAGAATCTAGTGGGACCAAGAGAAACGATTGAACGTCGAGTCGTGGCTGATCTAAACAAGACAGCACATCTCTGCAAACCCATAGTTCCTAATGCCAAGGTTGTACACGATAGACTGGGCGTGGAAATTGCCAGGGGATGTACTCGCGGTTGCCGATTTTGTCAGGCAGGAATGATTTATCGACCTGTCAGGGAGAGAGCTGTTGAGCAGATACTTGACCTTGCAAAAAGTGGGATAGAGAGTTCGGGTTTTGACGAACTTGCCCTGCTTTCCCTGTCAACTGGAGATTACTCTTGCATAAACCAGCTTTTGCCCAAACTAATGGACAATTTTGCAGCTGATTATGTTTCAGTATCTATGCCATCTATGCGGGTGGGTACGCTTTCTCAAACCGTCATGGATCAAATCAAACGGGTACGCAAAACCGGTTTCACCTTAGCACCTGAAGCAGGAAGTGAACGACTCAGAAAGGTAATTAATAAAGGTATAACGGAAGCTGACCTCTTACGGACCTGTGAAGATGCTTTTGGCATGGGTTGGAGTGCAATTAAACTCTACTTTATGATTGGTCTCCCAACTGAGACAATGACAGATATAGAAGAAATAGCTTTGCTTGTCGAAAAGACCAGAAAAGTCGCCAATAGTGTCAGGAGTAAACGCAATCAGGTAACTACAAGTGTGGGTACCTTTGTGCCCAAACCACATACCCCTTTTCAATGGGAAGAGCAGCTCTCGCTTACAGAAAGTCGGAAAAGGATCAGACTTCTCAAGGAAAAAATGCCACGCAAAGGAGCGAAACTGAAATGGCATGATCCAGAGATGAGCTTTCTTGAAGGTGTATTTTCACGAGGTGATAGAAAACTGGCAAACCTCATAGAAGAGGCCTGGATGGGAGGTGCGCGCTTAGATGGCTGGTCTGACCATTTTGATTATACCACTTGGCAGGAAGCAGCACAAAACTGCAATATCAAACTTTCTGAATATCTGCGAGCAAGAGACCTGGATGAAATTCTTCCCTGGTCACATCTTTCCAGCGGTATCGATACAGCTTATCTCAAAGATGAACTCCAAAAAGCACATCAGCAAGCTTATACTCCAGATTGCAGGTATCATGGTTGCCAGCAATGCGGTTTATGCGACTTCAAAACCATCATGCCCATTGTCCAACAGAGGCCTATTGTTGATACCACCCCCAGATCCGAATCTGATGATTTTCAGCAAGATAAGCAATCACAAGACTTCTCGGAACATTACAAATATATGGTAAGCTATTCTCGAAGAGGGAACATTAGCTATCTAGGTCACCTAGAAATATTGCAACTCATCTTTCGCGCTATACGCAGGGCAAAGATCAAACCACATTTCTCCAAGGGGTTTAATCCATCACCAAAGATATCCTTTGGTGGTGCATTACCTGTGGGAATGGAAAGCAGAGCTGAATTCTTCATCATTGATCTTCCTCAACCTCTTGAGAATAATGGACAGACAGCAGCATTGCTCAGTGAATGTTTACCACAAGGTTTAACAATAACCGGCATAGAGCCTCATTCTGGCCAAATCCCCCAACGTGTTATAAATACTTACGAAGTAAAACCTCCACGAAATATAACCTCGAATGAAAATCGGGTTATCTCTGCTTTTCTCGCAGAAAAAGAGTCATTTATTACCAGGACACGAAAAGGCAAGGTCAAACAAATCAATATTCGGCCATTGATAAAAGATATTTCAATTACCGACGTTGCGACCCTGCAACTTATTCTTATCTCCACCGCTGGCACTCCTGGTGTGAAAGTGAGTGAACTATTATCTCATTTGTTTTCCTGGGATGAAAAGGATGTTTTAACCACCAGGATCACAAAGACTTCCTGGCAACCATACGACACAGCGTAAAGATAGTTGCTCTGTATGAATCATCATGGTAGAAAGGTAAGGCAATTGATAATTGGCGGTCTGTAGAGGTTATGCAGATAAAATTCTAATTGTTTCAAAGGGTAATACAAATGATTAAAAAGATCATACTTCGCGATGATGAAATGCCACGCCAGTGGTACAACGTTGTTCCTGATATTCCCAATGGTCTCCAACCTCCTCTTGACCCGGAAACCAAAGAGCCAATGGGACCGGAAAAACTTGCCCCAGTTTTTCCAATGGGTCTGTTGGAGCAGGAAATGTCCGCTGACAGCTATATTGACATACCTGACGAAGTATTGGATATTTTAAAAATTTGGCGCCCTTCTCCTCTAGTGAGAGCAAGTAATCTGGAAAAGGCATTGGGAACCAAAGCCAAGATTTATTTCAAGAATGAGGGGGTTTCTCCAGTAGGTTCACATAAACCGAACAGTGCTGTACCTCAAGCCTATTATAACATGAAAGAGGGTGTCAAACGACTGGCTACAGAAACAGGTGCGGGACAGTGGGGTAGCGCTCTCTCTTTTGCCACCAGCAAGTTTGGACTAGACTGTAAAGTTTACATGGTAAGGGTATCGTTTGATCAAAAACCCTACAGGAAATCAATGATGCAGACCTATGGTGCAGAAATTGTCCCAAGCCCAAGTGATGAAACCAACACAGGGCGAAAAATATTGGCCGAATATCCAGATACTCCGGGTTCACTTGGAATTGCAATTTCCGAGGCATTAGAAGATGCTGCAACCCGAGATGACACCAAATATGCCTTAGGTTCAGTTCTCAATCATGTGATTTTACATCAATCAATTATTGGTCTTGAAACAAAAAAACAAATGGAAATTGCAGGTGACTACCCCGATGTTATAATTGGTTGCTGTGGTGGCGGATCCAACTTCGCCGGTTTAATTGTTCCATTTGTCCCGGATTATCTCGAAGGTAAAAAAGTTCGTTTCGTTGGCGTTGAACCTGCATCCTGCCCTTCCCTGACGATGGGGAAACTTGCCTACGATTTTGGTGACACAGCTCAAACCACCCCATTGATGTATATGTACACTTTAGGGCATGATTTTATTCCTCCAGGTATCCATGCAGGTGGATTGCGATATCATGGAATGGCTCCGATAGTTTCAGCCCTTGTAAGAGAGAACATGATTGATCCGATTAAGGTTCATCAGCTTGAATGTTTTGAAGCAGGTGTTTTGTTTGCTAAGACCGAGGGAATTATTCCTGCTCCGGAAACATGTCATGCAATACGAGGAGCTATAATTGAGGCAACAAAGGATTTGAATGAAGAGAAAACTATTCTCTTCAACTTCTCTGGTCATGGGCTGATTGACATGGGATCCTATGATAAGTTTTATTCAGGTCAGCTGCAAAATTATGATTATCCAGAAGAAGAGATTGCTAAGTCGATGGCAAATCTTCCCAAGATATAACTCTTGCTTCCACATCCGCTAAAAGGAATGCGAAAACCTTTCAGCACTTTCTTAAGACCCGGAAGAGTATCTTCAATATTCTCCCGGGTTCTCTTTTTTATTACTCTAACTTCCACCCTTCATGCTGGAGAAGCTCCCATAGTTGCGCTTTCTCCCCATATCTCGCAGGGCGGATATGCTTTAGAGATAAATGGCAAGATTGTCCGGTCAAGCAATTTAGACAAAAGATTTATTCCGGCTTCCACGATAAAAGTGCTCACTGGATTGCTTGCATTAGAAATTCTTGGCCCTGAATATCGATTTGCAACCCGCTTCTATATTGACAACCGAAATGTTCTCTATGTGAAGGGCGAGGGAGATCCGTTCTTCACATCAGAGGTAATCGTCGAAATTGCCCAACGGCTAAAAAAAGTAGGTATTAATGAGTTGAGCAAAATTGTTCTCGATGATTCCGCCTTTGCTCTGGAAGGTCCTCCCCCTGGTTCTGCAAACAGCCACAACCCCTATGATGCTCATAGCGGTGCGCTGGTCGTTAATTTCAATGCTCTACCTTTTCTCGTTACCAAAAATCGTCAGGTTCTTTCCGGAGAAAAGCAAACACCTCATCTGCCCTTGATGAATGAAGTTGCCATGAAGTTTAGGTATGGCCGGCATAGGGTCAATGTCAGTGCATTCCCTCAATCTACGAACCATTCCAATATTATACGTTATACTGGAGAGCTCTTTGTCGCAATATTTAAAAATCAGGGAATAGATGTTCGCGGAGGCTATGGACACGGTAAGCTTCCAAAACCAATATCACCTCTTTTCATCTATGAGTCTGAGAAAACAGTAACAGAATTAGTCGAATTGTGTCTTTATTATTCCAGCAATTTTATAGCCAATCAACTCTACCTTAGCTGTGGTAGGAGAATATTTGGGTTTCCGGCAACCTGGGAAAAGGCCAACCGAGCTGTAAATAAATATGCCCATCTTCGTCTGCAAATGGATAAAAACGCATTCCATATGGAGGATGGTTCAGGCTTGTCTAAAAAAAATAGGATATCCCCAGCAGCTATGCTCACCATCCTTAAGCGATTCACACCTCATTACCATTTATTAAAAGAAAACCATGACGCTTTTGTGAAATCTGGAACTCTCACCGGGGTGTATTCCTATGTGGGTTATTTTGAACACAACACTAATCTTGCACCTTTTGTGCTGCTACTTAATCAGAAGAGAAATAACCGTAAGTTGATCCTTAATCTCATGAAAAACGAATATTATCTGCTTCACCAAAAGCAATGAGAATACTGCATATACTCAGTCAAAGGCCTGATCTGACAGGCAGTGGAATCTATGTGCAGGCGATGATTCGTGAATCATCTGCTCGAGGACATCGAAATTACCTGATTGCTGCCGCTAACCACTCAAGTTCAATACCAAATCTGGATGGATGTGAGCAAGTTATAGTCCCGTTTGAAACTGGACAACTTGATTTCACGATCCCAGGCATGAGTGATGTGATGCCATATCGAAGCAGCAGATTTTCTGAAATGACAGCAAGGCAACTAGCAAAATATGAGAATGTTTTCTGGGACAGCATTCAGTTGGTCATTAGTTACTTTCAACCAGATATTATCCATAGTCATCATCTCTGGTTGCTTTCTTCCCTGATTGGCAAAAACGTTGTTTCGACTCCTATTGTTACGAGTTGTCATGGGTCAGATCTCCGCCAATTCTTCCTATGCTCTCACCTCCAGCAACGTGTCGTTGAGGGCTGTAGAAGAATTAATCAGATTATTGTCCTCACCCAGTCGCAGCGTGAGGAAATATCAAGCCTCTTCTCTATACCTCGAGAGAGAATATGTGTCGTAGGTGCAGGCTTTGACAAAACCCATTTTTATTTTCTAAATAACCGAAAACCACAACCTCTACAGTTCCTTTATTGCGGTAAGTTAAGCAGAGCAAAAGGAGTTCCCCAACTTCTTAAAGCGCTGCAGCATCTGGAAGTTTTTAATTGGCATCTCCATATAGTTGGCAGTGGCACTAATCCTGAAAAAAAAGAATGTCTAAGACTTGCAGAACAGTTGGGCAACCGTGTCACAGTTCATGGAACACTAGATCAGCCGCACCTGGCAAAGCTTCTCCACAAGACCCATATCTTCGTACTTCCATCACTTTTTGAGGGTTTGCCTTTGGTAATTCTTGAAGCATTGGCTTGCGGCTGTAGAGTAGTTGCCAGTGACCTTCCCGGTTGTCGAGAAGTAAAGGAACAAGTCGATGATGATCTAATTCGTTTAATAGAATTGCCCCCTTTGACCAGTATCGATAGCTTAGCTGCAGCAGATGAACAGATTTTTATTAGAAATATTACACAGGCACTTAGTTTAGCCCAACAAGATGCTTCCTCGTCACCAGCTGTATCGCCTGAACGTATTACTAAGAACATAGCCTGCTTTGCCTGGGAACGGATTTATGACAAAATTTACAAGAGATACCAAGAATTGCTGTGGCCTTCTAGATAAATTCGTGTGGTATTGGAGGATTATGATAAATTTTCGTCGATTGGAAGATCACGAAATAAGGTACAGGCATTCGTTTTAATACTTCTTCAATGTCTAGCCTGAATTTATCATGAGCATTGTTGCCTAATAGATTCATCGCATCGATATATTTACATAAAATATATGTTAAATCTGTGTTATCAAAAGTACCAGATTGTACCAAGATGAATTTCCTTATTGAATAACAGAATGATCCCCGCAGGCGAGTCGAGAAAGATCGCTATCGAAGTCTCACTCTGTTCGCTTATCTCTGCATCAATTTTATGTTTGACATCTTGAAATATCGAAGTCGGAGTTTATACCTAATTTTAGGGGTGTTTATCTGCCAATGACAAATCTCTGTGACTAGCAGACGTACTCAACTCGTGAAAGATTCACATTGGGGTAATAACCTGTTTTAAATAATTCCTTTCAAAAAGGTTTTTTTTCGTGGTAAAGTTCCTCTTTAAATTTTCAAAGTAAAATTGAGTTAATTTAGTTAAAATTACCAGGAGGTTACTATGTCGCGTTGGGGTTTGGGCTCTTCTATTTATCTTTTCATCGTTCTCGTCATGACATCATTTTTATTCTATGGTTGCACCTCCCCGGAGGGAAATGCTGCTGATGGGAAACGATGGTATAGAATGCATAATTGCTATGCGTGTCATGGAGAGAACGGCAATGACGGAGGTGGCCCAAAGATTTCTGGACTAAGTATGGGGTATAGATCTTTTGTTTCTCGTTTGCGCAATGCAGAAACTCCAGTAATGCCCGTATATTCACCAGATAAAATAAATGACCAAGATGCTGCAGATATACTGGCGTTTTTGAAATCATTGGATA
Source organism: uncultured Desulfocapsaceae bacterium (assembly GCA_964637245.1). Classification (GTDB taxonomy): domain Bacteria; phylum Desulfobacterota; class Desulfobulbia; order Desulfobulbales; family Desulfocapsaceae; genus Desulfopila_A. The sequence goes on from CAZWVC010000085.1 coordinate 10,289, forward strand.
AATAAAAAGGCCTAACATTTTTTTAGTTGTACAATCCTTATGATAATGATTACTATTTACGCGTATTGTTGCACCCAAATTAATAACAGATCGGTAAAGGGAGATCATTATGGTTGAAGGTATCTATTCTTTTCTGGAAAGCGTGGGTTTTACTCACCCTCTTCACCCAGCAGCGACACATGCGCCCATGGGTATGATAATCGGTATGCTTATATTTGGTTTTCTAGCTCTTAAATGGACAGATAAGCATTTTGGCATTACAGCATATTATTGCTCCATTGTTGCACTTCTAACTGTAATACCCACAGCAATTCTAGGGATACTTGACTGGTTGAAATTCATTGAAGGAGAATTTGAACCACTCATTATCATAAAAATGACGCTTACTGTAATTCTGACTGTCCTTCTGGTGATCTCAGTCGTCATTAAAAACAAAGGTGCAAGCCCTGGAAAACTTTTTATAGTTTATCTTCTTTGCATGGGGTGTGCAGGAGGATTAGGCTTCTCTGGCGGCGAGCTCGTTTACGGATAAATTACACACTGTAGAACAGCAACCAAATGATATGGTTTGCTGTTCTATGGAAATCTGTCATAATCTACATCTTCTCTCCATTCTCTTTAAAAAATATTCCGTTTTTTCTTCCCCTTAATTCGTGACTTCCTTCATGAACAAAGTTATGATTTTATCATATCTTGGTTCTATATTTTCAAGAAAATCAATTCAATACATGGTAAGTTGAGAACGACCTATCCACAGTTTACTGATAATTAGCTAAGAGTATGAAAATAATCCACACTTCCGATTGGCACTTGGGCAAGATGTTGTATGGAAGACGTTGCCATGCCGAATTTAAAGCATTTCTCCACTGGCTCACGAGAGAGGTAGAGAGGCAGCAAGCGGACTATTTACTTGTTTCAGGAGATATTTTTGATACCACCACTCCAGCAAATAGTATACAGAGTTTGTATTACTCTTTTCTGCATAACATATCCTCAACCAGCTGTCGCCATGTCATCATAACTGGTGGAAATCATGACTCACCATCACTTTTACACGCACCACGAAAACTCTTAGAACAATTAAATGTTACTGTTGTTGGTTCAGCCCCAAGTAATATTGCCAATGAAGTAATTCCATTACGAGATAGTAAAGGAGATTTGAAGCTTATCGTTTGTGCGGTACCCTATCTCCGTGATAGAGATGTGCGAAAATCCGAAGCTGGTGAAACTATCGACACAAAAGCACGCAAACTCATTCAGGGAATTGCAGAACATTACACTGAGGTTGCTGGTATCGCCAAATCATTGCAGAATAATTCATCAAGAGACGTACCTATAATAGGCATGGGACATCTCTTTACCGCTGGTGGTCAAATAGAAGATAACAATGAAATTCGTGATCTTTATGTTGGTTCTCTATCTCATGTACATAGCTCAATCTTCCCTAAAAGTATGGACTATATTGCCCTTGGCCATTTACATTCTGCCCAAACTGTCAATGAGTTGGAAAATATTCGTTACAGTGGCTCCCCGCTACAGCTCAGTTTTAACAAACAAAGGAAGGTTAAATCCATAACTGCACTTACATTTTCAGATGAGCTAACCATTGAGCAAATCGAAGTCCCTCCGTTTCTCAACCTAAGATCAATCCAAGGTAACTATGATGATCTTGTCATCCAAATCGACAAACTCATATCTGAAAATGTAGAGATTCTGCTTGAAATAATTATAACAGATGAGATCGCATCGTCCTCCCATGAAGATTTCCTTGAACTAGTCGCGGGATCAAAAGTTGAAATATTACGGGTAATCAATCAGAATCTTATGTCTCAAATGGATGCTTCGGATTTTACCCATAACACATTAGACAGATTGTCTGAGTTGGAGGTGTTTCGCAAATGTCTCGATACTCACGCCATTACAGATAGTGATAGAATGGAGCTCGAACAGAGCTTCCAGGAAATTCTCACAGTACTACACGAAGAGGATGAAGAGTGAAAATATTAAGCATCCGCTTCGAAAACCTCAATTCGTTAGAGGGTGGCTGGGAAATAAATTTCACCCACCCTGCTTATCAGGAAAACCCTATCTTTGCCATTACAGGTCCTACCGGCTCCGGTAAAACCACCCTGCTTGATGCCATATGTCTGGCTTTGTATGGCAGGACACCGCGTCTCAAGATCATATCTAAATCAATGAATGAGGCGCTTACCAGACAAACTGGAGCATGCTTTTCCGAAATAATTTTTGCGACTCTACATGGTACTTTCAGATGTCATTGGAGCCAACACCGTTCTCGCAAAAAGCCCCAGGGTGATCTCCAACAACCACGTCATGAAATCGTAAATCATACTACCAATACTATTATTGAGAATACTATTAAAAATGTTGCACGAGTAGTTGAGGAAGTCACAGGTATGAACTTTGATCAATTCACCAGATCAATGCTTTTGGCCCAAGGAAGTTTCGCAGCATTCCTCAATGCACCTGCCGATGAAAGGGCACCACTTCTGGAACAAATCACCGGTACTGAAATTTACAGTCGAATTTCTCAAAAGGTATATGAACACACCACCCAGCAAGAAAAGACGTATCAGCTTAAAGCAGAAGAAATAAAAGCTTACGCAATCCTTTCTGCTGAAGAAGAGAAACGGCTCGCGCAGAACCAAAATGATAATATTAAAGAGTCACAAGCTGTACAGCTGGAGATAGAGCAGCTCAATAATCAGATAGCCTGGCAGGAAAATCTCATTAAACTACGGACAGATATTACCTCACTTAAGCAAGAAAAAAATGAAATTGATCGAGAGCTTAAGGACAAGCTTTCTCAACGAACAAAACTCACTCGAGCCAAGCAAGCAGCCTTTTTTGTTCCACAATATGAAGCATTTAAGCAAAACCGTGAAAAACAGCATTCCGAACTGGTTGAACTCGAAAATGTCGAGAAAAAGAAAAGCGAACTCGAATATTCCTGCACATCCTTGACCCAGCAACTTCACAAGACGAGCAACAAATACAGAGAGACGGAAGAAAAACTGCAGAATGAAAGAGAGCTTGGTAAAACAGTGAGAAACCTTGATGTAAGGCTTGAGGAATACTCAGTAAACTACCAAAAGGAAAAACAAAAATCTGATAAAACTGATAAACAGATAAGCACTATAAAGAAATCCATTGCTGAGCTACATTCCCTGTTATCAAAAAAGAAGAATGAGCACGAAGAATGCACAAATTATCTTGAAGTTAATAGAGCAGATGTAGAGCTAGTCGAAAACTTTGCCTTGCTGGAAGAACAGGTTCTGCAACGCCATTCCATTACAACAAAATTAGATGAATCAACCGAAAGAAAGAAGCAGAACAGCATACAGAGAAAGGAATTATCCAAAACGCTTGCTGCTGCAGCAGATGACCGGGCTATCCTCCACAAAGAACAGAAGAGTTTAACAACCCTCTACAACGATAAGGTAAACGCACTAAAAGATATTCGACAACGCCATCCGAATATTCACGAGGAGATG
>CAZWVC010000086.1:0-13793 GCA_964637245.1 uncultured Desulfocapsaceae bacterium
GTTCATGAGGCTTGACAGGACACTAGCTCCTTGCTGCTTTTTTCTCCTGTGATATGGCAGCTTCTATCCTCTGAATATAGCGGACAGTCTCCAGACCTTCACGCGAAAAGACAAAGCCTGAACTTAGAATTGTATCATCCTTATGCCAGATAACTTTAACAACAGGTGCACCACCGGCCCATCTTCCTGAATGCCATTTTCCCGTTTTCACTTCGACTATATTACGAATCAGGATACGCATAGGTTTCTGGGAGAGATTTCGCTTGAAAACAAGTGCCTGCTCATCAAGCCAGAATTCGCCAATACCTCGGGCAAGATAGCCACCCTCTCGGTAGCGCTTCCACCATTTGTTTTCTTTTTCTGTCCCCAGATAGTGACCGAACTTTTTATAGGTCTTACTCATAATTTCACACTGGTATTTCTTTATATTCAACGTATATCTAAGACGTGGAATTGTGTCGGAAAATTGCTATCAGAGTCACTTCCGACAGGCTCCTAGTCGATGGTAACGGTAACACCATGTTCCCGTACGCCATTATTGCCATAGCCCAGTTTATTCCAGACTGCCTGCATAGGCTGTTGTATTCCTTGAGAATCCGTAGCCTTGCTCAGAATGGTGTACTCTCCTCTTTGTTTGACTGACCAGATATATTGCCAATGGCGCCAGGCAAAAGGTTCATGCGGGCCAATAAAATCAGCTTTATGCCAGGTCGAGCCATTATCTATAGATATTTCCACTTTGTAAATATCTTTCTCTCCGGAATATGCTGCGCCCAGGACTGTAATTTCTCCAGGCTCTAGTTTTTCATTTGGCTGAGGTTGAAAAATGATTGATTTCAGCCCAATCTCTTCAATAATTTCTCCGGTTTTGGGATCTTGATCTTTATCAAAGACTCGGTAAACCTTATCCATGAAGAAGCCTTCGAACTGTTTTTCCTGAACGGTTATTCGGTTTAACCACTTCACGCAATTGGCCCCGGTCCAACCAAGTGCCAGCCCACGCAGGGGGTAACCATGTTTTAGGGGCAGCGGCTCGCCATTCATCTCATAGGCCAGAAGGGTTGTGGACATGGCTTTATCCAAGGGAATGGAACGAATAAATTTGATCTGAGCCTTGCCTAAAGGTTTATCAAATCCGGCAAACGCCACATGCCCTGCATTTTCTTTCACCCCTGCCATTGCGAGAATATCCTTAAGCCATACCCCACTCCAGACAGCATTGCCTACCCCGCCAATGGTCCAAGGGTTTCCATAGGCCTTCTCTGTTAACAGCGAGCGACTGTTGCCCGAACATTCGAGGGTATTGGCTGCTATTGCTTTGGGCATCTTTAAGAGTGTTCCAAAGTCCAACTCGAGGGTCCTGTCAACCTCACCATCGATCACCAGCTTCCATTCATTAAGATCAATTTCTTTCTCAGGGATATCACCCTGGTTGCGGTCAAAAAAAACCTTGTTGGCAGTGATCCACGACTTAAGACTTTCAATCGGTGTTTCTGCATTGAGAGGCTTTTTACTCATTATCCGCATTTTATCGACCATGTTTCCCCCTTATGTTATCAACACAGAAGTAAAACTATTAACGTTGACAGCCAGATTGTGTACTCAAATGTATCACCCAGTTAACTGGCATTTACCATACCAATAGCTGGTCATTATTATTACACATTTTCACCAAATAACAAGATGTAGACGATTTACGCTTGCACCAGATTGATGGCCAACTTTAAAAAAGCACCACAGAGACTGATTTCTGACTTGGCAGCAACAGGCTAAATGTGCTAGATAACAAGATCAATTAATCTGTTAATCCATCTAAACCCACATATTACATGGATCAATATGACAACTCGACTACTTCCCTTTAGTTTTCTTATCGCTTTTTTCCTCCTGAGTAACTGCGCCTACACTGAGGGAAGACCCAAAAAAGTCATCCTGCGACATCCGGTAACCTACGATTATGTCGACTGTAACGTTGATATATGGCAGACAGCAAAATCATATATCGCAAATGACAAGTGTGTGGAAAACTATAAAAAACAGGGATTCGTCGTCTGGGAGACTCGTTAATCCTAATTTTCACCCACTGGCTTGAATTTCATACCCACCAGTGTTGCCAGGATAACCAGGGTTGTAGAAATAAAAATCATTATAATTCCCAAAGCGGAAAGCTGCCCCCACAAACCATCTTCAGCAAAGCGCAGAATCTGAACCGCTAGAACCTCCGTTCCTGGCCGTGAAAGCACAACAGCCAAGGAAAGCTCTCTGATGAACATTGACGCCATGAGTATCCAACCTGAGACGATTCCAGGAATGAGCAATGGTATAATTATACGTCGCATAGTTGTTAATGAGCCCGCCCCGCAAACCTTGGATGATTCCTCAAGATTGCTATGTACCTGGATGAATGCACTGGTCAGCGGACGTACCCCATAGGGCAGATAAGTCGCAATATAGCCAATGAGCAAAGCCCAGATAGTAGCGTAAAGCGGTGTTCGCACAAAAAACCACATAAATCCTACCCCTATAACAATTCCCGGAAAAGAGAAGGAGAGAAACGCCAGGGTTTCAAGCACTCCCGAGGCATGAGTACGAATTTTGACAATGGTATACGCCACAAAGACTGATAAAGTTACTCCTAGAGTAGCACCTGTAATTCCAAGGAATAAACTATTCTTCAATGCTAACAACGAAATAGGATCATGGATGACCTCACTCCAGTGACGCCAACTCATCATGGAAAACGCCTTTACACTGGGAACCATTGAATACGGTACCAATGAGGTGTAAAACAGCACAAATACTGGCAAGATAATGAGGATCATAGATAAAATACCAACAGCTATAAAAAGTGGATATCTTGCTTTCTTGAGTTGGATTACAGTCGGTTTGTATCCTCTGCTGGATATGGTGACAAATTTTTCACTTTCTGCGGTGAGATATCGATAGAGATAGATCAAGGTCACCGAAGTTACTAAGATAGAAACACCGATTGCTGCCGCTTTACCAAAATCTGCGGCAAAACCTGTTGCAATAGTCTGGTATATGTGGGTGGCCAGTACATAAATCCTTCCAGGGATTCCGACAACCGAGGGTACAGCAAATGATGCCAGACTACGTACCAACGAAAGGATAAAAGCCGCCAGAATGGCAGGTCTGAGAATAGGCAAAGTCACTCGAAAAAGAGTACGATAGAGTGAGCCACCACAAACCTTGGAAGACTCCTCCAAAGAGATATCAAAAGATGCCATCGCTGGCGCCAGAATAAGATAAGCAATTGGCAGATCAAGAAGACCTTCGACTAGAATCATCCCCGGTAGTGAATAAATATTTATGGACACATCCGCCAGGCCAGGTATCTGCTGAATGAATAAATTTATCAGGCCATTTGATGGATTAAGCAGCAACACCCAGCTCACTGAAAACAGAATATGGGGGATCATCATTGGGATTATTGAGATCACCTTGAAAAGAAATTTAAACGGAATATCTGTTCTGGTGTTTAGGTATGCCAAGAGAAGAGCTAGAACCGTAGCCACCGATGAAGAACCGAAAACAAAAATTATCGTATTACCGATAATTTCGCTCATCTCCGGTTCTGTATAAGCTTGGATGTATTTGTCGAGAGTAAATTTGCCAAATGCACCGAGTCCGGTAGAAAAACTACCGAAAATCAGCATTATCACTGGGCAAACAGTAAGAAAACCTACAATGACTATTAAAGACGGAGTAAGGAGTGATCGTTTTTTGACCATTAAGCCACCCTGACTATCCCGTGAGCAAAAGACAGTTGCTTGGTTCAACAGTAAAATTGGCTGAATCCATTACGCTGATCTCAGAGTCCGGCAATGTCTTAATGAACAGCTGCGAATCAGCCACACTGATCTCACCCTCAAATGCTTCACCAATGAACACCAGGGAGGTTATTTTCCCACTGAAGATATTCTGTCCAGCTGCGGCATCACCTTTCTCAAGCCGAATAAATTCAGGGCGCAGGCATAATGTTACCGGATCACCCTGCATCAATTCTGGATGCTTACGGCAGTGGATACGACCAATGCCGCAGTCTACTGCAGTAAAATCATTGCCTTGTTCAACGACACTGGCTTCCAGCAAATTAGTTCTGCCAATAAAATCTGCAACAAATCGATGTGCAGAGTTGAAATAGATATTTTGCGGTGATCCCATCTCAATTATCTGGCCTTCATTCATCACGGCAACGATGTCAGAAAGTGCCAGTGCCTCGATTCTATCGTGGGTTACATAAATGGCAGTAATTTGTAACTCGGTTAAAAACGCTCGCAATTCTTCCCGGGTTTCCTCCCTGAGTTTTGCATCCAGGTTTGACAGCGGTTCATCAAAAAGAATAACCTTTGGTTCAGCTACCAATGCACGAGCTAAAGCGACACGCTGTTGTTGACCGCCTGAAAGTTTGGTTGCGGGACGATCTTCAAATCCTTCAAGCTGGACAAATCTCAGAGTCTTTGCCACCTTCTCTTGTATCACTTCTCTTGATATCTTCCTGGTTTGTAGAGGATAGGCAACATTATTGAAAACATTCATATGTGGCCAGATGGCGTATGTTTGAAAAACCATACCCAGACCACGGTTTTCTGTTGGGATAAAAATGTTCTTTTGTGACGACCAAACAGTTTCACCGCCAATTTCAATTTCTCCTTTATCAGGAGTTTCCAAACCAACAATGCAACGCAGCAGTGTTGTTTTGCCGCATCCGCTCGGCCCCAGAAGGGTGAAAATCTTATTAGCTGGTATTCTCAGGTTAACATTATCAAGTGCCGTAATGGTCGTGCCACCTGAGTAGTAATACTTACTGAGATTTCTGATAGTTATTTCCATACTTAGTCAGAGATAGCTCAAATTTAGGCGTTATTTTAAGCTGATTTGCTGCGATAAACAAAAATCAACTCAAACCAGCGGTTTCATTACACAAGAAATACCTGCTTTCAGCAATTGATCTGCTTTAGCAGGTATTTCAATGTGCGATATGAAAAAGTTAGGGTAGGCTGAATATTTTCTTGAATTTGCCACCCCACTCCTTAATTTCGTCATTGGACATCGTTCGGATTGGGATGACTTTGGCTTTCTCCATATCTTCAATAGGAGGAAAAACTCCTGGTGCCAGAACATATTCACCCACATCGGAGGCCAGCATACCCATAGCCTTTTGGGAAAGCCAATAATCCATAAACATCTTTGCTGCATTTGGATGCTTGGCACTGGCAGTGATAGCCATACCGCGGGGTGTTCCCAGTAATGGTTGCTCAACCCGTGCCCAATCTAGTGGAGCAGGTGCTTTGGTAATGATATATTTCGGCATTGAAATACCTATGGATTTCTCTCCACTCTCTATTGGGGCTGGAGTCGGACCAAAGGATTTGACAAGCATCGGCTCGTTAGCTGCCAAACCTTCCAGAAATTTCATCCATTCTGCCTCCGAGGCAAAAACGTTTTCCTTAAGACCGACAAGCCAGGCAATTGTTGTGGCATGAGAGGCCGGGTTAGCCATGACGATCTTATCCTTCCACTTGGGATCTGTCAGGTCTTCATATCGTTTGGGGACATCTTTTGGGTCAACCAGTTCTTTATTATAAATCAAACCAACATATTCAATCCCAAATATCTGAATTTTATCATCTTTTCTGGTCCAGTCAGGATAACCGTCTGCTGTTGGTGAACTATATGCAGCAAGCACGCCTTGTTCTTTAAGCATCTGCATAACGGGCAAGGGTGCTTGCAATACATCGGCCATCAATTTTCCGGCCTGAAACTCCGTTAATACCGTTGGTAAGAATTTTGAAGTTGATATTCGAGTGTACTTGCCATCCAGTCCAGATTGAGTGTTAAACGCATCCATTATTGGCTGAACTGCGGTGATATTAGCGTAAAATGACACTTGCCCTTCTGCTTTCGCCTTGTCCATAACCTCGGAGTCTGCGGCAATGGCAGAAACTGAGAAAAAGAGGGTAAAGAGGAAAATTAGTGTTTTTTTCATTCGTGTTTCTCCTTTCATTTGAGCTCAGGATGAGTAAATACTAAGGATCGGTAGCCGCTACAGCAAAACCACAACAATCTTTAAGTGTTAAGAATCTAATCAACCCTTGAAAGATTGAATTACCAACGAATGTACTAAGAACTGTATACTAATAAATTGACAAGCCCAGCCGATTATCGGATATCCTGGGTTAGTTAATTTGATATGAAGAAATATGGCAGAGTCGAGAATGCAGCCTGCCATTCCAATAAATAGCACTTAGCCTCTCTTAGCCTAAAGGTTCTATATTTTGGGTAATTGAAACCACATTTTTTGTCAAGAAGTCTTTTTGATCCAGGCAACCAATAAAGCCAATCCAACCAGCTAGACATAGTGTTTGACAGAAGTAGGCCTGCCTACCTTGCAAACATGGGTTAGTCTGAGAGTATTCACGTACCTATAGTGTGCCCAATAATAATGTTGAAAGCAGGACGCTCTTTTGATAACAACATTCAACAAGTCACCTATTACTGATGGAGTAAAGCATAATCTCACCCTGATTCTTTTGCGGGCAGTTTAGGTGCCGGTGGCTAGAATATCAGGGAAACGATGATATAATTAATCATGGGGATGACTACTACCGTAGTCACGAAAAAAATTCTGCAACCCGGTTTCTGCTTCGTCTTTATTCAGAAGTTGACCACTGCTGCCAGCTTTCCACCATTGAGGTGATCGCACCGAAATCGTAACTAAATCAAAATAAATATATGCGCTGATGATACAAGCTTTAGCACTTCCACAGGCATATCTTTCCTCAAAATGTTTCGGAGTAAAGACTGCTTCTGAATGATCTGATTGGCTGGAATCCACTTTGACTTTACATCTCCAGAATTTCTGATTCTTGGTATTGAACAGATCCCTTTTACAATCAGCCAGGTTAAATTGGAGAACCCTCCCCATCAACTTTAGCTCCCTGCTGTCTGGAGAGTTTGAGAGAATAAGAGGACGAGCGTGAGAGAAGGAAGAGATGAGACATAAACCAATAATTACCCAAATTAGACTTTTCATTGTACACCTCCTGTAACAACGAGATGGAAAATGGATATCAAGATCTATGCCAACATATAAACTAACGAGAACTTCCGCTTATGCACTGATACCACTTCTAAAACTTTGTAGATCTTCTCTGGAACATATTTTTTAAGCCCAAACCTCAATATGGGTTGTAAAGTTCTTGGGCAAAAAGAGATCAATTCTGCCAAAACAGTGGGCAAACCGGTTACTCTTCATACAAGATAGGCACCTCGTCCTTGAATGATTGTACTTTTCCACCACTATTTGCAGCCCAGATGAAAGAACTAATTGTGGAACCTGTAACCCATGAAAAAGTCCTGTTGTCAGCGCTTTTTGCCACTGCGATTGCAGCAAGTCTATGTGATTTCCGGGCTGATTCCTTCATTGTACGATACATGGCATCCTCTAGATTCAAGCCATCTTCAATTCGCACCCCAAGACGTGCAGCAACAGCATCATTGATTATCTGCTCACCCCAACCTGTGCAACTCACTGCCGATAGTAGAGTACAATAATTACCGGCTACAGTAGGGCAGTCACCCACCCGTCCAACAGTCTCATTGCTGACCCCACCGGTGCTGGTTATAGCCGCCAAGTGGAAGTCAGCATCTATAACCACTGCTCCAATTGTACCGCTGCGACCGGTTTCAACCTTACCAGCAAAACCTGCCTGCCTTTGAGCAATCCATTTTTCCAGCCGGTGAGGAGCAACCAGATTGTCCACGGGAAAGCAAAGCTCACGTGACAGCCTCTCTGCGCCGGAAGCATCCAGACAGCAAAAAGTTTTACTTTGTAGGGCAAAAGCTAACAATGATGGATGTTTGAGCTTGGTCACATTGGTGACAGCTGAAAATTTCAAATGTCTGCTTTCCATGTAACTCGCACTTACTCGGGCCGTACCATCCTCCTGCAGGGCTGCACCCAATCCAGCGTTAAAAATGTCATCCTGTTCGAGGAGATATGCAGCATGTAATGCCACTTTCTCTGCATCACTTGCCCTCTTCAATCGATCCTCATAACGTGAAGTAAAATAATGAGGAAACACAGAGTGATTTTTCCCGGCTTCTTTTGCTATTCGGGTAATAGCAGCATGGGATTTTTCTATTTCTTCCTCCTTAGGATCGGCCGGTCCCGCACCTCCGTGAATTACCCAAAGATAATTAGCTTTTTGTAACTCTTCTAAATCGAGATGCCCTTTACTAATATAAATATTCATTGGTTGTTGCTCATATGTAAATTTTCGATATCACAAACGAATTACCTTTGTTGGTTTGCAATGATTCTTGTGCTAAAAATGCGAATCAATAATGTATTCGATCATCTCTAGCCCGAATATTTCATGAATAATTCTATCTTTGTGACGTATTTTAAATATATTCAAATCGTTACGTTTGTGAATTCGACAATATTTCCGGGTACCATTCGGAGCTTGTGTTCTTGGGCTAGGCAACCATAATTTTTACCCTCCGGGCGAGCCTGCTGGGCTCATGCCCTTCGTTATCAAGGGCTTGCGGTAGAAAACTACAGCTTCACCCTTGATGCCTTGTCCATAAACCCAGCAGACTCGTGAAATATCCGAGCTAGTTCCATCCAAAGTACACTTTAATTTTCAGCATTACAGAATTATGGACAATACACCATTAGTCGAACATGTGAGTAACGGGAAAAAGTACCAATCAACCAGCGATCAACCAGGCAAGCCTTTCAGCCTGACATAAATTAACCACCGCTATTATAATTTGTTAATCATCATCAATGAAGATACAAAGAAAATGCTAACACAATTGACACCTTCACCTACTTTTAGATAGAATTAGAGGAAAGGAATCGCAATTCAAAGATAAAGCCATCCCCATTAGGAGGTAGAGACGGTAAACCACAAATCTCTAGAGAAATGGGGGTTGCCTCATCAAAAGGTATCCAGCTTTGTTAGCTTGCGTTTGCCGAACACCAGCAGATTTCTTTCTGGGAAACACAGGAAAAGCTACTGATCGATGCTTTCATTTAATATTACCACTCACAACGGGGGGAAGAATTATGAAAGAACATCTCACCAATTACCAAACACTGCTAAAAGTTTCCAACTCAATCTCGCATTCCATTAATCCTGAGGAAGTAGCATTGATGACGGTTGAGGGCATCACGACAGCCCTGGATCTCAAAGGTTGCACCATGTTTCTCCTCAATAAAAAAACCCACCAGCTCGAGATTGCCGCTTCTTTTGGATTGAGCGACGAGTATCTTAATAAAGGTCCTATCAGTGCCTTGCACTCAATTGCTGAATCTTTAGAAGATGGTCCGGTGGCTATTACCAATACTTTAGCTGACCCAAGATTACAGTATCCCGAGGCGGCAAAGATAGAAGGTATTGCTTCAATTTTATCTGTACCGATGCAGATTGATGGCAAGATTATGGGTGCAATTCGAGTATACACTGCAGAACCCTATAACTTTAGTGCACATGATATTACTTTTGTAAGTGCACTAGCCCAGATATCCGGGCTTTCAGTAAAACTCGCAAAATACACTCGTGGCTTAATGAACAGTATCGATGTGTTGAAATCAATGCACCAGGATCAGCCTCATCAATGAGCAATGCAGGACTTGCATGATATTGGATCAATAACCTCGCGTTCTCTTTTCTCTGAGCGAGAGAGGAAATCCGTTTTGCCCGGATTATGCACGAATCTGAAATGTTTATAGCCTAGGCATCGAGGGTGAATCTGTGATTCGCTACCGCGTACAACTGGTAGCGAAGACCCTGGGCCTTTCATCCTCGTATAATATTTGGGCTAGATTAAAAAATAGAATTACGATAGGCTATTAACAGCTACCAAAGAGCAGAGCGAACTATGTTTTTTGGATGATCAGCCAAACAAAGTTTCCTCTCTCACACCAACTTCCACCTGCGCAACACCACAACTCAAAACGAGCTTCTACAATGAAAAATGACCTCCAGAAACTTATCACCATTTTTGAAGCCATGGCCGACGGCGTGTGTTTAATTAATCAGGATTTGACCATTGAATACATGAATTCGATAATGGTTGAAAATTTTGGCAATGCCATTGGTGCAAAATGTTATACAACCCTTGAAGATCGTGATGAAATTTGTATCCGTTGTGATGCTGAAAGAGTTTTTAATGGGGAGACGCTTCACCAGGAAGTGTTCAATAAAAAAGCTGGTAAATTCTATGACATCGTTGAAATACCATTAAAAAACGACGACGACAGTGTTTCAAAATTATCAATTTTCCGAGATATCACCCTCAAAAAAAGGCAGGAAGAAGAACTCAAGGCTTCGGAACAACATTATCGAAGGCTTTTTGAGCATGTAGGGTGTGGGGTCTTTATCAGTAGTAAAGAAGGTAAATTTCTCGATGCCAATAATGCTCTTTTAGATATGCTGGGTTACCCTAGCAGAGATGAGTTTCTCAGTATCGATATTGCCCAAGACCTTTACTTAAAACCTCAAGACCGTCAACAGTTCATGCAAATCATTGAACATGAGGGCAGTGTCATTGATCTTGAAGTTGAATTCAAAAAGAAGGATGGTTCTACCATACCTGCCCTTCTAACCGGCCATGTTCGTTATGATCAGAAGGGGGAAGTAACAGGGTATGAAGGCATCATTGTCGACCAGACCCAACGTAGAGAGATGGAACGGGAGATCCGCGAGACTAACGATTTTCTCAATAATATTATTCATAGCTCTCCCAACGCCATTATGGCTGCAGATATGAAGGGCATCATCAACCTCTGGAACCGGACCGCTGAAGAGATCCTTGGCTATAAAACAGAAGATGTTGTCGGTAAACTAAATATCACCAAAGTATATCCTGAGGGCATGGCAAAAAAAGTGATGGAGAAACTCCGGACCGGCCATAACGCTCGTAAAGGCCGTCTCAAATTTTACCCTGTAGTATTTGTAAAAAAAGACGGACATATTGCAGAGGGCAACCTTTCCGCATCCATTGTATATGATGAAAACCGCAATGAAATAGCCACCGTCGGGATCTTCATGGATCTTAAAGAACGCATGGAAATGGAACGGAGGTTAAAAACTGCCCAGGAACAGCTTCTCCAATCCGAGAAGCTCGCGGCTATGGGCCGTCTTACTTCCCAGGTTGCGCATGAACTCAATAATCCTCTCTACGGTATTATGAATACCCTGGAGTTGATGAAGACCGAGATTTCCCCCACCAACAAAAGGAGAAAGCTGTTAGAAATGGCACTTTCGGAGATAGTGCGGCTGAGTGAACTACTTCGCAAAATGTTGACCTTTTCCAAACCCGATCAAAAGGAAAAACAACCGGTTGATATAAATACCATACTTGATGAGATTCTGCTGCTCCACAAAAAACAGTTCAAGGAAAATGATATTGCCATATCAATGGATTTAACTGATGGACTTGAACAGGTTTTTGCCTCAAAAAATCAATTGCGCCAAGTATTCTTGAACATGTTCAAGAATGCGGGAGATGCCATGCCGAATGGCGGTACACTCACGGTGAAAACCGGCTCTAAGGATAACAATATAATTATCGAGATAATTGATACCGGTGTAGGTATAAAGAAAGATAATATATCAAAAATCTTCGATGCTTTCTTTACTACTAAAAGCAGTGTCAAAGGAGTTGGTCTGGGGTTGTCAGTCTGCTATGGTTTCATCATCGATCATGGTGGAGATATACAGGTAAACAGTGAACAAGGTGTGGGAACAGGTTTTATCATCACCCTACCTATATATACCCCACCAGCGACATCCTCCTAACTAACAAAGCACACGAACCACTGATCTCTGAGTCTCTGCTGGATTACCCCAACACCCTGCCGTATATCCATCTCATAGCCTATGCTCTTGTTATTTCTGCTAAATTATTATGTTCAAAACCACAGATAAGTAAAAATTAGTATAACATTTTAGTTAATATTGACTTGACATTACCTAAAACATGGGAGCGAAATTATATTCATTTTTTCTGGATATTCTATATTTTCTATAATAACTATACTTAATGTTTTCTTTTGCATAATTATATTTTTTATAGTTTACAGCTATTTAAACCTATATTCAGGGTTATAACAAAAATATTAGCCAAAAAATATTGACAGCCGAAGAAATCTATAATATCTATAATAACTATAATAAACTAATTTTAGAACAAGGAGCTGCCGTGGAAGATATTTTGACAGTAGCGAAAGCCAGTGAATATTGTCGTGTTTCAGCAAAAACCATCATTAATTGGGTTGAATCCGGACATATCGAGGCATACAAAACAGTAGGCGGACATCGTCGAATAAAGAAGGAGGTCCTCGAAGCTTTCATGCAAAAACAGGGGATTCCTATTCCGTCAGAGGAAATCGACGGTGAAAGAAAAAGAATATTGGTAGTGGATGATGATCCTATAATAGTGGAGACCATTGTCCTCGCTCTCGAAGAGGATGAATCCGATTTTGAGGTAATATCCGCCTCCGATGGATTCGAAGCGGGTTTACAGGTAAATCATTTCAAACCTCACCTGCTTATCCTCGACATCATGATGCCGGATATCAAGGGCTATGAAGTCTGCCAGAGAGTTAAAACCAATCCGGAGACAAAGGACACCAAGATAGTTGTCCTCTCAGCATATCTCGATGAAGAGAAATTTAAACAAATGAAGGAGTACGGCGCTGATGTCTGTTTTTCAAAGCCACTTCCGCTACCTCAGCTCAAGGAAGAAGTGGCCCGGCTACTTGAGCTGAAATAATAATTGGGGTTAACATTTTCACTCTATTTTTCAGGGCCCAGAGCTAGCTTTCTCCACTTTCAGGGAGGTAAGAATGAAGTTACGAGACGCACTGAAAAAAGATCAATTTATTGTCACTTCCGAAGTTCAGTCTCCGATTGAAGATGATCCGGAGAAGCTCATAGACAACCTGCAACTTGTGCGAGGCAGAGTTGATGGTGTTTCTTTGACTGAAATAGAAATTGATGGCGTTGTTGGCGACACCATTAAAACCTGCGACCTCCTGCAAAAAAATAAGTTCGAAGCCATCTACCAGACAACAACACGCCATAAGAACAGGCTGCAGCTACAAAAAGACCTTATCAACGCCCACGAAGCAGGAGTTGACAACCTGCTCGTCTTCACCGAAGACTACCGTCTCACCGGTGACAGTCTTCAGGAAATGATGTTTTTTCATGTCGACGCAGGAAAACTCTCCTCAGTTCTCGATCATTTTCGTGACGGCCATACTATTGAGGGCGATGCACTTTCGCAAAAACCTGAATTCCTGCTTGGGTCTGGCGTAGAATCAGGCTGGGGAAAGAACATTCCGGATCTTGAAATGAAGGAGATGGAAGAGATGACCAAGATTGGAACCGGTTACTTCCTCACAACCCCGGTCTTTGATCTGGATTCGTTTGAAAAATTTCTCAAAAACGTCAACACCTTTGGTGTCCCTGTAATTGCTGAAGTCCTGATCATCAGAACAGCAGGAATGGGGCAATTTCTCAATCGTCACATGAAACCTGGTCTGGTGCCCGAATGGGTAATAAAAAAACTGGCCCAGGCACCTGAAAAACAAAAAGCCAGTATTGAAATTTTCGCTGACATTGTTTCCGGCCTCAAGGATCTCTGTCAGGGAGTACACGTTATAACCATGGGAGGAGAGCAGCGTCTGCGACACTATTTGGATGCTGCAAAATTATATTAACTCAACACATTTAATTACAATTGTACGTAAC
>CAZWVC010000087.1:0-13650 GCA_964637245.1 uncultured Desulfocapsaceae bacterium
GGTGATTGCCAGGAACGACTTTATCTGTATTATTTCCTTACTATTTTATATTTTTAATTTAAACAATATCAATTTGTTAAAAACCACATATAAGGAGTTAGCCCGGATTTCTCATGAACATTGTGCAAATACCAGGTTTACACGTAACTATACAATTTGATGATATCTCAAATATATCCTAAAGATTGACACAATGTTTATGAGAAATCCGGGTTAGAAGTCAAGACAGATCTTCCTCAAACCCATCTCAATAACCTGGAGCGAGAGTTCAATCTCAATGGCAAATGACTGTATATCCTTAAAAGTACAGTTTATTGAGCTTGTGCGAAGTTTTTTATCTACCTCATCTATTTCGTTTCTAAGAAATGTCTCGACTAATGGAGATAACTCCAGCTTGATATTGTCCAGACTCATATTATGTCTCTGACAGAAGCGTTTAAGTCTACGCCAGTTGGCAATTGTTCTCAATATCCCTCGATAGATGGTAGCGTCCCGATTCTCAGGGGTTATGTCACGAATAATTATTTCACGATATCTCTCCATGGCCGCGTTATAAAGAAGGGTGTGATCTTCCTCATCCAAATGTAGCTTTGGGCCATCCTGATCATCGGTGAGATAGTGAAGAGATGAGTGCAGGGCTACTTCAGGAATTTCGCCGGAATGACGCACATGATACCACTCATCATCAATCAGACTTCTATGGGTCTTCGTTTTTTCCATCCTGAAGTTTAAAGATATTTCGTAAATTATATATCTTTTTCTCGTTGCTTCTTTCGCAATCGTTATTTTTCAAATATTGCAGGGGATCATGTAGAACCTTTGAGGCAATTGATTTTGTCATCCTTTCCAGGTTTTTTTTGTCCTTATCGCTTAAATCTGACATCCGACCATAGGTTCTCTCCAACTCATCAGTGCATATTTGCTCAATTTTTTGGCGCATTGACCTGATTGTTGGTGTAATTGCCATTCCTTCACGCCAACGCTGGAATTTGAGTGATTCCTCATCAACTATTCTGCGTGCTTTGACGGCTTCCTTTTCTCGCTCCGTCTTGTTCATCTCGACCACATTGGTCAAGTCGTCAATATCATATAGAAAAACATTCTCAAGGTCGGCAAGTTGAGGATCGAGATCACGCGGTACTGCAATATCAATGAAGAACAATGGGCGATTTCGCCGCAAACGCATAACCCCTCTCACCTCATCCCTATGGATAATCACATCACTTGCTCCCGTTGAACTGAGAATGATATCAACATGTTCAAGTTGGTTAAAAAGCTCATCCAGACTAACTGCCATACCGTTAAAGCGTTGGGCCAGATCCACTGCCCGTGACAGTGTTCGATTGGCGACCACGACGTTTGCAACACCCTGCCCGACCAGGTGTTCAGCTGCCAGCTCTGCCATCTCACCAGCACCAATAAGCAAAACCTTCTTTTCTTTAAGATTACCAAATATCTTTTTTGCCAGTTGAACTGCTGCATAACTTATGGAAACGGCCGAAGATCCAATTCCTGTTTCACTGCGCACCCGTTTAGCAACGGAAAAAGATTTATGAAGGAGCTTGTTTAGTAGTGCCCCGGTGCAGTTTAGTCCCGCGGCAAATCGGTACGCTTCCTTAAGCTGTCCTAAGATTTGAGACTCACCAACAATCATAGAGTCAAGGCTTGCTGCAACCATAAATAGATGATGAGCTGCCTCCTCATCATAGTAGATATAGAGATACTCTCGACATTGCTCTTGGGGTACATTATTACCGAAGATGTGGTCAATAACTTGATTTTCAATGTCAGCGGCAGATTCGGTAACAAGAAGCAGCTCAACCCTGTTACAGGTTGATAACAAATAGTATTCCTTACAATTTTTGACCTTACGCAAACCAAGAAGCGGGTCTTCATACCCACCACTCAGGGCCATCTTCTCACGTATCTCTACGGGTGTTGTTTTGTGATTTACCCCAATGAGTACAATTTTCTCACCTGGCATAGGAATGATCCCCTCCCAAAAGGTAGGTTACACCCCACAGGGTAAAAATAACAAAGCAGAAGCCAATAATCGCCATAACTGCAGCCCTTTTTCCGCGCCAACCAACAGTTATCCGCTGATGAAACTGAATCAGATAAATAAACCAGGTAATGAGTGACCAGACTTCTTTAGGATCCCAGCGAAAATAAGCTCCAAGTACTTGCCGAGCCCAGATAGTCCCAGTTATGATACCCAAGGTGAGGAATATGAACCCGGTGGTCAAACAGTGATTATTCAATTGATCCAAAGCATCTAGTGAGGGTAAACGAGAGAAAAAATATCCTAGTCTTTTGCTCTTCAACTCCCACTCCTGAAGCAGATACATCAAACCACCAACAAAAGCTAGTCCGAGAAAGCCGTAGGCAATGATAGAAATACCTGCATGTACAGGCAACCACCAGCTCTGCAGGACAGGAGGGATGGGATGAATCTCCTTTGAAACACTTGCAGAAACAATCAGCAGGAATAAAATGAGCAGTGACGTAAAGGTACCAAAGTTTTTAACAGCGTATCGCCAACGAAAAGACAAATATGCCCAGGTTAAAACCCACACAAAGAAAAAGACTGTTTCATGCTCACTGGTGATGGGCGTATGGTTGGTAAGTATATACCGCGTTACGATGTAAAAGGTTTGCAAAATGCCTGAAAATACAAGAATATTTCGAGCAATGGTGCGGGTTCTCTCCTTTTGGTTGATAAAAAAAATGACATACACCGTACTTGCACAAAAGGTGACGACCAAAATAGCCTGGAATAACAAATAATTTATTTCAGATATCATTCTTTACTCTTTGGTAGTGTTAATTGTTTGTTCTTCCAGAGTAATTGCGGTGGCACATGAAGCCTCACCCGGAAACTGAATTGATTCTATCAAATCGACAACATCCATTTCTGCTGGCAAAATAGCGCCGAGTTCCTCCTGTAAAGCTGACCATTCCTCTTTGCGAATCAGAGCA
Organism: uncultured Desulfocapsaceae bacterium; assembly: GCA_964637245.1. Lineage (GTDB taxonomy): Bacteria > Desulfobacterota > Desulfobulbia > Desulfobulbales > Desulfocapsaceae > Desulfopila_A. Next base: position 2,980 of record CAZWVC010000087.1, read on the forward strand.
AGGATGTTTAGCTGTAGCAGTTTCTTAAACAATATTTTGTGAGCTTGCTGGTTTTCCCCATCAGTAATAACCTGCTGCCGTATCTTCGCAAGCAGCTCGACAAATTGCTTATACTCAGCTCCAAATTCTTCCTCTAACTCTCTGCGCAATTTGGCTGCCAAAGCCGGACTGCCGCCACCAGTCGATATTGTAAGCAGAAAATTGCCCCGACGCACCTTAGCAGGTACATGAAAGGAACACACATTGGGGTCATCGGCACAATTTGCTAAAATCCCCCGGATATCCGCCTCAACCATTATGCTTTTTTGTACTTCACTGACATTGGTTGCAGCAAACACTAAATATGCACCATCCAGATCACTTGATCGATACTCTCTTCTGTGCAGGTCAATCACTTGATCTTCCGCTAAGTTGAGTAGCATTGGAGAAAATTGGGGGCTAATCACTCTTATCTTAGCCCCACAGGAGATAAGCTCTTTAGCCTTTCTTGTGGCTACTTCACCACCACCAAAGATGACGCAGATTTTGTCTTTTATATTGAGATTTACCGGATAGAGGTCCATTAACTTGCCCCTAAATTTGTTTTTCATCAAGTTGCTGCATTAGCTCAACAGGATATAAATAAAACCACTGAAGCTGAGGATTAAACAGTAGTAACCAAACCATTGCAATCGGTTTTTCCGGATAATATCCAGGAGCATCACAATGGCAAAATATCCTGATATGGATGCTGCTACTGTCCCTGCTGCAATATTTATCATCGATCCTGGTGAGGGAGGATGGGTAATCAATTCTCCCGTTTGCAAAACCACAGCCCCCAGTATAGCAGGAATAGACATTATAAATGAAAATCTGGCAACCACCTGCCTATCTATACCCATTGCCATTCCTGTAAATATTGTTGAACCTGAACGTGATAACCCGGGCATAATTGCCATAGCCTGTGCGCAACCTATGAATAGGGCGTGTAGACCGCGCAATTCCACGTTTTTACATTTTAAGTATCTGCTGGCTATCATGAGTATACCAGTAATACTGAGCATCGCAAAAACCAGCGGAAGGTTAGAAAAGACTTTTTCAATTGAATCTTTAAGATATAGCCCGACAATAACCGCTGGTATTGTGGAAATAACAATATAGAGATCCCATTTTAACTTATCAATGACCTTTTCTGATCGTATACCTGTAGAATATTGGAAAGGTGCCAGGATCATTGCCCAGATTTCCTGGCGAAAAACAATGATTACAGAAAGCAATGTTCCAAGATGTAAAAAAACATCAAAGGCAATACCCTTTTCTTGAAAATCGAGAATTTGTGAACCTATAACCAGATGTCCGGAGCTGGAAATCGGTAAGAATTCAGTCAATCCCTGTACAACACCAAGAACAACCGCTTTTATTAACTCCACCGCCGGATCACTCCTAATTTTTCTGGTTAGAGGGCATATTTGGGCAACTCAGAATAGCTAATCGGCTTGGTATTCTGTTCAATTGATTTATTTTTCCTCAATATCAGAGGAGATTAGCCACATTATAGAACTTTTTTGAGATCTTTTTCCAGGACAGATTTAGCAATGTATCCAGTATATTTTTTTACAACATTGCCTTTCTTGTTGACGAGAAAAGAAACAGGAATACCATAAACACCACCAAAATCCTGCATAGTCTTGGAATTAGCAATTAATATTGGATAATTAATCGCCTTTTTCTTTACCAGTCGCTGTATTGCTTTTTTCCCGCCCTGATCCACAGAAAGTCCAACGACGGAAAATCCATCTCTACCATATTGTTTATGAAGATCAATTAAGGTGGGAATTTCCTCAATACATGGCGGGCACCAGGTTGCAAAGAAAGTGACGAAAAGCGTTTTACCCTCAAAAATTTCACTACTTACCTTTTTACCATTGAGGGCATTTGGCAAGATAAAATTTGGCATTCTAGTGGCGCTTTGAGCCGCCACGGAAAGCAATAGAATAGAACATATCGATAGTACAAGTATATTTAGCCGTGATTTGAACATCACCTCATTCTCCTGAGATGGTTATATCTTTTATAGTTTTAACAAACCTAAAAATAGTGGGTACACTATATTAAGTAGAACACCCCACCATGATCTTTGCCAAACTCAAGCAGAGTTTATTTCGACAGTATTAAATTAATAATTTTAATTAATATTTTTATTAAATACCTTACCCAGTTGAATAGGAAAGTCAACACACAATAATTACGTTTGAATGGTAGTGCTGGTTTGTTAATCAGTCAATAGAAGATATAACGGCTAGAGCGTATTCACTAGTATCAATAGCTCCATCAACCGTTTTATGCTCTGTTATTTACACCCTGAACTTACTCTGGTGCTAAAATAAATGTTTTCAGATTGCTTAAACTAATGGTAAATACTTGATACGTTATCAGGAATTTACTATACAAGATAAACCATTGACGGAACTCCAGGTACTTAAATGAGTTATATTACATACCACACCATCTCCAAAATAATTCTCTCTCTTATTCTGTTAACAGTCACCACCATTTCCCCAAAAAACAGTATAGCCCAGTTACTTGATCGGGTTGTGGCCATCGTAAATGATGATGTTGTCACACTTTCTGAATTAGAAGCAGAAAACCAGAATTACCTTGACATGATGCGCCAGAAGTCAAATGACATCAACCCCGAAGAACTTAAACAGGCAAGGGAGCAAATACTCACTAAATTAATTAATCAAAAGTTGATAAGTCAGGAAGCCCAGAAAGCAAATATCAAACTCTCCGATAAAGAACTTGAGCAGACTTATGTTAGCAATATGCGAAAAATGAATCTTGATCGTGAGGAGTTCCTTAAAAAGTTGAAATCTTCAGGACTGTCTGAAACAAAATACAAAGATGAACTGCGCAGCAAGCTTCTTCGTGATAAGCTTGTGGCCTTTGAGGTTCGATCAAAAATTGTAATTACTGAAGAGATGATGAATGAATATTACAATACTGAATATACTGGTGAAATAGCTGAAGGAGGATATTACATACTACAAATGGGTTTTAGATGGGATAAAGAAGATAGTAGCTTAACCGATAGCAAAAAAGCAGATGCTCTTAATCGTACGAAAAAAGTGCGAAAGCAAGTCATTGATGGTGCTGACTTTGGCACTATTGCAAGACAAGAGTCAGATCTTCCCTCTGCTGCTGATGGTGGCGACTTAGGCGTATTCCAAGAAGATGAGATGGCTCAATATATGCGTCAAGCCATCCTGCCCTTGCAAGTTGGTGATATCAGTGAAATTATTGAAACACCCATTGGTTATCAGTTTTTCAAGTTACTCTCAACTCAAAAAGGAGATATTATTCAACAGGTTCCTTACGATACGGTCAAAGAAGAGATTAGGAAAAAGCTTTTTGAAAAGAAATTTTCTGAAGAATACAAGGCTTGGGTAGAGAATATTAAAGAAGGATCCTACGTTAAAAAAATGTTAAACTAATAAACCTGTTGGGTAATAATTCCTTTTCGTTGCCATCTAAGGGATCTATCTATAGAGGAATCTATAATGACAGAGGAAAACAACACTGAAAAACAAGAGACTTTGGGGGAATATCTTGTTCAGCAACGTAAAAAGAAGAATTTGGGCTTTGAAGATATCCTGGGAGAAACCAAGATTCCACCCAAAACTCTCAAGGCGATGGAAGTGGATGACTATGCGCAATTACCTGCTGATGCCTTTGCGCGTGGTTTTTATATGCTCTATGCCAAATCTCTTAGCTTAGATCCTGTCGATATCCTGGACCGCTTTGACAGGGAGCGCACTGAAAAGCCAGGTGGAGGTAAATTTGCCTCACCTACCAAACAAGTTAAACAGGTCAATACAATGGCAGCCAGACCATCAATGCTTTCTGGCTCCATATTCGGATTAAACTTAGTGATCATAATTGCTGTGATCGCTCTAGTCTCTTGGTATTTTTCCTGGAACCCTGCAACATATTTAAGTGAAAAGCTCCGCAGTTTTCAGGAACCGGCTACCACTGAGCTGCAAGTAAAAGGGAATTCTCAAACAATAAACTCCAATGAAAGTGTAAAAGATTCTAACCACTTTCTAACTCTAGATTTTCTTGAAGACACCACTATTACTCTATCAATTGACAATGGTTTACCTGAAAAAGAAGTCTATTCAAAAGGTTCGACTAGAAGCTGGTACGCAACATCCTCGATCTCTCTCATCCTTCCAGAAGCCGCTTCCGTCGAGATTTTTTTTAATGGTTCAAAACTTGAGTTGCCTCAAGCCCAGGACGGATTCATTTCTGTAGTACTGCCTTAACCAGACGCTATGTCAGCTATCAGCAGGGAATCAGTAGCCCTCGTACTGGAAAGCCGAAATCATTCGGAATCCGATAAAATAGTAACTTTTTATACTCTGGAAAGTGGTAAAATAAGTGGCATTGCTAAAGGAGCAAACAAGAGTAAAAAAAGATTTCTGAATAAACTTGAACAGTTTTCATATATAACTTTAAACTATACAGAAAAGCAGCGCTCGACCCTGGTTTTTGTCACAGAAACAGAACTGATTTGCAGTTTCATGAGCTTGCGTACTGATCTGCGTCGTTATATATCAGGCTGTTTTATTATCGAGACCTTACTTATAGCCACTGTAGAACGTCAAGCTGACAAAAACCTTTTTGAACTGCTCCACTGGTGCTTACAGGCATTAGAAGATGGCAAAAATCACCTTGCAATTTGTACTATCTTTCTCATTCGTCTTTTTGATTGTTTAGGTTACTGCCCGGACTTTTCCAGTTGTAGAGATTGTGGGCAAACCTTTTCCACGACAGAGAACTATAGCTTTCATCACTTAGCAGGCGGTATTTCCTGTAAAAAGTGTGTTAATCACACGTCAGCATCATCTAGTCCAATTTCGATGGGGACAATACGTATTTTGCGCTCGGCTTTAAGTGAACCCTTGGAACGACTTCACCGTCTTCATTTTTCAAAACAGGCACTTAACCAATCACTTAAACTTCTTCATCGCTACACCAGAAACCTTTTCCAAAGAGAATTACAATCCTGGAAAACAATCCGATCAATGATAGGATAGTCAACAATACCTACCATTAAGTTACACAACCACTATAAAAGTAGGTAAAAAAAACATGGCTAATGTGCCGATGAGCCTACATAGTGATCAAATACTTTTATTTATTGCATACTATTCACATTTGATACCAGTATGAACCCGTATATTCTTTTGTGCATGAAATGAAAAAAGCCCCATTTCTTCAATAGAGGATCAAAGATGTGAAATCGTTCTGTAATGCCCAGTTCACGGCACCTTCCTCATGCTATCCACTAGTATATCGCAACACTCTTCAATTATTTCTACCACAGGATCAGGTAGCCTAGTACTCCCAAGAAGAAAAATAGGTGTTATAGTAAAGAACATAGTGATGAAAAACGTAGTGATGAACCTTCTCACAACTTGATCGAAGAGTATTTCATGTTGATACATAGCTTGGTTTGATATATATTATCAATTAAATTGATCAGGGAATTTCATATTTTCAGCCAAACAGGTAGAGAGGGGTTGTATGGAAATTTTTCTGGCTAATCCTAGAGGTTTTTGTGCAGGTGTAAAGCGCGCTATAGCTCTTGTTAATCAAGCTCTAGAGAAATATGGTGAGCCCGTATATGTTCTCCACGAGATTGTTCACAATACTCATGTTGTCAATGATTTAGCGATAAAGGGAGCAATATTTATCGAATCCCTTGAAGATATCCCCCCGGGAGAAGTCACTATATTTAGCGCCCATGGGGTTGCCAAAGCGGTTGAAGCAAGAGCCGAATTTCTTGATCTGAATGTCATTGATGCCACCTGTCCTCTTGTGTCCAAAGTCCATCACCGAGTTGCCCAGTTAAATAAAAAAGAATTTGATGTTCTTATCATTGGACACAAAAAACACCCTGAAGTAGAGGGTACTTGCGGCAGAGCGCAAGGAAAGGTTCAGGTCGTTTCCAATACAGCAGATATAGAAAAACTCGATGTCAAAGAACCGGATCGAGTGGGTTATGTCACCCAGACCACCCTGAGTATGGATGATACAGCAGAACTCATCAAACAGTTAAAAGCAAAATTTCCTGAGATCAACTCCCCCCGGCACACCGATATATGTTATGCAACTCAAAATCGCCAAACTGCTGTGCGTAAATTAGCCGGGAATATGGATGTTTTTCTAGTTGTAGGTTCAAAAAACAGTTCAAATTCAAACCGCTTAAAAGAAGTGGCAGAATCCCGTGGAACGAAGGCGTATCTCATTGACAATGTCAATGAAATAAATCCAGAAACGTTGAAAAATGCCAACAGAGTTGGGATAACTGCAGGTGCCTCAGCTCCAGAAATTCTGGTCGAGGAAGTTATCGAATGGTTGAAAACCTTCGGAGTTTCGGCTATCCATGAAATCGAGGGAACGGCGGAATCCATTGAGTTTCGCTTACCTGAATTACCAGATTTTGCGTGTAAAAAAACATTTAAAACGATGGTATGAAACAGCTGAAAGTATCAACATTACAGGAATTTGACAGAGAAGATATTGAAAGTGGCAAAGCCAAGAAGCGTCTTTTTGTCGGCTTGGTCGTCGGTGCAGGCACTGCCGTGGTATCTTTTCTTCTGCTCACCCTTCTTCTGCCGGTAATAGGCCTTGCCAATATCCATCCCTGGGCACCATATATCTTTAGTTTGATGGTTGGAGTTCTTATCCTGCTGACCATCTGGGCTACTTTTGGTCTCATTCTCAATATACACCTGGGTCATTCGCCTCTCCACTTTGCCAAAATCAGGGGACTCACTATCAAACTATTCCTGCCACTTATGACCCTGGTTGGCAAGTTATTGGGTATTCCCAAAGACCGCATTAGATCATCTTTTATTAAGGTTAACAACGATCTGGTCAGCAGTCCGGGAAAGCTCTATAAACCGGAGGAACTTCTGCTGCTAATGCCCCACTGTCTGCAAAACTCAAGGTGCAAAATGCGTCTTACTTATTCTATCGACAACTGCAAACGCTGTGGCGAATGCCCTATTGATGCACTTCTTAGCTTAAGTGAACGTTACGGCATTCACCTGGCTATAGCTACTGGTGGCACCATTGCCCGGAGGATAGTGGTTGAACGAAGGCCACGTATGATATTAGCAGTCGCATGTGAACGCGATCTGGCAAGCGGAATCCAAGATACCTATCCATTACCCGTCTACGGCGTGATGAACTTAAGACCGCATGGTCCCTGTTTTGATACCAATGTCTCTCTGGAAGCTCTTGAAAATGCCATTCGCCAGTTTATGGATCCTCGCTACCTCCCAGAAAATCGACCTCGGCCAGCTCCCCAAGTTCCTCCTGAAAGCTCGGAGAAAACAGAGGAAACGCTTAAGAATCACAATCCAGCTGTCTGAGCATAATACGCCATGGGAATTCCTGTTATTCAAAAACGTCGCATAGGTGCCTATATACTCCAGAAATTGTTTCAAAATCAAAAACGATTTCCACTGGTACTCATGCTTGAGCCTCTTTTTCGTTGCAACTTACGCTGTAAAGGCTGCGGAAAAATAGCGCAACCTAAAGAAATGCTAGAGAAACATCTAAGTTTTGATGATTGCATAGCTGCCGTAGAAGAGTGTAGTGCACCGGTTGTTACCATCGCTGGCGGTGAACCATTGCTGCATCCGGATATTACCGGAATAGTACAGGAGCTCATTGCCCGTAAACGTTTTATTTATCTGTGCACCAACGGTTTATTGATTAGTAAGAAAATCCATCATTTCTCGCCCAGTCCATATCTTACATTTAACATACACATCGATGGACTTGCTCAGCGTCATGATGAAGCTGTCTGCTTGGAGGGTACTTTTGCAAGAGCCACTTCAGCCATACGTGAACTCGTTTCCTCTGGTTTCAGAGTAACAACAAACACCACCTTCTTTAAAAATCAGACTGCCGAAGATGCCGCCGAACTTTTTGATCATCTGACAACCCTTGGTGTTGAGGCTATGACTGTTGCTGCTGGTTTCAACTATGATAATGCAGAAGATCAGGACAACTTTTTGGGCAAAGAAGGTACCAAGAAGCTATTTCGTGAAATTCTTCATAATCCCAACCCATCTTGGACATTTAATCACTCTGCGTTATATCTTGATTTCCTTGCGGGAAACAGCGAACTAACCTGCACACCCTGGGGCAATCCCACGAGGAGTATAGAGGGGTGGCAATTTCCTTGTTATCTGCTTAATGACGGTTATGCTGCAAGCTATCATGAGTTGATGGAGAAAACCGATTGGGAAAGCTATGGCGTGGGGAAAGATAAACGTTGTACAGACTGCATGGTCCATTGTGGTTTTGAACCTTCTGCTGTTCTAGAAACCATTAAACATCCGCTACGTGCTCTCATGATTTCCCTCAAAGGTCCTGGTCGCTGAGTTCATTACAGCATAGTCCGCCAGAGGACGTTGAGCTTTTCCCCAGAATCCTCTGATAGCCCTAATAGCTTGGCAAAAATTCATGGCCATCTGCCATATTTGCACCGCTAACCAGGGCCGCATCACTAGAGGAAATATTAGTCTTGAAGGTCTGCTGTTACCTTGACTGTCCACTGCCTTCAAGAGCTCTTCGGCAACTTCCATTTCAGCAGTATCACATATTACCTTGATACAAAAAAAAGGTAGTCTGGCCTGCCTGGCTACTTTTGCTGCACCAGCACTCTCCATGTCAACTGCCAGCGCCAAGGTCTCATGAAAGGCTGCTGCCTTTGCCTTCTTAGTGGAAAGCGCAAAATCACTGCACAGCAAAGTTCCACGTTTATATGAGATACTATTTTCCTGCATAATGGATTCAAGCATTCCGGTGATAGCTTGATCAGGAATATAACTCTCTGGCTCTGCATATTTACTGTGCGACGAAGTGATTATGCGGTCAACGATAAGTACCATTCCGGGTTCCAGATTTTGTTCCAGTCCACCACAGACTCCCACATTACCAACCATATCAGATTCATTAAGAAGTTGAATCGCTTTTTTGTATAGGGTTTCCTGGCCAATGCCACATTGGACAAAGGCAGCGGTACAATTGCCTATCATCTCCTCTGTTACACCGGATATCTTCGTCGATTTGAAACTTTTCCCCGGTGATGCCAAAGCGTTAGCTTCAGCAGCAAGGGCTGTTAGTATAGTCATCTTTGCCTGAGTCATTTACGCGAAATTAAGAAAATCTCATTTAAATATTGTGGTTTAACAGGGAAACAACTACATTTTCCTCAGAGTAATTACTACGTTAATACACCATGAGGAGCAAGCTTTTTCTCCGGTTGGTACATGTTCACCTATCTGAAATGGTGAAAACCGCGGTAGGTGAACAAGCTAGTATGCTTAATAGTATCTCTCACTTCCTCTTTTCTGGTAGTAGTGAAACAGCAAAAACTGCAAAACGGTATACGTCAGGCTACCGATTGGCTACTGACCAATCAGGATGCTGAAGGCTTCTGGGTGGGTAAGCTGGAGTCAAACTCCTGCATGGAAGCAGAATGGATATTAGCAATGCATATACTTGGCATCAAAGATGATCCAAAGTATAGCAGTGTAGTCCAGGCAATCTTGAACGACCAGCGCAGTGATGGCTCCTGGGAAATATATTACGCTGCTCCGACCGGTGACATAAATGCTACTGTTGAATCCTATGCAGCACTGCGAATTGCCGGTATAGACCCAGAAAGTGAGCCTTTGACCAAGGCAAGACAGTGGATTCTTGAAAATGGGGGACTCTCCGGAATTAGGGTCTTCACCAGATACTGGCTTGCGCTTTTAGGTGAATGGCCTTGGCAGCATACTCCAGCCCTGCCTCCTGAAATAATCTTTCTCCCCACCTGGACTCCTTTTAATCTTTATCGTTTTGCTTCATGGGCTAGAGCAACCATGCTACCGCTGGCAATTTTATCTGCCCGGCAACCAGTTACCATGGCCTCCTCAGATCGTCGCCTTGATGAACTATTTCCTAATGGCCCAAATGGTCGCCCTAATTTTGATTACCAGCTACCTAGAAAATTTGGCCTCCTATCCTGGGAACAATTTTTCCTAACTACAGATCGGTTACTTAACGGCTACACTAGCTCCCCATATAAACCTTTTCGCGAGAAGGCAATTCACCAATGCCTTAATTGGATAATAGAACATCAGGATGCAGACGGTGCCTGGGGTGGAATTCAACCTCCTTGGATTTATTCCCTTCTAGCACTTCATTGTGAAGGCTATGCTTTGGATCACCCTGTAGTAAAAGAAGGGTTGAATGCCTTTAATTCACCACGCTGGTCGTATCAGAAAAATCATGGGATCTATTTACAGCCAAGTGTATCACCAATATGGGATACTGTTTTGGTTTTACTGGCTTTTCTTGACTGCAATATGCCTGATGGTACCTATAAGGCGGTGGAACAAGCTGTTGTATATCTCCTGTCACAGCAAGTCCTCACCGATGGAGACTGGCAGGTTTTTGTCAAAAACGTTGAACCAGGTGGCTGGGCGTTTGAATATGAGAATGAAAAATATCCGGATGTAGATGATACTGCTGTTGCGGTTATTGTTTTGCAACGGCTCATGCCCATAATTAAAAAGGAAAAGATACGGCTGGAAATGCAGAACGCGGTGGATAAAGCCG
>CAZWVC010000088.1:0-13574 GCA_964637245.1 uncultured Desulfocapsaceae bacterium
GTGTGAAAGAGACCACCAACGGCTTTTCCCTGTCGGACAAGGGTGTTGTATTTTTCTACTGCTTTTTTGGTTTCTCCGACCATTACTTCAATATTCTTCTCCTTAAGATAGGAGATCGTCTTTTTGCCAACTTTAAGCCGCAACATCATTCCCCTGCTTAGAATTATGGTTTTGCAACCATGCTCCAGCAGCTCTTCGCAATCATCGATTTGGATTCCTCGAAAATGACCGGTTCCATGTTCATTCCAATCCCAGTTACGTCCACCTCCCGGCCAGAGCTTGAAGTCCTTGCCTTTACCTAATCCCTCAACCTCCATATTGCCCCATTTAACGGCAAGGATTAGAGGTGATTTATTTTCACTAACTATAGTCATATCTTCTCCTCGTCATTCCTTTCAGGATGAAGATGAAACAGTCTCAATAACATATCCTGTTTTTTTCTTTGCCTCATACATAGCACGATCTGCCAGTTTAACCAGGCTATCAGCATCATGAAAATTATCCGGTGTAGATGCGGCAATACCGATACTGCAGGAAATTTTGGTACTGTTTACCGATTTTTTAATGGTCTCACATAATCTTTCGGATAAAACCTCAGCCTCTTCCAGAGAGCTGTTAGGCAAAATGATACAAAACTCATCCCCCCCATAGCGAGCTATCCGCTCACCTTCTCTAGTTGTATGGCGCGCTGCATCAGCAATCTTAACTAATATCTCATCGCCAACCCGATGACCTTTGGTGTCGTTAACTTTCTTAAACCCATCAATATCAAAATAGATCAGGGTTAATGTATGGTTTTGCCGTTGCCCACGTGAGAGTTCTTTACGCAGCTCAGTAAAAAAAGCACGCTGGTTCAGCAAGCCCGTTAGCCCATCATGGCGTGCCTGATTTTTCAGCATTTTTGTTCTTTGGGCAATAATTTCCTCAAGTGATTCGGTGTATTCCTCTAATTTATCGCGGCTCCTGCGGCTCTCATCCATCAATGAATGGATGTAGGTATCAAAGGTAAGTGATAAATCGAACATCAATATCTTCTCAATTGCTTCACTGATTGCAAAGCAATCATCAAAAGATCTCTTTTCCTGGAGTATTTTTCGGCGTAGAATCGAACTAATCCGGTGAATTGCAGATACATAGTATTTTGGTTTGACGCCAATACGCCGATGTACCACACCCACCCGGAGTCGCGAGTGCACATACTCCTCATCAAATTGGCCATCAAAAATTGTCAATATGTACGATTTAAAGTGGTTTTTCAATCGTATCAGTGTTTCAGAATCACCAATGATCTGATCCATCTCATCAAATGACAGAAGGATCTGATAAAATTCATCGATAATTTCTTCAACACTTTCACTGACTCTATCTTTAACGGAACGCAGCAACAATGCGTCCTGCTCACTAATGGAAAAATATTCTTTGCGACGCTCTATTTCGCGAGAAGTCAGGCGCAACTGCTCCATCAGCGTTTTATCCGATGTCTTCATAAAGTTACCTACCCTGGAGGCATAGCTTGATAATTTTAGCTAAGCAGATGAGGTACAGGAATCGAGGTTTATATCCTGCATGGGCCTGCACCTCCATCTCTTGTTGTGCTTGGCAGACAACTATTAATATAGGTCATTACCGGTTTTATGCAAACCTGTGTAGCCCTCATTTCTCATCAGTTCAGGCCGGGTCAAGCTTCTGTCTTCACCTTTTCAGTCATTGCAACTAACTCTTTGAAGTGATTTTGTTCTTCGGAAATTATCGTCTGTAAATGGAGCATGGTTTCCTGATCATCGATAAAACCACTGAGCATTTCATAGAAGAGAATGGTGTCTTGTTCAAACCCTCTGGAGAGGTGCAGTAAAGCCTCTAAGTTTTCTGTTTTGTGCAAACTGTCTCTATCGAGAGAAAATGTCTTATCTTTCACCATCTCTTGAAGAAGAGTCTTGCCCACAGCCTCCATTTCCCGCTGCTCTTCTGTGAGTTCTTTATTTGCTCTAATAGATTCGAACCACTGGGCGTGTTTTTTTTCATCATCAGCCATTTTTGCAAAAATTTCGCCCATTTCAGCATCTTTACAGGCACTGGCTGCTTTTCTATATGTTTGCTCGCCATTTAGTTCAATCTGGATGGCAATATTGCAAATATCGGCAACGGTAAACATCTCTCCCCCTTTTTTATGGATTTCCGCCTTTAACCCGGTTATTTCATGAATAATCCAATGATCACAACAGAAGCAATTTCATTTCAATAGAGCTTCTTTCCAGTTTTCATAACATAGTACTGCCGCTGCAAGATCTTCCAAAGATGCACCTACCGATTTAAATAAGGTGATTTCATCCAGGCTGTCTCTACCTGGCTTTTGGTTTGAAGCTAATTCAGTCAACTCAGCGACAATATCCCCAGCCTGTAGAATTCCTTTGGCCATGGGTTGCAACAAATCTCCTGCTTCGGCCAAGGCACCTTCTCTGGTATCAACAAAAACCCGGGAACGGGATAATACTTCATCATCGGTTTCCCGCATTTCCGGTTTAAACCCCCCGATTAGATCAACATGTACTCCTGGTTTAAGCCATTTACCATGAATAAGTGGAACCGTTGACATCGTTGCGCAGCTAATGATATCCGCCCATCCTGATTCAGCCTGTAGATCTGTAGAAACGTCGCAGGAATATCCACTTTTTACATATATTTCCGCTATTTTGCCAGCTTTTTCCGGATTTCTTGCCCAAACCCGTATTTCCTTGATGGGACGTACCGCACCATGAGCAAAACCGAGATATCCTGCAATTCTTCCACTTCCTACAATCAGCAGATTACCGGCATCCTCCCGGCTTAAGTAGCTAGATGCCAGTGCAGATGCTGCAACCGTGCGCCTGGCGGTGAGTTCTCCGGCATCCATTGAGACTATTACTTCACCATTGCTGCCATCCATGAGAAGATAATTGCCCATGATTGTCGGCAACCTCTTGCTGCTGTTATCGGGAAAGACATTCACCAGTTTCAAACCAATATATTTTCCCGGTTGCCAGGCTGGCATAAGCAGCATCGTCGCCTCCTGTTGCCCAGGAATTGCCATTGAGTGATGGTGTCGAACAGGTGCGACACAGCCCTGGGCAAACATAGACTTGAGGGCATCAATCAATTTATTCCAGTCGAGATGTTTCCTCACGGTAGCAGCATCAATAAAGATCATATCATTTTCTCATGTATTGGTTTTTATTACTGGCCAGGTATCAGCGACTTTATATCCTTCTGGCCAGGGATCTGCCGGATCAAGTGTATGTTGATGCGTACCGGTTATGTAGGCCTGCCCCGAAATGAGCGGATATATCGCATTTTTCGAGCCAACTTTTGTTGTAGCTGCCACGCTGCAATGAAACCGAGAGCCAATAATCGACTCACCTATGTATTGGTCTCCAACTTTTAATTTTCCTTGATGGTACAATAACGCCATTCTTGCAGAGCAACCAGTCCCGGTTGGGCATCTGTCCAACTTACCTGGCTGAATGGCGACAGTGTTGCGGCCCAGCAGTTTACCATTTTCCTCCTGTAGCGGAGCAGCAATCTGGCAAAAAGAAATGTGCTGCCATTCCGGGTTTTCCGGGTGGTGAAAACCAAGTTGTTTATTTGCTGCATTGGTTATCTTGATACCGGTTTCGGCAAGTTCACGGGCTTCATCCGGAGCCAATGCAAAGCCAAGAGCTTGGGCGTCGACAATGACAAAACTGTCACCACCATAGGCTGTATCAACAGTCAATGTGCCAAAACCTTCTACCTCCAGAGAAGCACCTGTTTGGTCAACAAAAGAAGGTACATTTCTGACTGTTACCTTGGTTACCTTACCATTACTGCAATTTGCAGTAACCTCAATGAGACCGCCTGGGGGTTCAAGGATCATGGTGGTCACCGGCTCTTCCATGGGCAAGATTCCCGTCTCCAACAATACCGTTGCCACGCAAATGGAATTAGACCCGGACATGGGAGGCGTATCCTCAGGTTCCATGATTATCCAGCCCATTTGGGCGAGCGGATTCTTCGGAGGAACCAGCAGGTTTACATGGCGAAAGACTCCGCCTCGTGGTTCATTCAGCAGAAAATTCCGCAGTTTTTTATCCCGGGCTATCCAGCGGGACTGCTCCCAGATAGTCTCTCCAGGTGGCGGGGCAACACCACCAACAATAACATCACCTACTTCACCCTCTGCATGACAACTGACAACGTGAATTACTTTTTCAGCTCGCATTATAATCAACTCCTTTGTCACTTGGACTTGGCCAGAGCACATACGCTATCATACTTTTCCCATACAATGAATGGCAGTAATACAAGAAAGCCACCAGCCTTTCAGGAAGGTTTTGCCTTGGCAAGCTCCCAACCACGAAGCCCCCAGAGTACCGAGAGAAGACCTAAAAAGGTCAACCCGGCTGATACCCAGGCAACCCCATTAATACCAGCGATTCGCCAAAGAAATCCACCAATGAGTACTCCGCCCATGCGGCCGAGACCTGCTGCAGCATAAAATCCTGCCATCATGGTTGCCCTGCTCTGAGGCATTAGTTCTGTGCTCAGAGAAAAGCTGGTGACTATGGTGAATTCAAAGGCAAAGAAAATAAGAAACATGCCAGCCATGGCAAAAGGTAGAGTGGTACCTATGAAGGGTAAAAGTACATAGGCAATTGTTGCAACGACGAGCCCTATGATGGTTGCCTTCTTCAATCCAAGACGGTCTGAAAATAATGCAGTCAGTGATTCACCGGATAGTTCTGCAATACCAATCGCCACCGTACTGAAGCCAAGGGAAACCAGATTCACCTTAAAATCGTTTTCAAACCAGGCACCATAAACGACAAAAAGATTGTCGTTCGCCAGACTTATCCAGAACCCAAAGAGTAGCATGCCAGCAGCAGGTCGGTATTTAATCAAAGTGACAAGAGCGGCAATCATCTGCTTGGCTCCTGCCGATTGCTGTTTACCCGGTTTATCCGTTGGAATGATTTTCACAATGCCAATACATGCGACCACGCCAAGAATTCCAAGGATGAGAAACCCACTCTGTAACCCGCTGTATTCAATGACCAAACCAAGAAGAGGAATACCCATCAAGGTAGATCCTGCCCAGGAAATTTCAGTTATGCCAATAGCTCGGGCACGTCTACCATAGGGAACCTCTCGGCCTATGAACGCCTGGAGGGCAGGGTCAAAGAGTATTTTGCCAAGACTTGCCAGGACCAATCCCAGGAAAACGATCCAGTAAATTGGAGCAACTCCACAGATCAACATTCCCAAGGCAAGCATCCCCAAGCCTGTCTGCATCATGAAACGATAGCCCATTTTGTCGGCAAGCGGCCCGCTAAACAGACCAAGCAAAGAGGTTACCTGAGAAGTGGCTATAATTGTGGTAACTGCAGTCAAGGGAACATCAAGTCCTCTACTCAGTGCTGGTGCAAACGGATAAACAAAACGTCTGCCAATATTGAGAAGCAATTTGAAAAAAGTGACTATAACTATCTGGTGGGAAAGTCTAAATTTCATTATTATTCGGTAAGAACAGTCTCTGATAACTCATTCATCTATACTATGGTGCGCATATAGAATTGATAATCCATTTCAAACAGAATCTCTGTTCTACTCAATAGCGTGCAGCAGCTCAAGACTTAAAAGTTGATCTGGCAGGCGTGACTATCTCTTTTTACGAAAAACACAAGGATGATATTCAGTGGGTTCAATAGTAGACAGACCGACAGGAAGCCGTTCATGAGAGCCAATGACAAGGTAACAACCTGGAACTATTACTTTTAGTATGTTTTGCAGGGAATCGGATAAATGCGGCTCAAGATAATAGGTGAGCAAATTGTTACGAAGGAATATAAGGTGGAAATCACTTTCAGGAGGTGACTGAAGAAAATTATGCTGACTCCAGGTTATATTATTCTTTAGGTGAGCGTTAATGCAGAATTCATCTCCTGCTTGATTTATCGCAAAATTACCCTGGACCTGCACGGGTGACAATTCTCTTAGACTACTCTGGCTGTAGCAGCCTGTCCGGGCGCGATCAAGACAGTTCAGATCATCATCTGTGGCTAGAAGATCTAAAGCCGTGGCTGCATTCAACTCATACCACAAAATTGCCATGCTGTAGGCTTCTTCTCCACAGGCACAACCAGTCGACCAGATCCGTAAGTGTTCTGGATTGAATTGAAGTAAATCAGGCAACACCTTTTCCTTGAGACAATTCCACAATTGCCTGTCTCGAAAAAAACGACTAATCGTTACCCGTAAGCAGGCCTGGCATGTTATCCATTCACCGGGATTTTTATACAATACATCGAGATAAGACTTCACGGTTGTACATTCCAGAGATCGCATGTGGCGACGAATTCTTTTCATTACCCCCTTACGTACTTTGCGATATCCTCGCCAAGGTCGGTGGAGCTCATCCAGTAGATATTTGAAGTCGGTATCGTTTAACATATATTCGTATAAGATAAATAAGGTAAATGATCAATCACACGATTTAGCTAATGTTTTGGTTCAGAGATTTATCAGTGTATATGTATCACTGTAAGCGTTTTAAGGAGACAATGCAGGCGCAATGATAAGGGTGATGAAGTTCTTAACTACGATAAAATATCTACTGTACTTGCATTAATGTTTGGTAGGAAGCTTACCAATCCCGGATATTTCATGAATAACTCAATGGCCAGAAAAAACATTTAATTTCGACATTTTAAGAGTTTTATAATAGCAATATTTGGCGGTAGAAAGTGGACCGTTCACGATTGACAGCATATTCACCTTTCAGGCTCGTGAAACATCCCGGATAACTAAAGCAAGCTGTTTATTCACCAAGGAGCAGCATAAACCACGAATTCGTCGATGTAGCACCAGCTTGGGAGGGTAGTTCATCTGCACCAATATCCACCCCACTTCCCATTGGTCTGGGTTCCTTATCAAAATCTTTAGTTAGGCCAGAAATTATAGTACCGCTGTCTACCACACCACTTATTTTGCCGGTTAGATGGAGATCTCCTTCTTCTGGATTGACAAACCAGGATGACTTAGCCGTCTTGTGATTGTGAGAAAGACCCGCTTTACCTTTATCTCTTGAAACTATCTTTTTATTTGTCAGGTTGTTGTAAATTATCCCCTCCTTGGTTCCACCAAACCGATATTCAATGGCATTGGGATAAGAATGCTCATGAAAAATTGTGTTATTATACACCTCTGCTGCCCCTGCATTCTCAAGACCAATACCAACATCGCTGTATGCATGACCACTGTTATGGTAAATCATGTTATTTCGGATAGTTCCGCCGATGTGTCCACTGCTGCCGAGACCAAAACCAATACCCCTATCACAATTGATTATGGAATTTCTCTCCACCACCGTATTCTGTGAGTCCGACCAAAAATGCACACCATGTTCAGACAACCCTCCCTGGCACCAAAAACCTTCGATAAGATTATCAGCAATTATCCACCCGGTTGCATGGTGTGCATCAACACCACCAGTGTAGCAACTGCCGTTAATTGCCCAAACTTTGTTCCTGCCGGTATTGGTTAGCTCTAGATGGGATTTTCTTACCGTGCCATAGTTTACTGAATAGGTTTTTGCTCCATTCTGATTGATTTTTATTGCCTGTTGTCCGGGATCAATGATATGCACATTATCAATCATTGTACCTACTACATTACCTGTATTGGGAGTTACATGGATAGGGTGATGAACTGCCCGCTTAAGGGTGAGATTCCGGATGGTGATATTGGATGCAACAATTTGAAATATTTCTGTTGTTTGATAACCGCCATCTAAAACAACAGCTGCTCTGTTGGAAGTTTTTCCAGAGACAGTTGTTCCCGCAGTAATAAGCCGCAAATAGGCCCCATTAAGCGCATATGTTCCAGAATTAATATATATTTTTTTATCACCACCGGAATTTGCAGCTCGCACTGCCGCTTCAAGTTCCGCAACCGATGATACTTCAATTGCCGCACACTTGAGAGCAAATATCCAGGAAAAAAGCATAAAAAGTATGCCTGGATGTAATACTCTTTTCATCAAAGTCTCCTGAAATTAAAGAAATACCGGCTCTTTTTCAAAGCCTCCCACGGTTAAACTGAGAAATAGCTTCGTCTAAATTCACCGAGCTAGAAAGAATCAACTTTCCAGTACGCCAACATATGGGATATTTCGGTACTTTTGTGCATAATCCAGGCCATAGCCACAGACAAATTCATCGGGAATATCTTTTCCGCAAAAATCTATCTGAATATCATATTTTCGTCGCGATGGTTTATTCAGGAATGTACAGACTTTGAGAGACGCCGGGTTGCGATTGCTCAGCATGCGAATAACTTTCTTGAAGGTAGTTCCTGTGTCAATGATATCCTCAACCAGGAGGATATGTTTACCCTCAATCGATTCATCAAGATCCATGACAATTTTGACATCACCGCTGCTGATGGTGCCATCGCCATAGCTTGATACTGCCATAAAATCCACAACCAGCGGATAATGGATCTTTCTGACCAGGTCAGCCATAAATACAAAAGACCCACGCAACAGACCTATAACGATGAGTTCACCTCCAATGGCTTTATAGTGTTGGGTTATTTCCTCACCAAGTAACTCTACGATATGTCTAATTTCCTCTTCTCTGATTAAAACTTTGGTAATTCCGGTATCCGGCATGATATCCCCTGTACGATTTTGTTATTTCACTTTCAATTTTTGTATTTGGCAGAAAGTTTTTTTGTATTGTCTTCCTCTTCTCATCGTGTTCACCATGTGAACACGAGCTGACAGCTCCGATAAAAGGAAATGCGTCTCCAGTCATTGGCTTAGTAGTCATACTTCAATTTTAGCCTATGACTCTCAAAGAAGTAGTGTGAAGATGTATATATTAAGTCCTGAAGAATCAAGGAAGAATTGGCTTGTTTTTCCTCAATTGACTAAGAGGGTAAAATGTGCCCCGCCAATAAATACCTTTGTCCCTGAAATTCAACCATGCTGCTCTTACCACGATGTAGAATGAAATATAGGGTGTTATAAGTGTTGCCAGGGCGCACAAAGGAGAAATATCCAACAATCGTGTTCCTAAATAAAAAGCCAGCAATTTGATCATTATCACTAGGAAAAAAAATGCCTGAGTAGGGCCTTCCGTGAAAACAGCACCCCACAAAGGTGCTATATTGAGGATCCCGATAGCTAGCAGTAGCAGCGGCACCAGGTAAAAATTGAAGTTAATTATTGCCAAGACATTTTTCATCAGGCCATTGACCATCGCTGCAATACTGTCATACCAGGGTACATTAACAAGATCAGTCCCCAACAGACAATCCTGGGTAAAACCGTTGCGTTTGATGATTTTACCGAGCATAATGTCATCTATGGGGTGCATCCTTATGCTATTATGTCCACTTAACTTGTGGTATACATCTTTTTTCACCAGGTTGAATGCGCCTACCCCCATGAACTGGGGCGATGTGTTTTTACGTACCAGCCACGGTCTAAAAAGTTGGATGAGACCAGCACCTGAATCAAGAATCAGACTATTTAACAGAATACCCTCAGTTGTATTTCTAAAGATGAGGGAAAGGTGATCCAAGCTATTATAGATCACATGGTTGAGTGCACGAGCGATGGTCGTTTTTTCCATACGGACATCACCGTCGGTGAAAAGCAAATAATCACCGGAGGCTCTGGCTGCTCCGCAGTGTAAGGCATGCGCTTTGCCCATCCAGCCTTCCGGTAACATTTCTATTTCTATAGCCAAGATATTTTGGTGCTTTATTTGTAACTCGCTGAGTATTTGAGCTGTCTTATCTGTAGATCTGTCATTGATGATAATTATCTCGATATGGGGATAACTCTGGTCAAGAAATGAAGAAATTGCTTCTGCCAGGTGAGCTTCTTCATTGCATGCTGGAACAATTACTGAGATCGAGGGTTTTTCCCCTTCCTCCAAGACTCCAACACTGCTCAATACAGTTAAATTCTTGATGCCAAAGAAAAGATCAGCAGCAGAGAGGGTGGTGATCAGCGCAATGATCACCGCCAAAAGAAAGATGAAATCCATGCTCCTCCATACTACTTCTTAAGCAATAAATATATAAATGGTGAAGCTTTTCCATTTGCCCCTCCTCCACCACCTGAATCTGTTATGTATTCACATGCTCCAATGTCACTCTTACTGCCCGAAGGCCTGGCTTTAGAAAGTATATCATGATTTGGTGATTCAGCAGGATCAGCACGATTCACCGCGTAGCTTCCCTTTGGCAGACTACAGTAGTTCATTACCAATGTTTCAAAGGCTGCTCTGATCGAAGTGAAGTCTCCAGTAAATGTATCATTATTTGGTTCCCATCTGGGCACAGATATCCCTACAGGAGCATTAATCTGCGGATTGGCAAGACGTGCGGCATCATCATCCGTATAATTGATTAAATCGGAACTATCCTGGGGTATTGCGTCTCCGCCATTCCAGTAGATATTATTGTTGATTGAAAACGAAGACGTATCATTTATTGGAGTATCGGAAAAATCATTGCTGCCGGATGAGGTTTTGGCACCCATTGTCCCTGTTTGATCGACCCAGATATTATTATAAAAGGCAATATTATGATTTGCAGGATTGCTGCCTTCTCGATTAAGACGCATGGCAAAGGCATAGGAAGGCAGATCGCCTGATACTGTATTGTGGCGAAAGGTGATATTTTTCCCTCCTTTCACGCCGAATGGTGCGCGCATCAGGTGAGAGGAATTACCGAGCATCAGGTTATTTTCTACCAGGATATTGTCTGCCTCATGATAGGGTTTGCCATCCTCTCCGATAAGCACAAAGTTTGACCCCGTCGATCCCTGCCAGTTCAGAAAAATGTTCCGTCTGATCTTTACATTGGTGCTGCCCGTAAATATATCTTCACTGCCGTTAGAGTCCTTAATAACGATATAGCTTGAAGTATTATTGTAATTACTTCTGCCGCTTCCTTCAAAATCGTTAAAAAAAATGTTGTCCTGAACAGTTACATCTGCAGCGCTGTTTATATCAATATGTTCATCTGAACCGGTCTGATTATAAAATACATTACCGGTAACAGTGATGTCAGTGGCAGCATTATTGATTTTGAGGATATCATTATTGTAGCTGTCATGCAGAATATTATTACGCAATGTTATCCTACTTACTTGATTAGCTCCGCCCCCATCAAGATGAATTACCAGACCACCAGCACCAGGACCATCATGGGCTATATCAAAACCTTCAATGGTAATGCCGCGAACATTGTTATCGTAGGATGTTATGACCCTGTCATTATTGCGTAGTTTTACCTGATAAAGAGGTTCTGCACTAATGGTAATGCCTTTGCTGAAATTCCTCCGCAAGCTTATCCTGCCCCAATAGGTGCCTGCATGAACAATGACCTTCGCTCCGTCTGGAACAGTTCTGATTGCTTTGTTGATGGTGGCCCAGGGCTTGCCCACTGAGCCCGTGCCACTGTCGTCATCTCCATCAACAGCAACATGGTAGTCAGCTTTTGCCAGTAATATGGAAGAGAAAAAAAGCAAAATGGCAATTACTTTTATAAATATTTTTTTCATCAGGGCTCCATTAATCAAAGAGGAGAGGGGTTAAAGAAGGTATTACGCTATTTCCACCTGAAACCGGAGGAGGAGAAGGTGGCGGTGGGGGGGAGCCAAGCCGAGGACCGTAATGGGGCAGATTAGCACCAACTTCATAGGCTCCTAAATCTGGACCTCCTCCAGTAAACCCATCATTTACATTGGGCAGGGCTATACCCTTATCAACGGCATTGCAGCTTGGCTTCAGGGTAAAATACTGTTTTGGCATGGATGTTGGTGGAGAATGAGGGATATTTAGCGAAGTAAAACAATTGTTCTTATCAACTTTAATACCATGCTGCTGCAAACCGGTCTCTTGAGAGAAAGAGTTCAAATCAGTATAGCGTTGTCCCCATTTGAAGCCATACTGATAATTCCCCCAGTCAAAGCCATCATAATCGAGGTTCGTGCGCCAATCTGGTGTACCACCTGAACCGTTTTCCCAGGCATACCAAGGCGTCATGGAAATCCACAGGTTGTTGTTAGATTGAACAGCAAGAAGATAGGAACTGCCCGATTTTTGCACACCCTGCCACCCCACAAAGGTGTTATGAGCAATGAGTGCGCGATCCACGCTATCCCGAAATTTCAAGGCACTTTCAACCGGCGCTGCCACCTGGTTTCGCATAATATACCAGGGGGCACCATTCATGGGTTGAAAACTAATGCCATTATGATAAGCGTTGGATATCCGATTGCCATAGATCCTGTTATTGACCGTACCATAATCAGGTTCAATACCATCATCGGATACATCAAAAATCTCATTACCAAGAATATCACAATTTTTACGGGGGTAGGAAACTCCATCGGCAACCCGGGAGATGGAATTGTACATGACTGTATGATTATCTGAATGGTTAAGTTCTATTCCTTCACCTTGAAAGCTGCCGCTAGCTGGGTCGACATCGCCAACTATCACATTGTCGGCAATATACCAGGCTGTACCACCATGATTTAAATAAATACAGTAATTGCAGCCGGTAAACCGGTTTTTCGTGACGACCACATCAACAGGATTATTGTAGGTTCGGATGCCGTATTGGTGACCGGATATATCAAGATCCTCAAACCAGAGATGATCCCCATTTATCCGTATAGTTTCCAGGGTTGCTTTGCCATTACCCCAGGCTTTCCAGATGATGTATTTCTCCGGCTCTCCAGAAACATCAAACTCTATCTCACCGGTGTAGTTACCTGCCCCAAGTAACACAATATCACCAGGAGTAACATTTGCCTGTGCTGTAGCAATTCCCTTAAAGGGATCAACTTTAGACCCACTGCCCCCGCCACTGCCTGGGACAACATACAGAGTACTGCCCTGGATTGCCGGTACCGGTATGGAGAGGGTTGACTCAGACACAAGCTCGGTGACATTGCCACCGTCAACATCAGTCAGCTGGAGACGTACATCGTAAGTTTTACCGGGAGTTAAGTAAAAAATCGATCCAGCAAGCATATTGTAGCCCATGTAATCGACTCTGTATAATGGCAGACCATTTTTCCAGGGATCAGCAGAATTACCGCTTTGCCTGTACTCCACCGAACATTGGGCATTATGATTAGTATCATTGCTTACATCCCATTCTATGCCAATGGAGTGCCTGGTGGCATATGTTCTAATTTCTCCTGCCACTGCAGCATAGCTTGAAGTGCTCTGTAGACCAAGCAGAAGTATTCCGCCAAGCAGATAGAGTTTGTATCGCAACATGATTATTTCCTCTCCCTTAATCTCAAAATATCGATGACCCAATCAACTTCTTCTGGCTCAATCTTTGCAAAGAAAGTGCCAAACAAATGCATAGACCCACTCTTTGCCCTGGTAAGATCATATTGGTGCGAGTATATTTAACCCGGATATTTCATGAACAATTTAATGATCACAGATAAAAGCATTTTTTTTCTACACATTACGAGTATCACAAGGGCAATTTCTGGCAATACAAAGTGTGCTGTCCAC
>CAZWVC010000089.1:0-13545 GCA_964637245.1 uncultured Desulfocapsaceae bacterium
AATCATACAACTCCTTGACTAGCAGCCCGCCTCAACTCATGAAATATTCAGGCTAGGTATTTATCCCTATTTTTTAAAACGCGCAATACAGAGGATGTCGTTGCGTAGTAAGGGGTGTTTCTTAAAAAATCTATTTCTGCGTAGAGCTCGCCAGTTGATGGTTCCATGCCGGCACATCAGCATCTTCTCCACCTCGATTCCCGCCGAATTGACTGTTTTGGCCAATGTAAATGGAGAAAACCAAAAGCGGTGATCACTGTTTATTACTTCGTAACCCTTTTTAGCGAGTTTCAGATTATCTTGAGAAATACCGTTAGGCACTGTGATTACGATTTTCTCAAAAAACTGAGAAAAATGCATGGCGATGTTTCGCAGGAAGCCGCTGGGATCATCAATATGTTCGAGTACTTCCGGGATAAAGAGGTAATCCCAGGAATCACCTGCGGCTATATTTCTGAATTGATCGCTAAATATGTCAGTGCAGGAGGTATCGTTAAAGCCTAACTCTTCCTGGATATACCGTATACCCTCCGCCTCGATATCTACTCCATGGCATCGCTGAGCATTTTGACATAACCTACTGTGCAGCCATTTCTTTCGTTTTATTTTATGTCTGATAGTATCAACATTATGATCTACACAACCAAGGTGGACCACTTTCTTCCCCCTTGCCATATCACAGAGAATATCGATCTGGGTACGATACTTAAAATCTTCATCGTCAAATTCGAAAGCAATCTGAAGAGCGTTTGAATATTTTTCACCAACCAAATATGGATGGATACCTGCAGGAATAAGCATAATTTAATCCAGGATTGAGCTAAACAGTGAATTTTTTTATCGTGAAGAATCGCGAAATGTAATGCTAAAAATATACTTTTTTCACCTGAACTTCATCAGGCTTTCCTTCGCTGCCAGAGCGGATAGCTTCAGCCACTTTAACACCATGTTTCATCATGTCATTCAATCCGATGCCTTCCCACCCAAACCCGCAAATGTGAAGACCTTGGTGCTTGGTAACAAGCTGATCTCGCCAGCGGAGCAATTCGGGATAGTCTTTCTCAAGTTGAGGTATGCTGCCCCATGGTCGTAACACTTTAGTATAAACAGGATCTCCTTGCAGCGGTAGGATATCTTTTATATCTGCATAAGCCTGGGTAATTAGTTCTTCATCGCTTAATTTCAACCTCTCTGGATGTCTACGGCCTCCAATCAGTGTTTCAAAAAGGATATGGTTAGCTGGGGCTCTACCTGGAAACATGTTTGATGAGAACAACGTACCTAAAGTGAAACGCTTTTCCTGTTCCGGGATGAGATAGCCAAAACCAGGTGGCAGGGTTGATCCTGAGCCAAAACCAAAGACAACGGTAAGGATACTTGCCTCCGGAACAGACAAGAGTGGTGCAGGTTGAAGTTCTTTTAACAGAGATATTGCGGTATTGGTTGGTACAGCCAAAGCGAGATTATCTGCCCGGAAGGTGGTGCGACTGGTTTTCACCAGCCATTTACCATTCTCTCTAGATATTTTCAGGACATCACAATTGAGAAAAAGGTTTTCATCCTCCATGAGATACTCGGTCAATTTTTGTGGCAACCTCTCCATGCCTTGAGGAAAACTGGTCATTGCAGGCATGGTAAATTTCTGTGGCCTGCTCCCCTTGTTAATCTTTGTTTTTCTTGCTTTTGCAACCAGTCCGCGAATGAGAGAACCATGTTCAAGCTCGAGTTTTCGTGCTCCAGGCATCACACTATCGATGGTAAGTCTGTTCATATCTCCGGCATAGGTGCCGGTGAATACGGCATCGGCAAAGGGAAGTAGGGCAGGGCCAAAGCGGTGATTGACCCATTTGGATACCGAAGGCTGGCCCCCCAATGGTTTTTTCCAAAGATCAGCGAGAACACGAAGCTTGGCGCTCCACGGGATGAGGGGAGCAAAAGCTATCTTTAACGGAGTCTGGGGGATCGTTTGCAGCTTACCGTTGAGCAATACATAGCGAACAAACTTGATGAGTGGAGATTTGAGACACTCTTTATGTAAACCGCATTCTTCCAGAATTGCTCTACTTTCCCGACAATTATCTAAAAATCCGTGTGGGCCGATTTCAGCGATAAAGCCGTTCTCCCGATGGGTACGGATGACACCTCCAGTGCTGTCTGATTTTTCTAAAAGAACGAATCTGTGGCCATAACATGATGTGCGAAGTTTGTGGGCAATGGTGAGACCGGAAAGTCCACCACCAATTATTATTGTATCCGTTTGCCGGGTCATATTTTCAGTGTTGTTATTGTATTATTTTTAATTTCCAGGTTGCACCATCCGCCTTGCAACAGCATACCCAGATTTATTACCAGTGTTTTGCCAATCCTGTCTGTTCCTTTAGCCTCGTGGATATGACCACTCAGGCAAATATCAGGGCTGTTGGTTTCAATAAATTTGCGAATGGCCTTTGACCCAACATGCTTTCCATTTCTGAGTTTATCAACGTTGGTACCAAAGGGTGGGGCGTGAGAAACCAGGATTGTAGGGATTGTATGTCCTGCTATGGGTTCTGCAAGTTCGATTAGCTCCTGTGCCTGTTGGTAGGCTTCATGAATAATAGTGGTTAATTCATTTTCACTAAATTCCCACGGAGTTCCAAATGGTGTTTTATTAGATCCTCCAACACCATAAAGACAAACCTCGCGTTGGAGGAGATGTGCCTGGCCGTGAAGATTCATTTCTAAATCATCAAGGTAATCGTTGACGTCTTGATTGTCCAGATTTCCGGCCAAACAAAGGATATTCTTATTAATTCTAAGAATCTCATTAAGGACAGTTTTAGCTTCTGTGCGATTACCAAAATTGGTAATGTCACCCGTTACTATAACCAGATCTGCAGAGGGGAGATGGTCTATTCGAAATAGTGCTGAGGTTGCCATATGGATATCTCCTAAGGCGGTGATTTTCATGGCTTAACCTCCAGTAAATTGGATATAATTATCAGATTGAGGACAGACTTGACATGGGATGATATGTGCTTAACATTTTCGCCGACTTAAGGAAAAAAATCAATGGAAAGGATGAAAGAATCCTAAATCGATTCATCCTTTTTAGGAGAAATGTTGAGGTGAAAAGATGACGACAACTACGCATGAATTTCAGGCTGAAACTAAAAAATTACTCGATATTGTAATCAACTCACTCTATACCGAACGGGATATTTTCATCCGTGAGCTTATCTCCAATAGTGCAGATGCACTGGAAAAGTTTCGCCATGAAAGCCTTACGAAGGATGAGGTTTTTGACTCCCATGTTCCGCTGGAGATCTCGATTAATCTCGATGAAAAGGCGCATTCCATAACCATTAGCGATACCGGAATCGGTATGACACGAGCGGAGCTTGAAGCAAACCTGGGCACCATTGCTCATTCTGGCTCAAATTCTTATCTGGTTGAGCTCGCCGAGGCTGTCAAAAAAGACATCAATTTGATTGGCCAGTTTGGGGTTGGTTTTTATGCAGCATTTATGGCAGGAGCCAAGGTGCGGGTGCAGAGTAGATCCTGGGATGGCAGTGAGGGGAATGAATGGCTCTCCGATGGTTCCGGATCATTTACTATCAAGGAAATTGAAGGTCTTCACCGTGGCACCAAGGTGATTGTTGAGCTGAAAGAAGATGCCCATGAATATGCCCAGAAATTCAAAGTAGAATCAGTCATTAAACAATACTCCGCCTTTGTCTCCTTTCCCATCAAATTAGAAGGTGAAACGGTCAACACTGTGCAGGCTTTGTGGACCCGTAATAAAGCCGAAATCAAGGATGAGGAGTATACCGATTTCTATAAATTTGTTGGCAATGCTTTTGATGAACCAACCTATCGACTTCACTTCTCTGCAGATGCACCGCTGGCAATAAATGCCTTGCTGTTTGTACCTAAGGATAATTTTGAGGTCATGGGTTTTGGTCGGGTGGACCCTGGTGTGAATTTATATTGCCAACGTATCTTGATTGATCAGCATTCGGAAAATATCCTACCAGAGTGGCTGCGGTTCCTCAAAGGTGTGGTGGACAGTGAGGATCTTCCGCTAAATATCTCAAGGCAGGCTCTCCAGGATAATGCGCTAGTGGCAAAACTGCGCAAGGTTATTACTAAACGTTTCCTTAAATATATGGATGAGGAGGCGAAAAAAGACCCAGAAAAATATCTCGACTTCTGGAAAACCTTCGGCATTTATTTTAAGGAGGGGGTAACCAGCGATTACGAGTATCAGAAAGAGCTAGCAAAATTAATACGCTTCGAGTCTTCAAAAGCTGAAGACGGCAAACCAATAGGTCTGGCCGATTATCTGCTTCGCATGAATCCCGATCAGGAAGAAATTTACTATATCAACGGCCCCTCAAGAGTGGCAATAGAATCTGGACCATATGTTGAGATGTTCAAAAAGAACGACATAGAGATACTCTATACAATGGAGCCAATTGATGATTTCGTTCTAAATCACATTGGTGAATTTGAAGGAAAGAAACTTATTTCCGCAGATCGGGCTGATCTTACTTTACCAAAAGGTGCAGAAACTCCTGAAAAGACTAAGGAGAATGCTGAACCAACATTGGATAAAGAGCAGAAAGAATCGCTGGTCAGTTGGTTAAAAGAGGTATTGGGGGAAAAAGTTGCGGATGTCATAATCTCAAAGCGACTTGTTGAATCACCGGCGATGATAGTAAATCCAGATGGCCATATGTCTTCTTCAATGGAGCGAGTATTGGCCATGAGTAGACAGGAAAAAGGGATAACCGGAGAAAACAGCAAGAAAAATCTGGAAATCAATCCTGCAAATTCATTGATTCAACGACTTGCTCAAATTAAGGGAAGTGATGAAGACTTTGCCAAAGAGGTGGCTGAGCAAATTTATGATAATGCCATGATTCAGGCTGGGCTGATAGTTAACCCTCTGGAGATGGTGGAAAGAAATTATCGGATTCTCACCAAGGCAACGCAAGCGTGATTTTTTCCTGGTTTTTTACCCGACTGGTAGTGATTAAATAGTCAAATAATGGGAGAGACAGGTATTCTGTTCTCTCCCATTTGTTTTTAAGAGTTGAAAAATGAGGGCCTTCAGTTTATAGAGCTGAAAGGTAAAATTTTATCCTACTACCTCGTTTGGAGTTTTCTATGCCTCGCGTTTTGCACATTTCGATACTGGTCAGTTTTATTTTCCTCCTATTCTTGAGCGGTTGCTATAATAAGTCTATCAGGCATCTAGCTTCTGATGCATCTCTCATTAAACCTGGGAACTCAACCCGTAATGATGTTCTTACTTACTTAGGTGAGCCCGATGCTCTGAGAATTCTTGATGATGGCAGTGAAGAGTGGGTGTATATCGAAGAAAAACCTTCAGATTTTCAAAGGGCACCGGTGGTTGGGGGATTTTTCGAAGGAAAAGGTTACGATAAGGTTCTTGTTGTATTAAAGAATGATATTGTAAAATCATGTCAGTTTCGGGAATTTGCCGATGATGAATTTGATTGGGATGATGAATCTTTCTGGAAGATTTGGTGAGAGATACAACTGTGAATGATGGTTATTCAACAAGCCGTGAGCGAATGGTCATGGAACAACTCAAGCCGCGTGGTATTGATGATAAGCAAACCTTGAAGTCCATGACCGAGGTGCCGAGGCATGTTTTTGTCGATGATGCCATGCGGACCAGGGCATATGGTGATTATCCTCTACCGATTGCAGCAGG
The DNA here is from genome assembly GCA_964637245.1 of uncultured Desulfocapsaceae bacterium. GTDB lineage: Bacteria > Desulfobacterota > Desulfobulbia > Desulfobulbales > Desulfocapsaceae > Desulfopila_A. The sequence continues at coordinate 5,726 of CAZWVC010000089.1, forward strand.
ACAGACAATTTCTCAACCGTATATTGTTGCCTTGATGACACAGATGCTCGGGCTCCAGGGCACTGAAAAGGTCTTGGAGATAGGTACTGGATCAGGATACCAGGCCGCAATTCTGTCGCGTATCTGTCAGCAGGTATATACCATTGAACGTATTAATCAGCTGCTTGCTTCCGCCAGGAAGACTTTTGATAAACTGCGCTATTATAATATCGTTGCCAAGCTTGATGATGGTACCATCGGCTGGCCTGAGCACAGCCCATTTGATGCCATAATTATCACGGCAGGAGGACCTGAGATTCCTCCCCCTCTTGTTGATCAGTTGGCTGACCCAGGAAGGCTGGTCATTCCTGTTGGCGGACAAGAAGTACAAGAACTCCAATTGCTTAAAAAAATAGATGGAAAGATCAGCATAGAGCATCATGCCAAGGTGCGGTTTGTTGACTTGATAGGTAAACATGGCTGGTCTCGCTGAAGCGTCAAACAAAGGTATGCTGCGCCGACTCTATGATGTCTGCATGGAGTGGCTGGAAAAACCCTACGGCATTTATGTGCTTTTCATTATTGCCTTTGTAGAATCTTCTTTTTTTCCCTTACCTCCTGATGTCTTCCTTATTGCACTATGCATTAGTGTTCCCAAAAGATCGTTCAAATATGCAGCGGTGTGTGCTGTCGGGTCAGTTCTAGGTGGTGCTTTTGGTTATGGTTTGGGTTTGTGGGCCATGGAGGGTGTTGGAAGACCCATCGTCGATTGGTATGGTCTTGCCGATAAATATGAAGAAGTCCAGCGTCTCTATCGGGAATATGATGTACTTGCGATTTTTGCTGCGGGATTCACCCCATTGCCTTACAAATTATTTACCATTACCGCTGGGGCATTTCATATTAGCTTTCCTAAATTCATATTAATCTCGCTCTTATCCCGTTCAGCCAGATTTTTTCTTGTGGCTGCATTTATCTATAAGTTCGGAGCACCTGTGAAAGTTTATATTGAGCGTTACTTCAACGTTCTCTCTATTGTCTTTATGGTTCTTCTCGTGGCAGGGTTCGCTTTGGTGAAATTTGTAATCTAAGAATAGCTAGTTCTAACTTTGGACAAAAACCAATTCGTTATCAGATGAGAGTTCATTTCTGTATAGGTAATGGTTATAGCTGAAATCACACAGCTTTAAGGTATCCATTATGCGATTTTTAATAATATAGTTAGCGAGGGCTCCTCGCGCTTTTTTGGCATGGATTGCCACTGTCCTAAGCTTGTTGTTTTTCTCCTGTTTAAAGGAGATGTTGAGAATGGGTGCTTTTAGTTTTTTCTTATCCACAGTCTTGAAGTACTCCTGTGATGCAAGGTTTAGTAGCATCGGGGTCTGCTGTTTGGTGACAATCGCATTCAATTCATCGGTGATGGTTGAACTCCAAAACTGATAGAGGTTCCGGTTGTTAGCCGGACGAAATTTGCCCCCCATCTCCAATCGGTATGGCTGGATAAGATCTAATGGCCGCAGTGATCCATAAAGCCCGGATAGAATGCGAAGATGTTCTTGCGCGAAAGCAAAGTCAGCTTTCTTATAGGAATCTATCTCAATTTCACTGAAAACATCGCCACGAAAAGCAAGCAACGCTTGGCGGCAGTTATGCTGCTGGGGTGGAAAAGTAAAGGCAGCAAAACGCTCTAAGGTAGTCCCTGCCAGCTTGTCACTCACTTCCATTACTTGTGTTATTGCTTCTAGGTCAAGTTTTTGCAGCGCATTAACCAACAGCTCAGTTTTGTCCAGAAATTGTGGCAAGGTGAACTTTTCGAACGGCTCACCCATTTCCTGGGTTTTGGATGGGGAGAGTAGTATTAGCATGCGTAATTCCTGGTTTAGTTGACAAATTAAGATCAGTTTTTAAAACTGTGCACAGGTGCAGGAATCCTGCCGCCCCAGGCGACGAATCGGCTTGATTTACCGACATTGCGAACAGGCATGATCGGGCTTGCCCCAAATAATCCGCCAAAACTGATATGCTCGCCTGCTTCTTTACCCGGTACGGGGATGAGCCGTGCTGCTGTAGTTTTATTGTTCACCATACCGATTGCCATTTCATCAGCTATTATTGCTGAAATGGTATCAGCATCAACACTACCAGGGATGGCGACCATATCCAAACCAACTGAGCAGACACAGGTCATGGCTTCAAGCTTTTCTAAACAGAGTTGGTCTTTACCAACGGCGTCGGCGAGCACCGCATCTTCCATAACCGGAATAAAAGCCCCACTCAGACCACCCACTGCCTTACTGGCAAAGATTCCACCCTTTTTTACAGCATCGTTGAGCATGGCAACAATTGCAGTTGACCCTGGAGCACCGATTGCGTCAACCCCCAAAATGTGGAGGATTTCACCAACACTGTCGCCAATTGTAGGTGTTGGGGCAAGAGAGAGGTCGACAACACCAAATTCAATGCCAAGTTCGCGAGAAACCTCTCTGCCAACTAGCTCTCCACAGCGTGTAACCCTGAAAGTAGTCTGTTTTATTTCTTCGGCAATGTCATCTAAAAGAAGGTTCTCTGCACCTTTATTATCAATGAGCCGCTCCAGTGATCGGGCAATTACGCCAGGGCCACTAACGCCTACATTGAGCACGGCGTCTGCTTCGCCTGTCCCGTGTATTGCACCTGCCATGAAGGGGTTATCTCCAGGCTGATTGCAAAAAACTACAAATTTTGCAGCCCCAAAACCACCCTGGTCCTGAGTTGCATCAGCAAGATCCTTGACCGTTTGGCCAACAATAGCCAAAGCATCCATATTGATCCCTTTTTGACTGGAGGCAATATTAATTGAAGCACACACCTTTTGGGTTTGTGCCAGCGCCTGCGGTATAGAAAGGATATATTCACGGTCTGATTCACTCAAGCCTTTCTCCACCTGAGCGGAAAAACCACCGAGGATGTCTACTCCAGCTATATCAGCGGATCTATCCAAACACTTCGCCAATTCAATAAATTCGTGGCGGTTAAAGCCAGCCCCGACCAGGGCTATAGGGGTTACTGAGATTCGTTTATTGACTACCGGTATTCCCAGTTTTCTGCCAATTTTATCACAGGTTGGTACAAAATTCTGCGCCAGGGTTCCAATCTTTCTCTCAATTTTATCGCAGGTGGACTGTACATCACCTCCGCGACAGTCAAGTAGATTGATCCCCATGGTGACGGTTCGTACATCCAGATTTTCTTTCTGGATCATTTCAACGGTTGCTAGGATCTGATCCGAGCGTAACATAGTTTCTCCTCCTAAACGGTCAGTCAGCTGAAGTGTTTACAGCGACTATATCCGGGTTACCTCGTGAGTGGCTTTGAAAATATCATAGTGTTGCATCATTACATGAAGGCCAGATTCTCTGGCATACAGATCAAGGTCCCGACGGACATCGATGATTGAATCAATCTTGCTGAGATCCAGTTGAAGAATCATGGTATACCTATCATCTGCCAGGGTAGTTGACAGGTCCACAATATTGATATTGCGTTGATAACAAAATGAGCTGATGCCATATACTAAACCGCTTTTGTTCTTTCCCTGTGCGGTGACAATATAGGTTTTCTGGGGGAGTTTTGTTCCACCCACTTCAACCTGGTTTTCCACCTCCCTGACAATAGCATCAAATTTAATTTCTGATTTCACATGGGAAAGCTTGGCAATCACATCTTCAGGTGTAACTGAATTTTTGAATGTAGCGATCAATATCATGGTGAGATAACCACAGAGAACCGACTGGTTCAGATCAGCAAGATCACCTTCAAGTTCAAAAATTGCGCCGGTCACATCCGCAATTATTCCTGGTCGGTCTTTCGACATTACAGATATAATCATCTGCCTATCCATTATATGGTTCTCCTTTGGTTACGGAATTTTTCATCTGTTTAATTGCAAGGGAGCCATTATACTCAGCAACAATAGCAGTTGCAATTAACATTCGTCTATAGAGAAAACTACCTAAGAATACTGGTGAATTCTACGAGAACAACAATCAAAGCGGAGGAACAAGAGAACAGCAGATAGTATTAAAAACGGTGCGGGAAATTTTTCCCAGGTGTTTCTGCCTGCAACTTTCGGCCTTCCAGCATATTCTTCAATATCTTTAATTCTGCAGAAGCTTTCCTTAACTCTTCCTTAAGTTTTTCCTTTTCGCTAAATGATTCGGCTAGATTAAGCTGATCCTCAAGTTGGTGAACTTTTGCCTGACATTTATAGAGCTCTTGTGCGATAGCCCGAATAGACATGGATATACCTTTTTAAACCGTGAAGAATTGTTTCATTCCTCAGTTAAGACAAGTTGAACCATTTCTCTTACCTGAGGGCTGGCATCGTTTCGTTGGGTCAAGATAATCTCTTTCGCCTCTTTTGTGCCAATAATTCCTAATATCCCGATTGCTTCTCCTCTGATCAATGGAGATTCGTTTTTGAGGAGTTGCATCAATGAAGGAATTGCAAGCTGGGCATCATTTTGGACATCTTTTTTTCTGATATTCTGCAATTCTTCAAAAAGGATAGTGAGGCCCAAGCGGACATTGAATCTTTCATCTTGCAAGAGTTCACCGGTCCAGGCAAAATAACGGGGTTCCCTGCGAAACATGGCAATAATATTTTCCACATGGCCCATTTCGAGGAAATCACCAATAACTTTTTTTAATTCACTATCACTAACTTCATTCATCTAAGAGTACCTCAAGACGATATACCAAGGCCGATCCCAGAACCAATGAAGAGAGAGGCAAAGACTTTACTTATTACTCTTCCATAACGTCCATTGCTCAGAGTCAAGCGTGTTTTAGCTGCAAGATGTGCGTATATAAACAGGCAAAGAAATGAATAACTCATAAAAGAAATTACGAGCAAACTGAATTGTGCGAACAATGGTGCATTGTGATCTATGAACTGTGGGAATAGAGCAGTGGTGAAAGCTATAGCCTTAGGGTTGCTTAATGCCACAGCCAACCCCTGACTGAAAAGTTTGATATTACTGCTTCTCTTAGAGTCTGCTGGCAATGTCGAACTTGCCTTACCAGCATTGAAACCATCCTTCCATAGACGAATTCCCAAGAAAATAAGATAGAAAGCGCCGATGGTTTTAAGGGCAATAAAGGCCGTTGAGGAGTAAAGAACAAGAGCTCCAAGTCCCATTACTGAACAGAGTGAGAGAGTGAACAAACCGCTGATATTACCGAGAATGGTCAAGATTGAGCGATGTAGTCCAAAACATATACTATGCGATGTTACAAGAAGTACCGCTGGGCCAGGGGTTATTGTGGCAACAAGCGCAATGGAGGAAAAAATCAGCCAACTTTCAATATTCATATATAATATATCCAACTTAATATTGAGTGTGGTTGACAGAATAGTACTGGTTTCTTCTTTTATCAATTACTTTTCGTAAAGAATACTCCATATGCTTAAAGCAAGCTTAGACTGCAATAAAATCGCTGGAACACATGGCAATAATACAGCTTGAGCAAGAGGTGATATTCACGGAAAATTGAAGTAGAGACTTTCGACATCAGGGATTGTTGATTGTCGATATTTCTGTTTTTTAAAATATTTGAGTTATCTGCTGTTATAGAATCTACCAAAATCCATATCAAGCTCGGAAACGTGATCCTGCAGCCAGCTGCCCAGCTCAGACTGAATAGTCTTTACTATCCCAGGAGTTAACCCATCATTTTTAAACTCTTGGAGTATCTCACTAAAACGCTGGGAAAAATACTTGTGTGCCTCCACTTGCTCTGCCATCCGCGGATATTCTGATTCCTCCATATACTTTTCCTCCATGGTGAAGTGGCGGGTTACATAGAGTTGCAGGCGATTTAAGGTATCTTCAATGACGCTGGGTTTCAAGCCTGCTTTTAAAGCCTCATTTAGATCAGTATAGGTGTTAAACAATTGTTTATGTTGTGCATCGATAGTGGGGATATTGATCTTATAATCGCTCTGCCAACGTAATTTACCGGGGGTTTTTTTCATTACCTGTCCTTTCAGCTTGCACTATTTTTTTTAACCATGTTTCATTTAACTTATTTCCCCAGCACATTGCAAATATTAGGAGTTCTTTTCCACTGTGATAAATGAGAATTTAGCCAATATTATTATTGCCTGCGGGGTATTGGACCGGAAGATTTACAGCAAAGACTTAATGGAATAACTGGTCAGGTGGAAAAGCTTGAGACTATTCGAGAAATCTATCTTTTAGATGTACCTCTGGACGTTTACACACGTTTCTTCTTCTGAATATCCTATATCTGTTATGAGCGATGAGGTCATAGATAAAATCCCTGATAGAAAGTGGCACTATGTTAAGATAGCGGAGTTTTGGCCAGAAACCAGATAGATGCTGTAGAACTTCCAGCGCAGCCTCCGAGCGGAAATAACACCGATTGTTTTTAATGAGAATAAAAGTATCATTACCAATTCCCGAGATATCATGCTTGTGTAGTAGACTTTCTGCATAATTGCTTTGTAACGGGCAAAACAGAAAAACTCCTTTCTGATCACGTTTGATGACAAAATCAACCCCGCTACTACAAAGATTACACATACCATCGAAGAGAATTATTGGGCGTTCGGCCATATTCCGTATTGCGAGATTTGCTTGGCACACTTGCCGTGCAATTTATGATTGCTGGTAATTGGAGATAAAATATATCCCTTAAATAAACCTCTAGTAGTATGTCTTAAATATCTCTAACTTAGATGGTTTTAATGAAACTTTGAATATTGGTGTCACCAAGAATTTGAGATATTATATCAGAAAGTTGGAGATCCAACAATTGTTCCAGTTCGGCAATATCAGGTTTGACTAAAGCCTCTCTCTTGGATTCGAGATTATAGGTTTTGGTGAGGGTTCTACCACGATTATCAATAGTGAGATAAAGTTGAGAGATGGCAGTTGTCATATACAACACTTTCGGCCTTGTTACAGTGGCGACGAGTTCTTTAATCTCCAGGTTAATCTTCACCGGGGCTGAACTCTCCTGCTGTAAACCCTGTTCACGAAATCCTCCAGCAAGCCTTTCTGAAATGAGTATATGTGGCGGACTGAGGTTTGTAATTCTAACTGCCGCACCATCGGTTATTTGATAAATCACAACCTCGGGATTAGCCCTGCTATCTTTTCCAGAAAGAGCAGCGGTAATATCACTGCTATATATATCTCCTGTCTGCGGAATGATCTGGAGATTAAGATTCGCGTTGATGGGATAATTATAACCGCAACTAAAGATCAGCAAAGACAATAAAAGTATGGTAATTTTTTTCATAGAAAGATCCTTTCAATGCTAAGGGGGAGAGGTGGTCTCACTTAAGCAATCTTTTCCATATTCCTTTAAAATATACTTCAAGGATAACCTTTATACGTCTTCTTCTCAAGATCCTAAACATGAGGTTACGATTGCCAAGTACAGAGAGCTAATCATTGAGTTATATCATAAAGATCTATTACAAACCGAAATTGGTGTAACTGGTCGATATTATAAACTTCCATGGTAACATGTCCTAGCAGCTTCTTAAACATTAATTAGTTAGTTCCCATCCCTAAAACTACCATTTTGCTCGATATCTTTATTATGCTCAAAATTTTATCCTCTGAATATCAATTATATGCCTGCGGTAAAATTTCTCCCATGCCTCGATCTCAATCAGGTAAGCGTAGACTTCGAAATCCTGAGTTTTAGGATAGAAACTAGATAAGCGCAATGGGGTTATCTGGCACTTATAGGCCGCCAAGGGGCAGAGCGAGTTCATTGACTTTCTTTTTTGTTTCATCGAGATCGAATGTGGTAAGCTGTTTCTT
>CAZWVC010000090.1:0-13430 GCA_964637245.1 uncultured Desulfocapsaceae bacterium
CCTCAGCAGGAGCTACCAATGCTTCGCTGGTTACCCTGCTTATTCCAGTGAGCGCCGTTATTCTTGGTAGTGTGTTTTTAAAAGAGAGGTTAGCAATGGAACATTTTCTGGGTATGGCATTTATCGGTTTTGGGCTGATGGTAATTGATGGCCGACTTTTTAGATCATTAATATCTATTCTACCAATTACCAAGGAAGCGGAAGAGGGGCGATTGCAATGAAGAAAAACTCGTACAATAACGAAGAGCATTTATGGGCCATAGTAAAGGAACGTGGTTTCGACGAAAACTTTTTCTATGCGGTCAAAACAACAGGTGTGTATTGCAAGCCAGGCTGTTCCTCCAGATTACCGAACAGGGATAATGTGGAATTTTTTAAAAGTGCTGAAGAAGCCAGGAAAAAGGGCTATCGGCCATGCAAACGTTGTAAACCGGAACAACCTGCAGGGGAAGACAAAAATTTGCAAATGATAGTTAGTGCGTGCAGGCGGATTATGGAAGCTGATACACCACCAAGGCTGGAAAAGCTAGCCAAAGAAGCTGGTCTAAGCCCATACTATTTTCACCGGAAATTCAAAGAAATTGTCGGTGTAACACCGAAGCAATTTGGCGCGATGCACCAGACGCAACGATTTCAGAACTCTTTACAAATCAATGCAACGGTGACAGAGGCTATTTATGATGCAGGTTTTAGTTCAAGCAGCAGAGTATATGAAAAAACTCGCAGAACAATGGCAATGCAACCTTTACAATTTAAAAATGGGGCTCCCGGACAATCAATTGAATATGGAATGACTAAATGCTATCTGGGCTGGGTTCTTGTTGCAGCAACACAGCTTGGTATCTGTTTGATAGAGTTTGCTGACAGCCAGAAACAGTTAGAGGATCAGCTTCATCAGAGATTTCCCAAGGCTCAGATTATTGAGGCAGGAGCAGAATTTTCAGTCATGCTCAACCAGGTAGTTTCTCATATAGAAAAACCAGCTACTACTCTGGAGTTACCCTTGGATATTCAGGGTACGGCTTTTCAGCAGCGGGTGTGGAAGGCACTGCTCGACATACCGGTGGGGACAACAAAAACATATAGTGAAGTTGCTGACATGATCGGTCAACCACAGGCTGCCCGGGCAGTAGCTTCTGCTGTGGCGGCCAATACCATAGCCGTAGCGATTCCCTGCCATCGAGTTGTTCGCAAAGATGGGGGAGTTGGGGGGTATCGATGGGGAGAGGGGCGCAAACGAAATATTTTAGAATGCGAAAAGCACAGTTAAGTGTGAATGATTAGCATATCTTAAACTTGAGTTAGTTGTACTTGCAGATAAAAAAATGTACTCCCCATAAATCATTATTCATGTGAGATATGCATCTATGGATACTCTTGGCACAGTTGAGATAATTACCTTTAGCGGTTGCGATACAGCTCAGGCTTTAATTAGTGAGCTTGATGAGCTGAAAAAAGAAGAAGCATTTGATCTAGAAGTTATCATTGTGCCATCAGCTGCTGATGCTCATGCTATGCACCTCTATGGTTCTCCAACCATACGTGTAAATGGTCTTGAATATCAGAAAATGGATGGTGGCAATCCCGGTTTCTACTGAAGAAGTTTCCTGACTTCGGAAGGTATCCGACCGGCACCACTTGTAAGTGAAATACTTGCAGCAATAAAGCAGGGCGAAGATGTACAGCAGATTAAAAAGGATAAGGAAGATTTACATTTCCCCGTACTTATACTCTCCCTGAACTGCGGCTTTTGTCCTCCTGCTAAAAATTTCTGGTCTAAGATTGCAGATGAAGCTGGCATAAAACTACCTGTTCTGATAGTGGAGAAAGAGGAGGGGATAGAACAGCTTTATGGAGTGAGTGGATTTCCCTGCCTGGTTTGTGGTCCTGACAAGAAGTATTATGGCATGCATTTTTCTCACAATGAGGCCAAAGAGATTCTTACAGCAACTAGCTCGGATATTTCCTGAACATTTTACTAAAGCAACTCACAAGGTTTCTTGACTAGCAGGCTGTATCAACTCTTGAGAGGTGGTAATTGGTCAAAGCTTAAAGTTATAATCTCGCAATCTTCCCTTCCCCAAAGTCATTGATCCTGCCCAAAAGTCTTGTTTTTTACGGAAAATTAAAGAGAAAAGCTGGTAAATACTAGCCTAATTAGTGCTATCTCATTTCATTGCTGTCGACGTAAGCGTAGGCACTATGCTTGTGGATTGATTCAAAGCTTTCAACTCCTGCTGAAAACCAGGTGATGTGAGGGTGTTCATAGGCTGATACTGCCACCTTGCGCACGACATCCTCGACGAACATTGGGTTCTTGTATGCCTGTTCGGTGACATACTTTTCATCAGGACGTTTGAGTAGTGAATAGAGCTCACAGGAGGCGGACTGTTCAATTATCTCGATAAGATCTTCCACCCAGATAAGTTTAGAGAATTTGACATTTAGGCATACTTCGGCTCGCTGATTATGAGCTCCCGCCTCGCTAATCTCCTTGGAACATGGACATAATGTTGTCACTGGGGCGTATACTGATAGGGTGAAGTCGTTGGTGGCATCGCAGGTTCCCATGAAGGTACAGCGGTACTCCATCAATCCTTTAGTTTCGGTTACTGGTGCTTTCTTTTCGATAAAATAAGGAAAGGTCATCTCCAGTTCAGCACTTTTAGCATTAAGTGCCTGTTTGACATCAATCAGGATCTTGGAGAAATTTGTATAGGTAATATCTTCCAGATATTTATTCAGTATGGAGGTGAATACAGAAAGGCAGCTTTCCCGGTATTTACCAGGCATATTCACCCGGAGGGCCATGGTTGCCACGGTGTTCTGCAGACCACCGTCTCTTTCCCTTACTTTAATGGGAAGTTGAATATCTTTAATGCCGACAACCTGGATATGAGCTGACATACCAATAACGTAAATTGTAGATTATGATCACAATAACCTGGAGATTTAGGTACAGCCCATACAGAGAGGGTATAACCATGCATCCTGAAGATAGCTATTGTCTATATATTGTCTGTAAACAGTTAGTTTCTATACTAAAACTCAGTATTTTGGTTGAGATCGAGGCATGGGAGAAATTTTACCGTAGGCATATAGTTGATATTCCGAGGATAAAATTTTGAGCATAACAAAGATATCGATCAAAATGGTAGTTTTAGGATGGTAACTAGTTAGATAAAACTTAAATTACAATAGGCATCTCTGCCTTCTGAATCCACTCTCTACTATTCTTTTTCCTGAGATTCAAGAATATTCTCTAGTAACGATAATCGTTGAAATATTTTTTCAAGCGTTTATTGAAGAATCATTGTAATTTGAGAGAATGTTACATTCCTAAACCGGATATTTCATGAACAATTCAATGATTATAGGAAAAAAATCTTTATTTCGCTATATTACGACTATTGCAATGGTAATATTGGTCTAGAACAATCTGGTAGTAGAAAAATGACAGAGAGCAGTGAAAAAATCAGAATAGACAAGTGGTTGTGGGCCGCCAGATTCTTTAAAACGCGATCATTGGCCTCCCAGGCAGTGAATGGCGGCAAGGTTCATCTCAATGGTTCAAGGGTAAAATCATCACGCCCTGTGAACACAGGAGATAGGTTACTTATCACCAAGGGTGAACTTGAATTTGAGATAACCATTCTGGCAGTCAATAAATACCGGAGACCGGCCCCAGAGGCTCGTCTGCTTTATGAAGAGTCGGAAGAGAGTATCAAGGCGCGCCAGGAGAAGGCTGATTTGCGCAGAATGTTTCATGCCGGCCAGAAATCACCTTCAGGGAAACCAGATAAGAGAGACAGAAGAAAAATTCGTGAATTCATACGTAAAGGATAGGAGGGGGGAGTGAAAAAGATCGAACGCGCTTTGATCAGCTTGACAGATAAATCAGGAATAGAGGGGTTTGCCAAGGAGTTGGAAGGGCTGGGGATTGAAATTTTATCCACCGGTGGTACAGCGAAAAAAATGAGGGATGCCGGTATTGGTGTTACCGATGTTTCAGATTTCACTGGTTTTCCTGAAATGCTGGATGGCAGGGTCAAAACCCTGCACCCGCTTGTCCATGGTGGTATCTTACACCAGCGGGATAATGAGCAGCATCGCCAGCAATGTGCTGAGTATGGCATAAAAAAGATAGATCTCATCGCAGTGAACCTCTATGCCTTTGAAAAAACTGTTGCTGATCCAAATTGTAGCCTGGTAGATGCCATTGAAAATATCGATATTGGCGGACCCACCATGCTGCGTGCATCTGCAAAAAATTTCCACGATGTAACTGTTATCGTTGATCCGTATGACTATGAGCTTGTTCTTGCTGAGATGAAGGAGAGCGGCAATACTACCCTGAAAACCAGGTTTTATTTGGCGATGAAGGTATTTAACCTCACTTCACGTTACGATACTGCAATATCAGAATGGCTGGATAATGTTAATGTAGACTCCAACCCATATTTCAAAGGAGAATAGATTATGCTCAAGATGGCAGTCCTCTTATCTGGCAGTGGAAGAACCCTCGACAATTTCCATGAAAGAATTCAGGAAGGCAGCCTGCAGGCAGATATCCAGGTTGTTATCTCCAATGTGAAAGGTGTTCTTGGCTTAGAAAAAGCGGAGAATTACGGCTACCCCGCCTATCATGCGGCGGGTAATGATGCTATTAATGCAATCATGGCAGATTATGATATCGATATTATCTGTCTGGCAGGTTACCTCAAACTTTATGCGCCTCCTCCAGCCCTGGAAAAAGCGGTAATCAATATTCATCCTTCGCTGATCCCAATTTTTTGCGGAGATGGCTACTATGGCTCAATCGTACATAAGGCGGTGAAGGAGCGAGGGTGTATGGTTAGCGGGTGTACGGTACACTTTGCCGATGCCAACTATGACGAGGGGCCTATAATCTTACAAAAGGCTGTAGATCTAGATTACGATGATTCCATTGATGATATTGCGACAAAGGTGTTTGCTGCAGAATGTCTTGCTTTTCCGGAGGCTATCAATCTTGTGGATGAGAAAGGGTGCGATTTTTTCTGGGAGCGGGTGGCCAAGTGAGTAACAGTAGACGTGTAATAATGGCAGGAGCTGACATTAAACTTGCCCTGCGGCGGATTGCCTTGCAGATCCTTGAGAAAAATCATGATGTCGAGACCATCGCAATTGTTGGTATTCACACCTGTGGAGTATTTCTCGCCGATCGTATTGTAAGCTTAATAGATGAACTTAGTGGTAAGAAAGTTGATTCTGGCAGTTTAGATATTACCCTTTACCGTGATGACTGGAGCTTAATAACCCAGAATCCTGTGGTAAAGACAACCACAATTACCTTCGGTGTTGAGGGGAAGAAAATAGTTTTGGTAGACGACGTTTTATTTACCGGGCGTACCATTCGAGCTGCCATGGATGCCATTGTAGACTATGGCAGACCACACTCCATCCAACTCGCGACCCTGGTTGACCGTGGGGGCAGAGAGTTGCCGATTCAACCCGATTATACCGGGTTGGAAACCAGTGTTCGGGCGAATGAGCGAATTCAGGTAAATATGAACGAAAAGCATGACACCGATGAGGTCATAATAATAGAGAGTTAACATGGAGCTGCTTGCCCCGGCGGGCAATATAGAGAATTTTCATGCCGCCATTGAGGCAGGGGCTGATGCAGTATATCTCGGAGCACCTGGTATCAATGCCAGGAACCTCAGCAAAGACTTAAAGCTGGAAGAGATTGGGGCAATGATTGAGTATGCCCACAATCTCGGCAGAAAGGTGTATCTTGCGGCGAATAGTCTCATCCTGGAAAATGAGCTTGGTCAACTTCTCGAAACCCTTACCCTGCTGGAATCGTTAAAACCTGATGCCTTAATTGTTCAAGACCTGGCACTTTTTACTCTTGTTCAGGATTACTTCCCTTCCCTAACCCTGCATGCCTCAACTCTGATGGGGGCGTACAATAGTGACAATACCGAATTGTTTCAAAAGCTGGGCTGCAAAAGAGTAGTTCTTGCTCGTGAACTTACCTTAAAAGAGATTTTGACGTTGGCTGGAAGAGTTGACGTTGAGCTCGAGGTTTTTGTGCATGGGGCAATGTGCTATTCATATTCTGGCCTATGTCTTTTCTCCTCTTACCTTGGCGGCAAAAGTGGACTACGGGGTCGCTGTGTGCAGCCTTGCCGAAGAGGCTACACCTGGCAGTCAAAAACAGGAAAGAGCAGGAAAGGCGGTAAATCAGCAGCTGGTAAGAAAAGAGAAGGAGGAGGGGGCAGCTATCTCTTTTCGATGAATGATCTAGAGGGGTTTTCTGCAGTAAAACCCTTACGTGATATAGGGATAGCCTCACTCAAAATAGAAGGGAGGTTGCGATCCGCCAATTATGTCAGCAAAATTGTCAGTGCCTATCGCCTAGTCATGGATAGTAATGACTCCGAACTTGATGGGGCTATAAAGCGAGCTGTTAAACTTTCTGAAGAAGCTATGGGGAGAAAAACCTCATCCGGCTATTTTTTCTCGCCGCAGCCTCAAGATGCAATTGTTCCGCATCACTCAGGAAATATGGGACTCCATATTGGCAGTTTTTCCTCGATTAAACAATTTGGTGATAAACTAATAGGTAAGATCAACCTGAAAAATTCGCTCGAAGTGGGTGATAGATTGCGTGCCCATATCGAATCGAGCGGGGAACGTCATAGTTTTACCTTGAAGGAAATGCAACATACTGGAGAATCCACCCTTTCCAGTGTTTCTGGTCAGTCAGTGACACTGTTGCTCCCTCTGGAAAAGGAGCAGATGCAGGGGAGCCGAGTCGAGCTTTACAAAACCGATGGCAGCGGCAGCCGTGGGAATGTGACAGATTTGACTGATGATATTGCTGCAAGCAAGAGATATCTTGAGCAATTCAAGAAGAAAAAAAGGCAAAGCCTCAGGGAGCAGCAAAATCTAATTTCAGGGAAAATAGATGTACCACAACTGATATTTGCCAAAAGAAAGAGTGGAGTGAAAAGAGCAAAAAATGGGTTTGCCTCGCATATTAAACTTGATATGTGGTTGAAGACTGATTCTCCGCACCTTGCACTGAACCGTTTGCCATTTAATCCCGATATGCTGCTTTTGAGCATGGATAAAAACATGCTGACTAAAGTATCGCTGATCAAAAAATATCTGGGTAAAAACAGTAGAAAAATAGTGTGGTCGTTACCTGCGGTGGTTCATGATAATTCAATACCCTGGCTGCGAAAACAAATCGATACGTTAATCCGTTCGGGTTTTATCAGCTTCCAGATAACCCATATTGGTCAGATCTCTTGGTTTGAGCATGATAACGTTCGACTTTATGGAGATTATCCCCTTAATCTCGCCAATAACCAAGCTTTGCATACTCTACTACCAGCAGGATTTGAGGGAACCCAGGTGGCTATTGAGCTTGATAGGGAATGTATTTATCGGCTTGTCCAGGGATATAAGGCCTTTTTCCAGACTATTCGGGAGAATCCCACGCAAAAGCGAATGCGACTGGGAATAACTGTATATGGTGCGCCACCACTATTTACCTCGCGTCTCTCAGGTGATCACATGCAGATGAAGCGAAATATCATAAGCCCCAAAAATGAGGAATTTATCCTGCAAAAAAAACAGGGCAGTATGGTTACTCTACCTAAACGACCTTTTTCGCTCCTCCCATACCTCAAGGATCTTCAGGACATCGGATTCGATTATGTCATTATCGACCTGAGCCATCTGAAACCAGGTGAGCGGGAATTACGGGAGATGTATGAACGAATTGGAGATACCGGTAAATACGGTAAACTTCCTACTTTTAATTATCTGGGAAAACTGATTTAGAATTAACAGGTGAGCATTTTGCAAAAGTAGGATTTTTTTCAAAATCAAGGCATGAGGAGAAATATTACCACAGGTATATAGTTAATATTCCGAGGACTATATTTTTCATCATAACGCAGAGTTTGGGCTAAAATGCAGTTTTGCAAGTGGCTCAAGTGATTGCTTAGTTTGTTGATTTAGGCCGCACTTCATCAAGCCTGCGCATTCCTTCCATCAGAAGTTTCATAAAATACCCTATTTCAGGGGTTTCGAATTCATCTGGAGGGATTCCAGGGGTAAAGCGGAATCTGCCGTCGTGTTCTTTAAGGATTTCGTAGAAAGCGGCCTCACCGATCAAGCTGTCATATTTTGCCTTGATGAGCGATCCCTGCCGGAAAGAAAACCTGGCAGTTCCTTTGGGCAATTCATTGATTGTTAGTATTCCGGTTTTGGAGTTCATATTCAAGGTTTGAAACAACGCTTCGGCGGGAATATCTGAAAGGTTGCCGATCATACCTGAGGAGAGATCTGCTGCCCTGATAGTATTAGATCTGGTTAAGCGTTCTGCCATCATCCGAGAAAAATAGAGCTGTACGGTCGGATATCTGTCTAATATCTTTGAGAAGTTATCTCTGTCTATATACAAAATAGAGGCTTTTTCTTTTACCTGAATTGTGGCACTAATCCGGTCGTTGCAAATTAGGCTCATTTCTCCAAAGACATCACCTTTGGTGAGTGTCGAAATCGCAATTCCTCCTTCGTTAAGTACGTTTACACTTCCAGATGCAATGATAAAGAAGTTGTCGCCAACCTCTCCTTTGCGGATGACAATATCACCGCTTTTGAAAGTCTTCATACGAAAAAACTGTACTACCTTATCCAGGTTGGTCTGGTCAATTGACTTGAAGAATGCAAAACCACTAAGCAGATTCATCATTGATGAAAGTTCATCTGATAGGATTGCATCGTTGTCTTCGGTTGACAGAAGGTCATCTTTGTTATGCTCAAGCCGAATCGTGCCGGTACAACCGCTGCAGTTTATCATGCATACCGGAATTTTATCACCACGTTCATACTGGATGATCAAGCGAGTAAGATCTGCATTAAGTATTTTGCAGCTTTTTTTACCAATCGGAGTATGGACAACAGAGGTTGTTATAAATGAGTTATTCTGAGTGCTTTGCACCGGTATTGCAATTCCGGTGACACAAAAGGTATCTCCATAGTCAAATAATGGGCACTTTTTATTTTCAACAATTCTTAATTTAACCTCAGGAAAACCCATATTAAAAAAGACCTTATTGTAAGTATATTATTGATATATTAAATAAAAAACCTATTTTTTGATTTTGTACTGGATCAAACTGAAATTAGATATCCAGCGAATCAAAGGGTTTATATGCACGATTTATACCATTTCTTTTATGGTGTAAGTGTTTATGCTAACACAATAATGGTATCGTAAAATTGCCAGCAGAGTCAAATGGGATAAATATTAGATGGACAGTAACATCAATGATTATTGTTGACTTTAATGGAGTATTGAATTATATATTTTGTTCTTTTTTGCGGTCATTGTCCAAGAGGAAATATATATCACCTTAAGGGTTTATTTATATTAGTTTTCCGGAATATCCGGATACACTATATTGAGAGTTTAACAGGAGGATACAATTCGTGGCTAATCATAAGTCAGCAGAGAAAAGGAACCGTCAGTCCAAGGTTCGCCGTATGCGTAACCGGATCAATAAGACCAAGATGAAAAACGCAATTCGGAAAGTTAATGAAGCCGTTGAAGCTGGTTCAGCAGAAGACGCACAAGCTGCCCTGCAGCTAGCTATTCCAGTTATAGCCAAGACTGCCTCAAAGGGAACCATTCATAAAAGAACGAGTTCGCGTAAAATTTCTCGCCTTACCAAAAGTGTTAAAAAGCTAGAAGCCAGCGCATAATTTAGCTGTAATATCGCTTTTTCACTAGCCGAATTTAGTTATATAAAGGCTGGGAAATCTTTGTGTTTCCCAGCCTTTTTTTATTTCTAAACAGGGGATTACCCACTTCCGAAGATCCATTTTTAGGAGATAACAGCTGACTTTCCGCTCACACTTGCTTAACCACTAGTAACCCTGTCATATAGCAAAGTAGAAATGCAATTAGACGCTTCGGTGGAAGGGTGCCAGTTGGTCCAGAGATGCTGGCATAGAGATAGGTGGTAAATCGTAAAAAATATGGTATGTTGGCAGGACATTTTACCCCTATAGTAACTTTTCATCACCAATAACGAGCATGTCTTACGAATCATATTTCCCTGAATATCAAGAGTTTAGGTCCGCCCTTACTGACAAGGATCTCATTCCTGTTTATCGAGAGATTGTAGCAGATCTTGATACGCCATTGACGCTTTTTGCCAAAGTTGCCAACAATCACAAGCACATTTTTCTCTTTGAAAGCATGGAAGGCGGGGAAAAATGGGGAAGATATTCATTTATTGGTTTTGATCCGCTGCTCAAATTTTCATCGAAGGACCACGCTGTTTCCCTTGCTTATTGCGATGAGGCCAGGGTTGAAGAGCACAACAATGTCAATCCTTTGAAAGTTCTTCGTGAAATAATGGAAGGATTTAAACCATTTGAACATGAGAATTTACCGCGTTTCTGTGGTGGGGCTGTTGGGTTTCTCGGTTATGATATGGTTCGCTTTATGGAGGAATTGCCAGATGAGCATGAACCCCTTGACCTGCCGGATTCAGCATTTATTATTCCTCGAATCGTATTGGTGCACGACAGTTTTAAACAGAAGGTGACAGTGGTATGCTGGACTCATGCTGGCACCGATAATGAAGCAAAAAATCTCTACGAGACTGCATTGAGAAGAATAGATACAATTGTTGATCTTCTCAAGGGTCCAGTTCCTCAGAGTTTTTACCAAGATAGCAGTCACTCTCCGCAACCTTCTCATGCATTTACCTCCAACATGGAACCTGACACCTTCCACACCATGGTTGAGAAGGCCAGGGAATACATACTTGCAGGTGATATTTTTCAGGTCGTTTTATCCCAGCGCTTTCATACCCAAACGAACCTTTCACCCTTACTGCTCTATCGGGCATTGAGACATATTAACCCAAGCCCGTATCTGTTTTTTTTACAACTTGATGATCTTATTCAAATTGGATCATCTCCTGAGATTCTGGTACGAAAAGATGGGGATACCATTGAGTTGCGTCCAATTGCTGGGACCAGAAGACGTGGAAAAAATGTTGAGGAAGATCAGGCCTTGGAGCAAGAACTGCTGGCTGATCCTAAAGAAAATGCCGAGCATCTCATGCTTGTTGATTTAGGTCGCAACGATGTCGGTAGGGTAGCACAGGGTGGTAGCGTAGAAGTACGTGATCTTGCCGTAATCGAAAGATACAGTCATGTCATGCATATCGTCTCAGGTGTGCATGGAATTATCGAAAAGGGCAAGGATCAGTTTGACGTAATGGCAGCCTGTTTTCCTGCTGGTACGGTGAGTGGCGCTCCCAAGATACGGGCAATGGAAATTATCGATGAACTAGAACCGGAAAAACGTGGACCCTATGCCGGGTCAGTAGGGTATTTCGGTTTTTCAGGAAATATGGACTTCTGTATAACCATACGCACGTTTATAATGCAGGGAAAAAATCTATGGATTCAAGCAGGTGCAGGAATCGTGGCAGACTCGATCCCTGAAAATGAATTCGAAGAAACAGTGAACAAGTCAATGGGCTTGCGCAGAGCGGTTGAGTTAGCTGAGAAAGGTTTTTAAAATGCTAGTTATAATAGATAATTACGATTCTTTTACCTACAATATAGTACAGACGATATCCGGAAGCTTCAGCCGGGTAGGGCAAAATGTCGATATTCAGGTATTTAGAAACGATAAAATCTCAATTGAGGAAATTGCTGCACTTAACCCAGAAAGATTACTCGTTTCTCCAGGACCCTGTACTCCCTCTGAAGCCGGCATTTCCATTGAAGCTATCCGCTATTTCTCTGATAAAATCCCGGTTTTAGGAATATGTCTTGGGCATCAGTCTATCGGAGAAGCTTTTGGTGGTGACACTGTTAGAGCAGGGAGAATTATGCATGGTAAAACCAGCCCAATTCATCACGATTCCAGAGGAGTGTTTAGCAAGCTCGACAATCCTTTTGATGGGATGCGCTATCATTCATTGGTAGTAGAAGAAAAAACCCTGCCAGAGTGTCTTACGGTTACATCGCGGACAGATCAGGGTGAGTTGATGGGTGTTCGCCATAAAACACTTGCTGTTGAGGGTGTGCAGTTTCATCCAGAATCGATAATGACCAGAGCAGGGATACAGCTCCTGGAAAATTTCACCTCGTCTGAATATCCTGAGATGATCAAAAAAGCCCAGCAGGTTGACCAAAATGATGGGTTATAGAGCTAAATAAAACCGAGGGGACAATGGACATAAAAAAGGCCATAGGAGAGGTAATTGGAGGAAATGACCTCACCGAAGAACAGATGCTTGCTGTGATGAACGAGATAATGAGCGGTGAGGCAACTCCTGCTCAGATTGGTTCTTTTATAACAGCTCTAAGGATGAAAGGTGAGACCGTAGATGAGATCACTGGAGCTGTTCTGGTAATGCGGAATAAGGCAACCCGCATCGAAACAGGAGTAGATACCACTGCAGACGGTATTGTGGTTGATACCTGTGGTACCGGTGGCGATGGTTCGGGGACCTTTAATGTATCTACTGCATCCGCATTTGTAGTAGCCGGTGCCGGTATAACTGTGGCTAAACACGGCAATCGCTCGATTTCAAGCAAATGCGGGAGTGCCGACGTACTTGAAGCTCTTGGAGTTGAACTGGGCATATCACCTGAAAGTGTGGGTAAATGTGTTCAGCAGGTTGGAATTGGCTTTCTTTTTGCCCCGGCACTTCATGGTGCTATGAAATATGCCATTGGCCCGCGCAAGGAGATCGGGGTACGCACTATTTTTAATATTCTTGGTCCATTAACCAACCCTGCCGGAGCTAATGTTCAGGTACTCGGGGTTTTTGATAAAACACTTACCGAACCACTCGCCAGGGTGCTGGGAAAACTTGGTACAAGAAGGGCATTAGTTGTTCACGGTGAGGGAAATCTGGATGAACTTACCATCACTGGTGCAACCCAGGTATCAGAGGTAAAAGATGGTGCTGTCTCTACGTACACTGTGGTCCCTGAAGATTTCGGCTTAAGCCGCTGCACTCTGGCTGAGCTGAAAGGTGGTGAGACAGCCAAGGAATCAGCCGAACAACTGAGAGCTGTTCTTTCTGGAGAAAAGGGACCGAAGCGGGATATGGTTGTATTGAATAGTGGTGCCGCATTGATGGCTGCTGATAATTGTACAGATATCGCCGGTGGTATACAACTGGCTGGTGAGATTATTGATAATGGCAAGGCTTTAGAAAAGCTTGATGCCCTGATATCGCTATCTAAGAAGTTCTAAGATGTAGAGTAGTTCCCATCCTAAAACTACCATTTTGATCGATATCTTTGTTATGCTCAAAATTTTATCCTCGGAATATCAATCATATGCCTGCGGTAAAATTTCTTCCATGCCTCGATCTCAATCA
>CAZWVC010000091.1:0-13343 GCA_964637245.1 uncultured Desulfocapsaceae bacterium
TCATGCTAAAGTAAAACTCACAATTGCGGAAATGCTGGTAAAGGGCCCCCCACGGCTTCCTAGGCCATTTTGCAGTAAAGCTAGGGTCAAGGGAGAATGTAAAGAGTAGAGAAAATGAAGAACACTGATAATATCTGGGCTTTACTGGGTGAATTAGAAGAGGATGAGCCAATCCAGGTTCTGACCAGATTATACAGCCTATATGATAATATAATTAAAACTGACCCAGATAATCTCGAGGCTGCCCTTTTTTTTAAACACTTGGAAAATGCTATCTCCTTCTGCATAGAGTGCAACCTCAACAGAAGGTAGTATTTTCAATGTAAATTATATCTTCCAGGCTTCTTTAGCCACTTTACCGAGAAATATCTTGGTACAAATCAGCACGTTTCGAGGAGAATCGCCAGCCTGAATACGCAAAATTCCTTCTCGGATGATGATTTTCTTTAAAAGCTCCCTGCCGTTTGACTCATTATAATAGATATCAGAATCGAGGATATCTGTAATATTTTGAGGCTCTACCCGATCTATAATGAGTTGAATACCAAGATTGAGAAATGGATCGGCTATGTTAGCAAGCTCATTTTCGAGAGCAAGCAAGCCGGCTTTATTTGTCAATTCAGCCATTTTCTTGAGATTGAGAACAATCGGAACAAGACTTTCCTGATCTTCCTTGCTGCATGCAGCTTTTGCTGCGAGTCCCAGGTCCCGTAACATGTTTTTTCCTTGGTTTAATAGTTGGGTTAAAACAATTGTATTGTTGTGAGTAGTTTTTTCTATATGTTTACAATAACGCATTATATACCAGAAAAAAATATTTCAGAAAACTGGGTGATGAGTTATGTAATTGAAAATTATTCTATTGTTTAATAAAAAACTCAAAAAATAAATATTCACATCGGTAGAGTAATACATGTGGGTTAAAAAGGAGCCAAATCAATCATGAAGGTAAAAATTCACGCAAAACAACCTAACTCAAAAATGTGTTTTGTCTGTGGTGTTAATAATGCTTTCGGGTTACAGAGTCGTTTTTTTGAACTTGAGAACCAAGATCTTTTAGCACTTTTTAAACCATCACAGGAACATCAAGGCTATCCTGGAAGACTTCACGGAGGAATGGCAGCGGCAATTTTAGATGAAACGATTGGCAGAGCCATTATGATCAACTACTCTCACGATATCTGGGGAGTGACCATTGATTTTTCGATGAGACTTAAAAAGCCTATACCACTGCAAGAAGAAATTCGGGTACTTGGTCGGGTTACCAAAGATTCAAAACGGATATTTGAAGGGAGTGGTGAAATAATTTTGGCGGATGGAACGCATGCCATCGAAGCTACCGGAAAATACCTGAAAATGGATATTAGTAGTATCACCGAGGCTGATTTTATTGATGAAGCCTGGGAGGTAATGAACGAGGCGGAAGATCCTACAAGCATTGAACTGCTGTGAGATAAATGACTCAGTTCTTTTTAGCCATATTGTTGGGGAGACGAATATGAAAAGTACTGCCCATCCTCGGAGTTGAGGAGAAGGTGATTTCACCACCGTGGTTTTTTACTATTGAGTAGCTTACCGGCAGGCCAAGCCCAGTACCTTCCACGTCTGGTTTGGTGGAGAAAAACGGTTCGAAAATATTTTTCTGATTTTCTTCCCCAATACCGTTACCTGTATCTTTTATGATAATATCCATGTTTTCAGCATCTTGATTGGTCACAACTGTCAATATACCACCTTTCTCGGCCATTGCATCAACGGCGTTTAGGGTGAGATTGACAAGTACCTGGGTAATCTGGTCTTCAACCGCATGAATGAAAGTGAAATCATTGCAATATTCGCGTACGACATTAATGCCGTGACTGCTGAGGTTTTTCTTTTGGAAGAGGAGGACATTTTCAATAGCCTTATGCGGATCAAAGAGTTTCATTTTTCCGGATGATGGCCTGTTCAGCTGCTGCATGTCGCGTATCAACATCTTCATTCTTTCACACTCTTCAACACCGATGTAAACAAGTTTTTCATCTTCAAGGGATAGAGAGAAACGGCTCAGAATATCCTGAAGCAGATATTGAATACCGATGAGAGGATTACCAAATTCATGTGCGATTGAAGCTGATAATCTTCCCAGCGCCGTTAACTTTTCAGCATGGAGGAGTTGAAGCTGGGTGTCTTTTCTCTTTTTAATCTCTAAATGGAGTTTTTGAATGGTTTCTTCGAGCTCTCCATACAAACTGGAATTCTTGAGAGAAATTGCAGCATGGGAGCCCAGCATATGCAAGACATCCTGACGCTCTCGGGAAAATGCTTCATAGGTTATGTTATTTTCCAGGTAGATAATACAGGAAATATTATCCTGGTGAATCAGGGGAAGGCAGAGAATTGATTTTGGGCTATTTTGGCGGACATAATCATCCTGGGTAAATAACCCTTCTGCGTTGGCATTTCCCAGAACAACACTCTCTTTGGTTCGTGCAACATAGTTGACAATATTTAATGAGAAAGTGTTGTGTGATGGTTGATGTTCGGAAGTAATGCTGACGCCGTCTTCTTCTAGATTGCCCTGAAGCTGAACCTCCCAACCACCTCGTTTTTTAAACAAAAGAAAACCTTTCTGGGCCCCCGCACTTTCCATCATGGTAACCATAAGGTTTTTGAGTAAGTCTTCCTCCACGATAGTACCAGTAAGGAGGCGAGTTGCCTTGATCATAGACTCTACATCAATGTCTGAGGCGATGGTTTTTGCTGTCTGAGTTGGAAGAAGTTTATTGCCGATTTTTACCGTTGGGTCTTTTTTACTAAAAACGTCAGAGAACCTGGATACAATTTGTTTAACCTTGTTGTCAGCACCCCATTCTTCATAATACTGCTTTGCTTTTTTCAGATGCAGTGCTGCGCTGTGTTGGCGGTCTAGCTCAAATAAATGGGCGGCAAGGAGCTCATGAGCCAGGGCGAGGTCCTGGATAAAGCCGTTGTTTTCAGCCTCTGTCATTGCCAGGTCATAGTAATGCAATGCCTCATCTGGATGATTACGGTCACGATGAATTTCAGCCATGACGAGATAATACTTATCAAGAAAACTGCTGGGACAGTGGTTAGCCCAATTGCGGAGCTTTTTAACAAGGCGTGATACTTTGCGGCCAAGAATGCTGGAGTAACTTTTTTTGTTTTTTCTAAGCGTGGCGATGTAGGTAAGTGCCGTATAAAATGTGAAAATTGAAACGAAAAAAGAGGAAGTCACGCTGTCCTCGTATTGCCTGGCTAATTGGATATCATCGAAAGCTTTGCGATAATTATTAAAGGTATAGTTTTGGACCAACCTAACAAAATATACCAGAAAAAGGGTTGTTTGATCCTTTGCCTCTGCATGCAGGGGCAGATACTTCTCTTCAGAGTAATGGGACCCTGATAGTTGTGATACATCGTTGGTGGCAGATTTCAGGTTATCGATCAACTGTTGAAAAAGGAGATATCTGTAAAGTGGAATAACATGTCCCAAACGTTCCATGTTATCACGGTAATGGGTTGTTTTTTCCTGCAAACTGGCAAGATTTTCGCCGTTAAAGAAATAGCGATAGGTACACGAATACAGCGAACTTGAAGCTATTTCAAAATCACCAACCTCAAGACAGTCGGTATATACCCTTTCCATTGCAGAAATCGTTTTTGATAGCGGTTCCTTCCAGTGGTTTATGAGATTATTCACAAGGTAGGGGGTTTGGGGATATATACCGTCCAGGTTTTCTAGTAATTTCAGTGATATTTTGCCATAATTGTATCCAGCATCAATACTACCGAATGGACTGGCACATTCGAGAAAACCATAAGCAAGGTACCCCATTGATGTTGATTCATTACAGTTACCATGCTTAAGCGATAGCTTGATGACCTTAGCGGCAATGCTGGGCAGCAAGAAGGGAGTGGTATAATAGATTGCCGTGCCAAGATCAGCAAGTAAGGTCATTATTGCCGATATCTTTGGGTTATCTAGGTGGGGGAGAGAGAGAATATCTTGGTTTCTTTTATACGAGAGAAGATATTTAATTCTCAAGAATGTCAGCAGCGCTCGGATTTTGCCAGGCTGTCTAGGTAGCCGAACCCCGAATTGCCGCAATATTTTCAACCCTGTTTCAACCGCTTGGGTTGACATATTTCGAGCTTTCAATGACCGGATTTGAATACTATAGGCATAGGCTTTGTCGAGCAGAGTCTTACTATGGGAATTTATGGTGTCGAAAAGCTCTTCTGAGCGCTCATAATTGCTACACAAATAAGCCGCCTCTGCAGCTCGTGTATGGAGTGCGAGGGTCAACTGGTACTCATTTTGCCAACTATCTTGCGGGAGTAAATTAATACCAGCTTGTAAATAATTTTGGGCGGAAAAATTAGCAGAAGAGGACAAAGCTTGTATACCAGCTTCTAGGTTCATTCTTGCAAGCTCAAGCCTTTCCTCAGCGCTCTTAATTTGATCAGCCCCAATATTGAGGTGTCCTGTGATGTCGAATACACGAGGGTATTGGGAGTGTTCATCACCTTCGGATTTAAGCTGAACTCCAATCTGATAGTGAAATTCTTTAATTTCTTGGCTAGACAGCAGTGAATATGTGGCACGCTGCAATCGGTCATGAGCAAATTTATAGACCGCCAGGGGACTATTCAATTTAGTGGCAGAGGGGGCCAATGGTGTCACAGCATGCACACCGATAATAATATCAGAGAGCTTGTCCAGTGATCTGAGAACGCTATCTTCGTTTTCGTGGCAAACCTTAGCAAGGGTTTGCAGGGTAAAACTATTCCCTAAACAAGAAGCAAATTTTAAAATTTTAAGGGTATTTTTATTAAAGGTTTGTAGCTTTTTTTCCTGTAGTGGTAAAAGATTTTCGGTTGTTTCCATCGCTGCAATAGCGTTTTCATTCCATAGCCATTTTCCCAAGACAGGATCATGGGTAATATGTTTGTCAAAGTGTGCAGCGAGCAGAAATTGCTTTATAAAAAAGGGATTGCCGTCGGTCTTTTCATGACATATTTGGGCCAGTAAAGAGACATTATCTCTGCTTTCAAAAAGTGTATCGGCGATGAGCCTCTGGATATAGTCCTCTCTTAGAGGAGGCAGGGGAAGCAATGGCACTTTTTTGCCAGCTTGGCTAATCCGCGATATCATCAGCTGCAGGGGATGGGAGTCATCAACGGCATCATCGCGATAGGTTCCAACAAAAATAATACCTGAGGTTCTATATGTGATGAGAAAATGCTCAAGGAATTTAAGGGTACCACTGTCCGCCCATTGCATATCATCAAGAAATATTACAAGTGGCGCGTTTTTGGTCGTACAGGATTGAATGAACAAACTTAAAGCTGTGTTGAATCGACTTTGTTGTTCCTCTGGAGAGTAATCTTCAAGCTCCGGTTGTTTACCTATAATGAATTCTAGTTCGGGAATGACATTAGTAATAAATCTGCCGCGTCGGCCTAGTCCTTCTTTTAATCTCTTGCGAAGGCTATTTACTGAATTGTCTCCTTCAGCTATTACCTGAGTGATAAATTCTTGAAATGCCGTAATGATAGGGAAATATGGCAGATCCGAAGGAGCTTGGTCAAACTTTCCGGTGATAAAATAGCCATGTTGTTTAACCACTGGTTTTCTTAATCCATTAACAAGAGAGGTTTTACCAATACCTGAGGGACCTGTCACTAACAGCAGTTTGCTTTCCCCACTATATATAAGATTGAGCTCATTGAGAATTAAAGAAGTTTCCTGGTCTCTGCCATAAAGTTTCTCAGGAACACGAAAAAATTCTGAAATATCCTTTTTTCCCAGGGTAAAATCTTTGATTGTGGACGAGGTACTTAATGATTTCAAACAAAGATTGAGGTCGTATAACACCCCTTTGCAACTTTGGTATCTGTTTTCAACGGACTTATCCATCAATTTTTGGATAATTCGAGAAACCATCTTGGGTATTTCTCTATTTATCTCATGGGCTGGTGCTGCCTCTTTGGCGATATGCAGATAAATATACTCTGTGTAGCTATTGGCAGAGAAAGGCAGAGTTCCGGTGAAAATCTGATAGAGACATACCCCGAGGGAGTAGAAATCGGTACGATGATCAATGTTTCTGTTGAGGCGGCCTGTCTGCTCCGGTGAGATGTATGGCAGAGTAATCAATGGTAAAGGTTGCAGATTTTGCGGGTTCGTCGTCGGCAGAAATATCGCCTGACTGAAATCAGTTAACTTCAGTCTTCGGGTCATTGGGTTGTAGAGAATGTGATGCGGGGTAAGGTTGCAGAAGGCTACACCTTTCTGGTGCATATCACGCAGGGCAGAGGTAATTAGGATTGCAATTTTAAGATATTTTTCAAAGGAGAAGAATTTAAATCCTGCGACCTGGGATAAGGGATTTCCGTCGAAATCTTCAGTAAGAAAAGCCGGAGCATCTTCAATCAACAGCCAATCATACATCTGCACTGTGAGTTCTGAATTAATACTCCCCCCAATTTCATACTCAAGACGTAACTGTCTTGCCAAATAGGTATTGCGAAACTGGTGTTTGAGTGCTTTGCAGAGTAGGGATGTCCGATTGAGAGGATCAATACCGCGATAAATGAGGTGATGTTCCGTATCGGCTATCACCTCTATGTTTTCTAAGCCTGGTATATCCTGCACTCAGATCTCCGTAGCAATTAGCAATTGGATGGGTCTTCATTATGACGCTGAATATACATAATTCCAGGAGAATTGTCATGGAAGATGTACGAGGTGCCTACTAGAGCAAGGAAGTTAGAAATGTGGCAACTGCTTCAGCACCATTTTGCTTGGCAGGTTCAGGTGATGTTGTATCAATATTATCTAACAATTCAAGCCATCTTCCAGAAGTAAAGTCTTGTTGTGATATTAGAACGGTACGCATGTTCTGCTGAATAAATGATTCAAGAACCTTTGATTCGGCAAAGCCCTCTCTGCGTATGCAAAGAGAAGGTTTGCCTACCTGATAACATTCTGCAAGGGTGGAGTATCCGCACTTGAAAACAGTAAGATCGGCTAGATTAATGAGGTCTGGATGATAATGGATGGTTGAACGATCAAGCAGCAACACATTGTTTCCAATCCTGACATGTTTGTCCTGGCCGGTGATGATAAATTCATAGTTTGGGTTGTGTTGTAGCTCTTGCATAAACTGCGGTTTGAAACCTATTCCGCCGAGGGTAATCAGCACAGTTTTCAGACCACTGCATTCCAGATTCTTTCTAACAAGCTCCACTTGCTCACGGACTGTTCGAAAGATGGGAGCGCAAACCAGATCGGCTTGGCCTGGAAGACATACAGGCTCTGTTTGGATATGATAATCAGCATTTTTATAGATTTTTTTCAGATAGTTACTGTAGAACTGAAGCTGTGTGTTTTTTGGTGTGTAGGGCGCATAGAGCCAATCCCAGGTGAAATTTTCAAGCAGGACTGAAGCAATCCCAGCCCGGGCTGCCACCGCAATACCTAAAGCACTGATGTCACAAAGCACAAAAGAGTGCCCTGCACACCTCTCAGCTAGTGAATCAATAACTTTCTCATCAAAGGGAATAAAACGTTTTAGTGCATCACACGTTTTTGCTATATCAAGGTGAAAAGCATCCTTTTGGAAAAAACCTATATCGGTAAGCTGTTTGTGGAGTTGATAGCAAAATCTACCTTGGGAAAAGATAGATTTGTCAACTGTGCTGTAGAGGTGAGCTTCAAAGTCTACAGAGGTGTTCAGCGCTTCTAAAATAGCACAAATCCGGGTGGCATGCCCATATCCATGTGGTGAGATAAAACAGCCTATTGTTTTCATCGGTTACTTAATCTTTATGCTGATGAGGGCGATCACCGTAGGAGTGAATATGGCGGTGTTCGTGGATGTGATCCTCTTTGCACTTCAGCAGCTGACCATTTTCCATTGCATAAAGTGAATGGGTTGTTTCGGCAAGAAAATCCCAATCATGTGAAATTATTACATATGGCAAGCTGAGATCATTGAGAATACCGGTTAGTCGGGTTAGGATGTCAAGGTCGAGGTTGTTTGTGGGTTCGTCTAAAAGGAGCAGTTTGGGGTCCATGGCGAGAATTGTTGCAAGCGCAACGAGTTTTTTTTCGCCACCAGATAATTTATGGGTGATACGATTCTCAAATCCATGCAACCCAAGTTTTTCCAAAGTGGCGACGGATTTTTCTCGAGCCTCATCAACAGAATGTCCCAAATTGAGTGGACCAAAGGCGACATCCTCCAAAACAGTAGGTGAAAAGAGCTGATCGTCTGAGCTCTGAAAAAGGAAACCAACCTCGCTGCGCAGAGATTTGAAGTCATCCTTGTTGCAGAGTTCTTTACCCCGATAAATAAGCTTTCCAGCAGTCGGGAATAGCAGTCCCATTATTATATGAAACAGGGTTGTCTTACCGCAGCCATTTGGACCGATGAGACCAATTTTTTCCTCGTTTATTTTGAAGTCGAGATTATTCAACACCGGTGGAGAATCGGCTGAGAACTGATAGCAGATTTGGTGTAATTCGATAAAATGAGTTTTTGCCATGACTGTTATATTCCTCTATGATATATGAAAAGAGGCTCTTTGGGCTGATATTCTTGCTACTTTCAACACTATCTTTTTTAGATGGTAATGTACACCAGCACAGTTGTTTTCTCTCTACTTTAGTGTGTGCAACCACTCATTTCATTTTTCGATGAACAAGGCTGTAAGATCGTCATATTATTTACATGTATAACATATTTAACTCTCCGCTTTAGTTCTTCTCCATTCAAGAGAACAAATTCATGAAACAGCATGTTGATTTACCCATTTTTTGATGGTGGAAACACACCACTGGGGATCATCAGTAGGTATGTCGTGCCCTGCGAGAGTATGATAGATGAGTTTACTTGGTATTCTCAGGGAAATGTCTTCGGAACATTGTGGAGAAACCAAACGATCCTTTTTGCTGGAAAGAAGAAGTATCGGTATTTCGACTCCCGGTGGCAGGCAAAACTTTGCGGCGCTGTAAAGTTGACGGAATGCTTGCATGGGAGAAACGGGAGATTTCTTACGGATGCTTGCCCACTCTTTTGCTACCTCGTTGGTATCGGCCAGGTTGCAGATTAACTGAGCAATTCGTTTTTCCTTGCCATAATTGCCAGGGCAGAGTGCCGCTAGGAGCAGTTGTACAACCCCCTGAGGTGAGATACGCTTTAATAATGCAGAATCATTGCAACTTGTATTTATCAGAACTGCTGCCTGAAAGTCTTGAGGGTGGATTGCCGCCCAGCTTGTGGCAATCATTCCGCCAAATGACATACCAACGATGATATTGTAGTGATGCTTTGAAGCATGCCGAAGATATTGGGATCGTATTACTTGCACATATTCTTTAACTCTTATGGGAGCCTTTTTTGTTCGCAGATATCCAGTTCCAGGGATCTCCAGAGGGATTACCTGAAAACTGCTATTTGACTGTTCCAGAATAGACGTGAAAATACCCCAGTGCCTAGTTTCACGGGCAAGCCCACGCAGAAGGTAGAAACTAATAGTTGGGCTGGGTGCCATGATTTCATTCCTTATTTTCAGCGTGTAATTAGCTCATGAGCTGCTTTTGACAAGTGGGTTTTTTTAAGGCCTGCCATTGATTACAATAATGGTAATTACCACAACTATAACACTTACCAGAAAAAACAGATCCACAGTGGAAAAATGATAGCGTTGCAAGGAAACCAGACGACCACTAAAACCACGTAGCAACATTGCCTGGTGGACACGGTTCGATCTATTATAGCTATTCACCAGAGTCATGCCAAAGAGGTAGGCAAAGGTTTTGTAGGTATGCAGATTTGTACCCGGAGTAAACGAACGCAATTGTGCTGCCCTCAGCAATCTGCAATATTCCTGATAGATCACAAATACATATCTGTAAGAGTAAAGCAGTATAAAACACAGTTTTTTGGGGAAGTGTAATTTTTCAAGGGAGTGCCCAAGATCAGCAATGGATGATGTGGCAAGCAGTGCAATTATGGTAGCAACAATAGTGTTGGTTTTGATGGTGATAACTGCAGCTAGCAGAACTCCTTGTTTACTTAGCTGGTGATTGGCTAAATGATAAACTGCCTCTCCACCATAGGTGAGCGGCAATGATAGCCAGAGAAATAGCGTAAATCCATTGATGAGCAGTAATCTTTTGCAAACGTCTCCAGCCGGGAGCTTAGCCAGGAGGAGCAAGAGGATTGCAGCCGCAAGAGATAGATACAACGCAGTGAATGAATCAAGTAGTGCGACGGTTATCGCAAAAATAGTTGCAGCCAAGATTTTACAGCGAGGATCTCGCTGATGGAGAAAGGAGTTGCCTTGAGCAAATTTCTCTTCGATCATAGCTATCTTTTATCCATAACCGGGGCAAAATAAAGCCAGAATACAGCTCCTATTTCAACGCCTTTTTGATTGCCGTTGGGATCATTTAGTGTGTATGCAGCATCGCGCAAGGCAGAAAATCCCCACCATCCCGGAAGATTGCAGGTAAATTGAAAGATACCGTTGGAATCTGTTTTCACCACTTGAGTAATATGGTAATCACTTGGACTTGTGTATTTATTCTGTTGGTTATAGAACTCAACTTCAACCTCGGTGTCAGCCGCTGGTTGGCCTTTTAGGAGTACCTGACCAGTAAAGGTGTTACCTGCATAATTGCCAAATGGCCTTAGTTTGGGGATTATTTCAATAGGCAAGCCAATTGGAGAATCCCAACCTTCGGCTTCACCATATGCAGCTATTGTGGTTTTGGTGTAGTGAATAATATGGAGGTCCTCTGCCGGTTCCCAATAGGGTTGTGGCACCATGACAAAATGATACACTCCTGGGCGTTTAATGGGCTGCTTTATTTGCCAGGCCTGGTGATTCATGATGATGGTTTTTTCAAGTTCAGAAAGAAGATCTATCACCTTACCATGATGCACGGCATAGAACTTTTGGGGTTTACCCAGATCCATGCCTATACCCTCAAAAGGATGAGAAAAGGAGAGGTGTAATTGAACAAACTTATGATCCTGGTCAACGATGTCTTTTGAAGGGATCACCATGCCGAAATGAGCATTGGCTACTGGTGCTGAAAGAAGGAGAGCAAGCATAGAATAAAGTAATATTTTATAGTGTTTCATCTGAACATTCCTCATTTCGTTGATTTCTTGGATGAATAGTAAGCGGCAATACCTGCTAAACCCAGAATATATCCCAATCCACCTAATATCTCTTGGAGCGTAATTGTGTCTTGCTTTTGTTCAGTTAATAATTGCTTTATCGGGGCAATTTCACGCGCCACTGTCTTTTCTACTATGCGTTCAATTGCAGAGTAATTTATTGGTACTGCTGGTGTTTTTATATTGGTTTGGTTTTCCTCTGAATGCCGTGGTTTCGATAGCGATGAATGAAGGTGGGTAGTCTTTTCACCGAGATAATCAGCTTTTTCAAGCTCCCAGGTACCCCGGTGTCCAGATCCATCATTAACAGTTATAGTGAGGTTTCCAGCAGTATTTTCCCGAATAACTTCCGCTGAAAAGCGATATTCGCCGTTGTTGTCAGTAACACCGGAAATGAGAGTATCTTGATTCTCGGCCAAGACTTTTATCTCTACTTTTTTTGCGGGTCTGCCGCTGCTGAATTTAGCTTCTGCAACAATACTACCATCATTTTCATAAGCGAATACCCTTATCTTGTGGGCATCAGCATCAGTGGAGATAAATACCAGTGCAGCTATCACGAAGAACTGAAGCAGGTTTTGCAGGATATTCATGAGGTGTTCTCCTGAAGAAAATCTGGTTGAACTTTGGCAACGAACAGGATTATGGACATGGTGATGAACCCTTCAATGAACATCAGCGGTAGATGAGCAGCCAGAATAAGCGCTGCGCTTTTTAAAAAACCTTTATCGCTGCCGACCAGGGCAAGAGCCATGAGTAGGGAGGAAAGCAGAATTGCCAAAAATCCACCGAAAAAGGCGGCTATAGCCCTTTTCTTGCCATTTACTTGAAGCCATGGTCTTACCAAGTGGTAAATGATAATCGCAGGTAAAGCCATGATCATGGTGTTTATTCCCAAAACTGTGATACCACCATACTGAAAGAAAAGTGCTTGCAGAAGAAGAGCGGCAACGATTGCGGGAAAACTTGCCCAGCCAAGAATGACACCCAGTAAACCGTTGAGGACCAAATGAATTGAGCCAGGGCCCAAGGGCACATGAATAAGTGAAGCCACAAAAAAGGTGGCTGTTAAAAGTGACACATTCATGATTTTGTCAAAATTCAGCCTTTTCAATCCATAGGTGGTGCAGGCAATAGCAGCAACACCACTGCTTATAAGAACTGGAGCACTTAATATACCTTCAGATACATGCATAGGTGTGATCGGTGACTAAGTGAAGTTGGATGTTTGCCAAAGAGAAAAACGCCAGTAACACAATTTTACAATACGTGTTACATTAGTAGGGAGGTGTAGTGTTGTCAAGCAAGAAAAATAACACGATTTTCGAAAAAATAATAAATGGTGGTTTATGAATGATAAGTTTTTCTCTCAGGAGAAGGTTGAGATTATCCCTATTGCGCGGATCCATTCATGTTATGCTGAAAAATTTGGAATTCCACGGCAACCTGGATTGGTAACCAAGGCCATTGCCACGATAGAAATGATTGCCCCTTATGATCGTATAGAGATGTTTAGAGAGTTGGGGCAGTTTTCCCATATCTGGGTGATTTTTCAGTTTAATAAAGTGATACAGGAAGGTTGGAAAACAACTGTCCGACCACCGGGGCTTGGCGGCCAGCAGCGGGTTGGGGTTTTTGCTAGTCGAAGCCCCCACAGACCAAATCATATTGGCATTTCAGCTGTTAAACTCCTTTCAATCACTCACGCAGGTGCCACAACACAGCTTCAAGTGGAGGGGGGAGATTTTCTCAATGGTACACCGGTTTTTGATATAAAGCCCTATGTGCCATTTGCCGATGTTCAGGAAAAGGCACATGCTGGCTTTTCCGCTCGGGGAATTTGTGCCATGGAGGTAAGCTTTACCGATGCTGCATCCTCATTTTGCCTCGATTATCACCAGAAAACAGGAAAAGATTTAGCAGGAATTATAGAACAGGTTCTGCAACAGGACCCGCGACCAGCAAGTCAACGTCAACAGAAAGCTTGTTTTGGTATGCAGTTATGGGATGTAAATGTTAAGTGGGTAGTCCGGGATGAAATCTTTGAAGTGACAGAGTGTAGAAAATGTCAGGAATCATCGTAACCTTGAAGAGTGCAGAGTACCCTTCCCCCCAGAGTGTATGTACCTTTGATCATGTCGT
>CAZWVC010000092.1:0-13329 GCA_964637245.1 uncultured Desulfocapsaceae bacterium
CTGGAAATGTAGAACAACGTTTGGTTGCATTAGAAGAAAAGCTGGAATATCAGGATTACACCCTGGAGAAGCTGAATGAGGTAGTTATCACGCAGCAACAACAGCTGGATAAATTTGAGTTGGAATTACAGAGATTGCGGGAGAAGGTGGAAATCCAGAATCTGGAAATTGACCAGGAAGGCAAGAGTGTTCCACCACCGCATATCTAGTGCCTGCCCATTGATGAGATGATTTATTCGAAATCAGCCATTTATGGACAGACGCTATCTAACAAACATGGGTATGCTGAGTAACAATGAGTGATTTTAAAGATTATCTTGCCGATGTTTTTGCAGAATTTGGAGAAATATCATGCCGAAAAATGTTTGGCGGCTACGGCGTATATCATAGCGGTATAATGTTTGGCCTGATTGCCGATGATATTCTCTATCTCAAAGCAGATGGCGAGAATATTGACTTTTTTACGCAGCAGGATCTTCCTCCGTTTGAGTATCCAAAAGGGGATAAGCTCGTGAAAATGTCGTATTATCAGGCTCCTGAAGAGATCTTTGATGATCAGTTGGAGGCAAAGATCTGGGCTAGCAGGTCATATGAGTGTGCCCTGCGGGCAAGAGCAAAAAAATAACTCTACAGCTCTGCACTTTTTGATAGGTTAGCTTTATACAGAGATATCGATCATAACCTGATTTGCCGCATGGTAAAAACCGTTCTCATTGTTTGAACGGGTTGTTTGAAATGTCTCTTTCAGTTCGAGGGGTGCATTGGCAACTACGAAGCTATGTTCTGTAAAATGAAGTAAGCTCAAGTCGTTGTAGTCATTGCCAATCCCCAGAGTAGAGCTGTGGTCTACCCGGAGGTGATTACACAACCATTCTGCACCAGTTCCTTTTGATACACGTTTTGGAAAAATTTCCAACCAGGTAGATCTGCCATCAAGTGGCGAGGTAGTTCTAGTCAACTGGTAATCAGAAAGTCCAGCTTTCACTTCATTAAACCGGGTCAGGTCATTAGGAAATATAGCAATGATTTGGGCAGAGGTAGAAGGTAGATCATCTAGCGTGTTAAACTTGTTGGCATAATTTTGGTAAAGCTCTATCCTGCTGCGAAAATCAGGGTTGGCATCGCCGGAATTAAAAAAGGTGAAGTGGTGATTGTGGGGTACAGCATGGTGTACCATAAAATCAGCGTTACATTCAATCAGATATGAGGTGATATGCTGAATTTCATACCGGGTTAACGAAGATGAATGGAGGAGTTCTTCTGAATGCAGATTCAAAACTCCTGCACCAGTGGAGAAGATCAAATAATCCATGGGAATAGTACATTTAAACAATTTCTTAAAGGAATAGAGTGATCTTCCCGTAGCGATTACCCTGATAATATTTTGCCTGCCAAGTTTTTGAAGACACTGCAGGTTAACCGGACTTATTGTTTGCTCAGAATTTAATAGCGTACCATCGAGATCGGTAAAAATTATCTGTATTCTATTATTCTGAGGATAATCAGGCATTTGAATCAATAAATTATAGAAGTTAATCGAGTGCTGCGAGCATCTCTGATATCGGGGGATAATCTCCTGCCTCAGAACTCTTAAAATAGTAACATAAATAATCCTCTTGAGAGACGATCACTGCACCGCCAAGTTGTAATGCGCTACCCTGCAGTAAACCAGGCTTGACTCCCTCACGCAGTGCGGTAAAACCTTTAGCCAGCGTCTTAAGGTTAAGTAATCCACTCACGCTGCTGGTCAGATTGAGTAACTTGAATGACTGGCGGGTGGGATCGGTAAAAATCTTTCCAGTAAAACCAGTAACCCTCCTGAATTCTTCAATATATGATGTGTCTCCTGAGCTTATAACAGCTAAAGCACACTTTTTCGCAAGGAAAGCTTCCAGGTTTGCAGCTAAATCAGCAACCTGCTGACGACAGAGGATTCAGCCGAAGTGTCTGATAAAAATTAAAACCGCGGTACCATTTTCCCATAGTGATGAAAGCTGGATTGAGGCAGCCGAATCATCATAAACCGTGAGTTTGCCAAACTGCTGTATGTCTATGTTGTCAGATATCATGGCCATAATCAATTGTTGTTGAAAATATTGGAAGTCATATTTTTTCACCTTCAATATCAGCTATGTATTTATGGTGAAAATATCATATTTCCTATTGTAATCATCATTTCTTCCAGCCTGCATATTTCATTAAAATAATGATCTATTCAAAAATTAAATAATTATTTCAGAATGTTATGTAATTCTTTTGGCTAATTCTAGAGATACACTTTGTAATCATAGCTGCACCGTCCCCAATCCCGCGATTTTAACCCTCCGAATGATCGGGAAAACTCACTATCAAAGTCTCACTGCGTTCGCTTATCTCCACGTCGTTCAAGCGAAATGCATACATAAGTATAGCACTTCGCTAGTCTCCACTGCTAGCAAGCTTTCTTGACCTATGAAATATGCAGACTAGCAGTTTTTTTCTTCTTAGAAAAGTCTATCAAGGTAATGACATACTTGTGCTACTATTTCAGCATAACTATGATTGTTTATGATTTAGTTGAGTCCCTCCTCCCTATAGCAGGAGGATTATGTCAATTATAAAAAAGAAGGTTTATTGCCAGTGAGATGATGATTTCATATGAGAATGGTAGATTGAGTATACACCGGAGAATTTCCGCATCCAATCAACAAGTATGGGATATCCTCGTCGATACAGCAATGTGGAGTGTCTGGGGACCTTCAGTGGTTGCCGTTGATTGTCCTCAGCAGTATATTATGGCGGGATGTAGGGGACGGGTAAAAACGGTAGCCGGTTTTTGGGTGCCTTTTGCTATTATCAGCTTTGATGAACCGCATCATTGGAGCTGGCGTATCGGAACGGTAAGGGCAACTGGACATTCCACCATCAGACTTGATGATAATAGTTGTCGCTTATCATTTGATATGCCCTGGTGGGCAATATTTTACTTGCCTGTCTGTTACGTCGCTTTAAGGCGGATTGAAAAACTCTGTTTGGCATGACAGGTATTTAAGAAATTAATCCCTTGGGCATCTAGTCCATCTGGTTACACTACAGGTGGGTATATGCCTGCGAGCATGTAGATACTGATTCTTCCATGAAAACACACTTTCCATACTTACAGGTTCTTGAAGAAAATAACACGATACTTAGTAATTTAACTTATTTTATCCTTTATCCAGGTATGGAATATCGCAGTCAGGTAAAGTGGTGGCCAGATAAGGGTGTTCGGCCAACTCTTCATGAAGGAATCGATTTTTGCTATTACCTCGATTCAGCATGCAAGGAGCATTACGTCACCCCGGATTTCAAGGTTCCGGTAATGGCTGATGGCAGGGTCATGACCATCTGTGATGATTATCTGGGACAGACCGTATTTCTCGATCATGGCTATGATTGCGTTTCGCGATTCCTTTCAATTTATGCCCATATAGTTCCTCTAAAGGATCTACAGAAAGGTGATATGCTAGTGCAAGGCGAGGTGATTGCCACGGTTGCTGATACAACCGGCAGAAAAAATAGAATGCCAGCGCACCTACATATTTCATTGATGCAGGCAGATCGGCGGATATCCGCAGATAAATTTGATTGGAATTTAATGTGTTATGGCAAAAACATAGAGCTACTCGATCCACTTTCAATGATTATTGGTGATAAAATAGATTTCAGAACCAAAAATCACTGGAAAGATAGCTATAGAGTATAAGAATTCCTTCTATCCACAGGAGATCAACGGAGCTTGTTACTAATGTATTCTTTCCCGACTTAGCATAAATAAGCATGGGTATTGATCATTGATTATTGCTCTGAATATTTCATAAATAATTCAATGATCATAGAAAAATCTAATACCCTACAGCATTGTGCAATATCCGGGTTAGTGAATGTCTCATAAAATGCCCAGTGAAACACTTCTATCGCAACTTTCGGCAACTTGATAATGAACCGAAATTACCTATTGTATTATCAGAATCTTTGAGAGATGCGATGTTTTTAGCTCTTGTAGAGCATAAGGTTTAGCGTTATCTCTAGCAGAAGTTCACATAATTGAGTTTTTAGTGGAGGTGCACTATGACTATATTAGCTTCAGGAAATAAGACGGTTGTGTTGGATGAAGAAGGGTTTCTTGGTGATTCGCAGGTTTGGGATGAAGATGTAGCCCGAATGCTGGCAGAGCATGAAGGAATTGAACAGCTTGATGAAGAAAAATTGGCAATTGTTAAATTTCTTCGGGAGCATTATCAAAAATTTCAATCGTTTCCAATTTTAGGGAAAATTTGCAGGCAGGCGGGAAATCGATCAAAAGATTGCATTAACGAAGAATTTGTAAATCCAATGGTGGCCTGGAAAATTGCTGGATTACCAAAGCCGCCAAACATCTTCTTCACAAGCTTTGATGGCAAAAAATATATTCCAAACCCTTTTTACTAAATCGAGAGTAGTATATTCCTTTGATAATTGGATAATGTGTTTATCCGGCCATAGCAAAAAGTAATCGGAAGAGGAGTTCTAACTTTTCTTCCGATTTTTATTTGTGGGTATATCACAACGGTATGATAACATAAATTTTGAGGAAAGAATTTAACAACAAACCTAATACGAAATTTGATGGGTCGTGGGAGGTATGCAGTGAATTTTGAATGGGATGAATCGTATTCAGTCGGCAATGAAGAGATAGATGGCCAACATAAGCAATGGATATATCTATATAATAAGCTCGGTAAAGTGCTGGGGGGAGATGATATAGATAAGTTGAGGTCGATAAAAATGGATATCCTTCAACAAATGTCAGATTACGTTGACTACCACTTCAGTTATGAAGAGGAA
The DNA here is from genome assembly GCA_964637245.1 of uncultured Desulfocapsaceae bacterium. Taxonomy (GTDB): domain Bacteria; phylum Desulfobacterota; class Desulfobulbia; order Desulfobulbales; family Desulfocapsaceae; genus Desulfopila_A. Next base: position 4,846 of record CAZWVC010000092.1, read on the forward strand.
TATATGCGTAGTATTGGTTATCCTGAAACTGAAAAGCATTGGCGGCAGCACAAGGACTTTCGCAATGAGATTTATCAACTATGCCGTGAGCACCAAAAAGGAACCATTATTCTCAATACTGAAATAATGGACAAAATCAAAAACTGGTTCGCCGAACACATACTTCTGCAGGATATGAAGATTCTGGATTTTGTTAATACACTCAATACCTCAAAATAACTTGAAAGGTTCAGTAGATAATCAAGATAAATAGGGTGAGCTATTACTCTCATTTTATTACACTCAGTCATCATCAAACTTGAACTGCAGAATTCCGCGGTGCAGTTTAATTGTTCTTCAATATTCTCTTTTTGCTTGTGCGACCCCAAAAATATGATTAGATCATAGTCTTAACCTGACTGCATAACTATACAACATTCTTATTTATACAGGAGCCGCGATGTTTATTCATCTTCTGCAGAAAAGGAGGTCAATCAGGCAGTTTCTTCCGCATGCAATTGAGCAGGAAAAGATAGACTCTCTTCTGGAAGCTGTGCTGCGTTCACCATCATCACGCAGCCTCAATCCGTGGGAATTTATTGTAGTTGATGATAAGGAAACCATTGCAGCTCTTGCTAAGGCCAAGCCCCATGGTGCAGCCTTTCTTAAAAATGCTCCCCTTGCCATTGTGATTTGCGCTGATCCAGAAAAATGTGATGTTTGGGTCGAGGATTGCTCCATTGCCGCAATTTTGCTCCATCTTGCTGCTGAAGATCTCAAACTGGGGAGCTGCTGGGTACAAATTCGTTTACGTCAGCATGATGACAACCTATCAGCCAGTGAGTATGTTGCAAAGCTACTCAAACTTAAAGCAGGAATGGAGGTAGAGGCCATAGTAGCCATAGGCTCTCCCGCTGAAGAAAAACCTGGACACGCTAAAGACACGCTGCTTTATGAGAGGATAAGCTACAATTATTACGGCAACAGATATTAGCTCAAGAAGTAGTAGAAACAGCGCTTAATCATCTAAGGCTGCGAAGAATGAACTATCAGATAGATGGTGAAATGGATCCGACTAAGCAGATAGAAACGAAAATTAATAAACTGGCAAACCCAGTCTATGTTGTTTCCAAAATATTAAAGACCAGTGCTTTTCAATATTTTTACACCAAGATATCACAAAGCGGTTTTCTCCTTTTCTTTGCTGCAGTAGTGGCTTTTCTCTGGTCAAATATTGACTCAGAGGGCTATCTCCATTTCTGGCATCAGGAATTGACCATCGGAGTTCCTGGTTTTGCTCTCACCCATTCACTTGTGCACTGGGTTAATGAAGCTCTGATGACTATTTTCTTTCTTACCGTAGGTCTTGAGATAAAACGGGAGATGTTGGTAGGCGGTCTTTCAGATGCCAAAAGAGCAGCCTTGCCTATTGGTGCAGCTCTGGGTGGAATGATAGTGCCTGCTTTGATCTATGTTTTTTTTAATATGGGAAGCGACAGTGTCTCCGGTTGGGGCATTCCTATGGCAACGGATATTGCCTTCTCCCTTGCGGTGTTGAGCACTTTGGGGAAAAGAGTACCCTTTGGTCTGCGCCTCTTTCTCACGGCCTTTGCCATTGCAGATGACTTAGGAGCAATTTTAGTCATTGCCATTTTTTATACACCGTCGATTCATATGGATTATCTATTGGCAGCGCTTGCCATAATAGGGGGATTCTACATACTCAATCGTCTCTGGATTTTAAACACCCTGCCCTATTTTGTGTTGGGCATCATGCTCTGGTTTGCCGTGTCCCATGCTGGTCTGCATGCTACGATTGCAGGTGTAATCGTGGCTATATTTATTCCTGCTGAGGGAAAATACAACACCGATATATTTTTGAAGATGGTGCAGGAAAGATTGACTGAAATCCGTTGTAGTGATGGAGATTGCGAAAAATCCATAATGGTCAATCAAAATCACTTACGGGCGGTTCAGGATATTGAGCTTGCCTGTAAACAAGTCGCAACCCCGTTGCAGCGGTTGGAGCATAATTTATCCTCCTGGGTTGGTTTTCTGGTGTTGCCACTATTTGCTCTCGCCAATGCGGGGGTTGTATTGAACTCCATCGATATATCAGTTGCCTTGTTGCATCCGGTTACCCTGGGGGTTGCTTTGGGGCTTGCCTTGGGTAAGCCAATCGGTATTTTTACCTTTACTTACCTGACCACTAAACTGCTGAAAACCGACCTTATCCAGGGAGTGAATTGGCGTCAAGTTTTTGGTGCTAGCTGTCTTGGTGGTGTAGGCTTTACCATGTCACTTTTTATATCCAACCTATCTTTTGCTGTACCTGCCTATCTGGAATATGCTAAGATTGGAATCATGAGCGGATCGTTTATTTGTGCGGTAATGGGCTATCTGGTACTACTCAATTCTTCTGCTAAGCGATGAAATGACAAGCAAACTCTATACCCTGAAAACCATTATATTGCTGGCCCTGCAGAAGCTTTGGGATTCCTTCAGGGATTTACTGCCCATTGTCCTGGTCATTGGTTTTTTTCAGCTTATTGTTATTCGCCAGCCACTGCCAAACTTTACTGAAGTTATCATTGGTTCCTTCCTTGTTGTTATCGGCCTCAGCTTGTTTGTCCAAGGACTGGAAATGGCCCTTTTTCCCATAGGTGAAGCGCTTGCTCAAGCATTGGCACGTAAGGGGAGTTTGCTGTGGCTTTTGCTTTTTTCATTTTTGCTTGGATTTTCCACAACGATCGCTGAACCAGCACTCATTGCCATTGCCAAAGAATCTGCAGATATTGCTGCTGCCAGCAACTTAATTGATACTGCGGAATCTTCAATTAATTCGTATGCATTGGGCTTGCGTTTCACTGTTGCCGTATCCGTTGGTATTGCAATCTTAATAGGAACCCTGAGGATCATTCGTGGTTGGCCGATCCATTACTTGATTATTGGTGGGTATATACTCGTCATGCTGATGACTATATTTGCTCCTGCGGAAATTATAGGTATAGCTTATGATGCTGGCGGTGTTACTACCTCAACAGTAACCGTTCCTTTAGTGGCAGCACTTGGAGTTGGTCTTGCTTCGATTATAAGGGGCAGAAATCCATTGCTTGATGGCTTTGGACTCATCGCTTTTGCTTCATTGCTGCCTATGGTTTTTGTTATGGGATACGGTATTTTGATATATGGGTAGAGATTGACTATGCAACAACTCTTAAGTGACTTTTTCGCAACTCTCTTCATAACCGGTCGAGATGTGCTGCCCATTCTGGCAATAATAATAGGTTTCCAGCTTTTCGTTCTGCGCCAGCCTATTCCGAGGTTCAGCAGGGTAGCGGTGGGTGTGGTTTATGTGATCGTTGGTCTTGCACTTTTTCTCATAGGTCTTGATCTGGCTCTGTTTCCTCTGGGAAGTACCATGGCCGCCCAGTTGAGTGATCCGGAATTTCTTACGGGTGTTAAAAATAGTGCACCTGTCTCATCCTGGACTGCATATGGCTGGATATACCTCTTTGCAGCACTCATAGGATTTGCCACAACAATTGCAGAACCATCCCTGATGGCCGTAGCCTATAAGGCTCATGAGGTCTCGGCAGGCACTATAAATAAATTCGGCTTGCGCATATCTGTAGCCATTGGAGTCGCCGTAGGCATTGCCCTTGGGACATTTCGCATAGTACATGGTTCACCCCTCTATATGTATATATTGGCAGGGTATGTTATAGTAATAGTACAGACGATTTTTGCACCTAAGCAAATCATAGCATTGGCATATGATTCCGGCGGGGTGACCACCTCAACTGTAACTGTACCGATTGTTGCAGCACTGGGACTTGGACTGTCCGAGGCGGTTCCCGGTCGAGATCCCGCCATAGATGGTTTTGGGCTCATAGCTTTTGCCAGTCTTTTTCCCATAATATCAGTATTGGGATATTCTCAGCATGCTGCTTGGAAAAGTCGTCGGCGCAGTAAAATAAGATCCAGGGAGACTTGATATGCGGTTTAAAGTGATACTTGCAAGTGTGAAAACAGATATTTCTGATGTTGTTGTTGATGCTGGTAAAAAAGCAGGAGCAACTGGTGCAACGATAATTCCTGCCCGCGGTACGGGGATACGTGAAGCTAAAACCTTTTTCGGTCTCTCGCTTGAAGCTCAGACTGATATCATCATGTTCTTAATAGAGGAACACTTGGTGGATCCGATTCTGGAGGCGGTTGGTAAAGCCGGGCAGTTTGATAAACCGGGAACTGGAATTGCATTCGTCTTACCGGTTGATAAGGTTGTCGGGTTAGAGAGCCAGATTGAACGATTTAAGGATGAGGTAAGAAATCAGTATTTTTAACTGAATTGGGAGAATATAGAAAATGACCGCAACTGGATTGCCTATTGTCAGGGTAAAAGATGTCATGAGGAGTACTATTCATTATATTGATGGAATAGCTACAGTTAAGGAAGCTGCTGAGAAGATGAGAGAAGAAAAGGTGACCACTCTTATTGTTGAGAAACGCTCGGTGGACGATGCCTGGGGTCTGATTGTTGCTCAAGATATGGTTCGGGGTGTGATAATTGCCGATAATCAACCGGAGGCCGTACATGTATATGAAATAATGTCAAAACCTATCATCACTGTTACTTCTGATATGGATATCCGTTATGTGGCGAGGCTGATGAATAGGGTTGGTATTCGCAGGGTACCGGTTGAAGATTGCGGTGAGCTTGTTGGTATTGTTATTCAATCAGATCTCATTCTTAAATCAAATTTGTTTTAATATACCTAAATATAGGAGCCTTCCAAGATCGTTGTCAATTTAATAACCTTGTTCAGCAATGATAGTATCTTTACCCCATCGTTTTGAGCTGTATGGTTAAATGCTCTCGACCGCTAGCCTTCATATCTCATGAAAATAATGATCGAGTTTTAAATTAGATATTCATTTCAGAACGTTATACAATTTTAAGGCAACTATTAAAGGTACACTTTATAACCATAACTGCAAGATCCTCAATCCCGCGATTTTCAGCCTTCGGTGGATCGAAATTGCTCGCTATCGAAGTCTCACTGCATTCGCTTATCTCCACAACGTTTTTGCGAGATGCAGACATAAATATCGATGTTGGAGTTTATGCCCAAATTTAAGGGTGCTTATCTGCCTTTCGCCAGTCTCCCCTGCTAGCAAGTTATCTCAACCCATGAATATTCAGGTTAGAGCAAATCAATGTGAAAATATCGGTCGATATCACAACAATGATTGAGAATCTTCAATGATGTATTAATTTCTTTCAATTAATTGCTGCATTTTGGCAACTACCTTTGATTTATACTATTCGTGTTGGACATAAAATGTGCCCTTATTGGGCTTTTTGCGTTGAAAACAGTCGATTAACAGAAGAAAATACGATACATTATGCGATTTCCAGAATTATGGTGATTGTAATAGGACATGTAGTGATTTAATCCTGTGTTTCTTCTGCAGTTTGATATATAACAGCTATTTTTGTTGAACCCGTCGGGTCGATTAGCATTACAGCGTAGAGTAGGCTAAATTTAGCCTCTGCTAACCTGACGGGCTACACCTTTACATTGAGATCAACTATGACCAGCCAACAGACTAAAATTATTTATACAAAAATCGATGAAGCTCCTGCCTTGGCAACATATTCTTTGCTTCCTATTTTGCAGGCATTTACCAGAGGAACAGGGATAGAATTTGAAACTTGGGATATTTCTTTGGCTGGAAGAATCCTCGCTAATTTCCCTGAATTGCTCAGTGATGAGCAGAAAATACCAGATTGCTTATGTCAATTAGGAGAGCTTGCTCAGAAACCATATGCCAATATTGTCAAACTTCCCAATATAAGTGCAAGCATCCCTCAACTGAAAGGAGCTATACAAGAGCTCAAAGCCAAGGGATATAAAATACCAGACTATCCGGAAGACCCCAAAACAGATGATGAGCGGGCACTGCAACAAAGGTTTGCTGTGGTATTGGGTAGTGCCGTGAACCCGGTGTTGCGAGAAGGTAACTCTGATAGGAGAGCTGCTCATTCAGTGAAAAGGTTTGGTCAAACACACCCACATACCATGATGAAACCATGGCCTGCAAATTCAAAAACCAGGGTAGCTCACATGGATCAGAAGAATTTTTATGCAAGCGAAAAATCAATTACTGTTGACTATGCAACCCAAGTAAAGATTGAATTTGTTGATGAAAATGGAGATGTTAACTTGCTCAAAGATAATCTAGCTTTACTTGAGGGGGAGGTTATAGATAGCGCAGTGATGAATGTGCAAGCTTTGCATGTCTTTTATGAAGAGCAGATGCTGAAAGCAAAGGAAGATGAGATTTTAATTTCACTTCATTTAAAAGCGACGATGATGAAGGTTTCCGATCCCATCATTTTTGGTCATTGCGTATCAGTTTACTACAAAGATGTCTTTGCAAAATATGGAGATATGTTTGATGAATTAGGGGTTAATGTCGATCATGGTATTGGGGATGTCTATGAAAAGCTGGAAAGTTTGTCTCAGGATAAACAGAATGAGATAAAAAAGGATATTGAGGCTGTCTATACTACACGACCTCAGCTAGCGATGGTTGATTCCAGCAAAGGGATAACCAACCTTCATGTCCCCAATAATGTTATTATTGATGCCTCCATGCCTGTGATGATTAGAGATGGTGGACGCATGTGGGGACCTGATGATGCATTACATGATACAATTGCCTTAATTCCTGACAGTAGCTACGCTACCATGTATCAAGAAGTTGTCGAGGATTGCCAGTATAAGGGGGCTTTTGATCCGGCTACCATGGGAAGTGTTGCCAATGTCGGACTCATGGCCCAAAAAGCAGAGGAATATGGATCTCATGACAAAACTTTTGAGGCTGAAGGCAAAGGAGTTATTCGAGTTGTTGATGAAAAGGGCAATATTCTTCTTGGGCAGCATGTTGAAAAAGGTGATATTTTCAGGATGTGTCAGGCAAAGGATGCAGCTATACAGGACTGGGTCAAATTGGCCGTAAATCGTGCTAGATTAGCAGATGAACCAGCTATTTTCTGGCTTGATGATAAACGTGCCCACGATCGTGAGTTGATCACCAAAGTAAATCATTATCTTTTAAAGCACGATACCACGGGACTTGAGATAAAGATCCTTGCTCCTGTTGAAGCCATGAAGTACAGTCTGGCAAGGGTGAGAGACGGGAAAAACACAATTGCAGTAACCGGTAATGTGTTGCGGGATTGTCTCACCGATTTGTTTCCTATTCTTGAGTTAGGCACGAGTGCTAAAATGCTCTCCATTGTCCCTCTAATGAATGGTGGTGGACTATTTGAAACTGGTGCAGGAGGATCTGCCCCTAAACATGTCCAGCAATTTCTCCATGAAGGGCATTTACGTTGGAATTCTCTGGGTGAGTTTTGTGCTTTGGTTGCATCTTTTGAGCATCTTGCCAATACCTTTGGCAATGAGCAGGCAAGGCTGCTGAGCAAAACACTAGATCAGGCCATTGAAAAACATCTGGAGTTGGGCAAGGCACCATTACGCAAAGTTCATGAGTTGGATAACCGTGGTAGTCATTATTACCTGGCGCTCTACTGGGCAGAGGCTCTGGCTGCGCAGGAGCATAACAATGAACTACAACAGCGGTTCTCTAAAATAGCTCAAAAACTGGCTGATAATGAAGCCATAATTATTGAAGAACTCGATAGTGCTCAAGGTATGCCAGTTGACATTGGCGGATATTATAAGCCCGATGATACTCTAGCTGAACGAGCCATACGGCCAAGTCAGACCTTTAATGCGATTATAGATAACCTCTAAGTTTTCGACGGATATTACGCGTCTAACTATAGTCTTACTTAGAGCAAGCCATGGGACCAAATCAGATGTTTAATGCAACTGTTGGTACCCCATAACTCTCCTGATATCATAGCAAAAAAATGTGTTATTAATTTTTAGGGATGTAAAATGCGAGTACTCTCTTCCTGTCATTCTATTCTATCATGAAACTTATGCCATGAGGTTACATATAAAGGAGAATCGGATTTTCTTGCTCAGTCTCCGATTGTTCAGATACGCTTATTCCCCCATATTTAATAAAAGATTGAGCCTTTGTAACTTTCCCAATCCCATTGATTAGATGAGGGTAACCAGGTTATTTCATCCGCATTTCCATATCCGTATCGCGCATCATCTTCCAAATATTCTTTATTAATCTCCACAAGATAAGGGCTGCCACAACATCCGCATCCAGCTATTGATATACCAGTTTTAACCGTTAAATCTTTTAAGCCTTGTAAAAACGCTTTTTCTGCTTCAGTTTTCATAATAATATCCTCCCCTCAGCAAAAAATTGAATTCAGCTGTTTACATCATAGATATGGAGGCTGGCCATATCGGAAAATTTGAAGAAGAAAATTCACACCCATCGCATGGTTTCTGTATCTAAACGCTTTACCCGTGATGGTTTCGAAGCAAGCTCTTCGGCTTTTTTTAG
>CAZWVC010000093.1:0-2184 GCA_964637245.1 uncultured Desulfocapsaceae bacterium
GAGGTTTTCCATCAAGTTTTTATCAAAAGGTGTATCCTTCCTGCCGATTTTTTGTCTATCCAGTTGATCGTCAATCGCCTTCCAGTTCTTCAAAACACCGAAGTATGATTTTTCTATCTCTTTGAGATTTGGTCTAAATGTCATCTATGTCATCTCATGTGCAGTAATTTCCTGGCTAGTATGAATATTTCACGAGTTGAGACTACCTTTTAGTTAGTTCCCATCCCAAAACTACCATTTTGATCGATATGTTACTTCTCAGCTATTAGCATAATAATCTCACCTTAATTGTCCATATGCACTTTATCTTGAACTCTTTGTGAGAAAAACGTATCCTGAAAGAGTTAGGCATGTTATCTGCTACATTGTGATGAAATCGATATGATGAGAAGCTATATGAACTATTCAATGGATAGAACGTGAAGAAACAAGTTAATCAATTTCGTGATGCCATTTTCATCGTTACTCAGGAGCGCGGTTGCCCGATCTATAATGTTGGTCAGGAAATCAAGATTGAAAATTACAGTCTGTCAGTCTCATCCTTCAAACCGGGATGTCTTTACTTAACCGAGGAGATTATCAAACTGGTTACAGCGCGTGACAGCTTTGGCGGTTTCTCAAAATTTGGTCATCAAAAAGCAGCGTTTAACTGTGGTGGCTGCGATGGTCTTATTCATTTTGAGTTCAAGAAGGAGAAGGATTACGCAACTTTGCAGATGAAGTTGCTCAATGAGGCTGAGGAAAGAAGGCGCAGAAAACATCTTGACCAATTTTTTGGTGTTCTCAGAAAGCTTTCAATATTTGAACCTTTGGAAGATGATGCCTTAAGCGATCTTACTTTGTTACTTGAATTGAAAAAATTTCCCAATGACAAAATTATCATTAAAAAGGGGGAACCTGCCAGCAACCTATACATCCTCCTCCAGGGCCGAGTGGCCGTGATCGCTGACGACGGGACCAAAATAGCAGAGATGGGCGCTGGCGAGATATTTGGAGAGATGAGTCTGCTTTCGGGTGAGCCTACCAATAATACGGTGCAAACCGTAGAACCATCTCATCTTGCCATGTTAAGTGTCAAGAATTTCCGTCAGGCTATCGTAAAGTATCCGATATTGCAGGTTTTCATTTTTAAGATGCTGGTTGAGCGGGCGCAGACAATGGCTTTGCGTTCGGGCAATATTACTTCGGGAATGAGTGGAGAACTTTCTGAGATATCAATGGTAGACCTCTTCCAGCTGATAAATTCTGCTCAGAAGACCGGGATGATTGAACTTGTTCTAGCTCAAGGTAAAGCCTATGTTATTTTCAAAGATGGTCAGATCGTTCATGCCCGCTATCGAGAACTGCGTAACCAAGAGGCAATATTTACAATGATCGGCGAGCAGGATGGCCATTTCACTTACACCAAGAACTTACCGGAAGAGCTGAGTAAACTGCCACCTATTGGTGACTTTATGGCGGTGCTGATGAAAGGTCTACAGAGAATTGATGAGGAACAGAGCAGATCTTAGTTGACTATGTGATCAGTCATTAAATAGTTGTGCATTGCCTTACCAATATTTTCCAGTGAATATGGCTTTTTAATGATTGATAGTGCCCCCAATTTCATTGTCTTATCAATTTCCTCACTGGTGCTATATCCACTGACAATAACGGCTTTTTGTTGCGGGCAGTGCTTTAAGATTTTCATATATGTCTCGTAACCATTCATGCCCTCTCCAAGAATCATATCGAGAAAAACAAGATCAGTGTGATGGTTTTTGAGATAAGCCACGGCTTCTTCACCACTGCTAACTGCTTTGACAGAATATCCAAACATTTCAATCATGCCAGTGGCGATAATACGTAGAGGTGCTTCGTCATCCACAACCAGAATGGTGCCCTTTCCCTTATATCTTTCCAATATTGATTTTTGATCTTTAGTTTCGATTTCAATTTCATGAGTAATTGTGGGGAGGAATATCTCAAATATTGCTCCGGGGGCACCATTTCTTACCGTTATAGTTCCATCATGCTCCGCGATGGTATTCCAGACGACAGATAAGCCAAGCCCGGTACCACTTCTTCCCATTCTCTTTGTTGTGTAAAATGGTTCAAAAATGTGCTCAAGGTTTTCTTCAGATATACCTGGGCCGTCATCACGAATCGTAATGGTAATGTCATGAGAGGCTGCCTGCTCTTCAT
>CAZWVC010000093.1:2284-13322 GCA_964637245.1 uncultured Desulfocapsaceae bacterium
TAAACAACTGCAGAGCGATTTACTGTTGAGAGACTGACATATCCCTCAGGGGAGGTTGCTTCAAAGGCATTGTGCAGTAAGTTCATGATACTTTTTTTGAGATGAACCGGTGAACAGTTGACAAAGAACTGTTGAGCACCCAAAGAGATATTTAATCCCACATGATTGTGCCGGTTTGCAATGGTTTGCCATTCAGGAGAATCAATAAGATCCGTTATCAGCAGATGAAGGTCAGTTGTCTGTTTTGCCGCAGCCGCATTTCGGGATAAGGTAAGCAGGTCTTCAACAACTGTTGCAGCTCGTTTCCCGGCTTCTTCCATTGTTTGCAATGGAGCAATAAGCGTACTGTCAATGGGAAGCTGATTTCGTATCATTTCCGGGTAGCTGACGATTCCCGCGAGAATGTTGTTAAGATCATGGGCAACCCCGCCTGCCATAGTACCTATTGCTTCCATTTTTTCGGCGTGTCTTAAACGGGCTTCTAGTTTTGAACGTTCATCCTCGGCTTTTTTTAGATCGGTAATATCCTGTGAAAGACCCATTGCCAGATTGTCATCCAGAGGGACAGCGTTTAAGATTGCATCTCTACTGCTGCCATCTGGCCGGAAATATTTGACAAGAGACATGTTTATTGAAGAGCTTTCATCGCCAATCTTGCATAAACGATCCTGAGCAAGTTCGGGAGTAATATCATGTGTAGTGAGAGCAAGAATTTCATTTTTTGTCCTACCAGTGAGTGCTTCGGCTGCTGGGTTGGCATCCAGATATTTCCCTGTGTTTTTATCAACAAGAAAAACGGCAATGGCCGATTTTTCAAACATTGTGCGATAGCGAGTCTCACTTTTGAAGAGACGTTCCTGAACCTTTCTATGTTTAACGATCTCAACTGTTAACTCAGAAGTTCTGTGTTCCACAAGAGATTCTAAGTTCTTGTTTATGATGTTTATATCACGGCGATTCTTTTCTGCAGCATTCTCGATTAAGAATGAAAATATGCCAACCACGATATAGGAAAAAAGAAAACGGACTTCAAAATTAAAATGATATTCTGCAAAAAATGAATGGCTTGGCTTAAAAACCATCATGAACACGACAGGAATTGTCATCAGACCAGTTGCAATCGCCCCGTTTCTTGAACCGAGCAAGAACATGGCGATTAGTGGATAGGTATAATACCATACGTAAGCCGTATGGCTTACACCACCATTAATATACAGGTAGATATAGAATATAGAGGTAAGGGTAGTTCCAACGCTTATGTTAAATGGATATTTGCCTCTTCGTCGTGCATCAAAAAGATTAGATATGAGCACAACAGATAAGATTATATCAAGTGTCCCGAGAACGGAGTTTCCCTGGATATAGGCTAAAATTCCGAAAAAAGCGAGTGCAACGGTTCCAACAATTGATATACCTGACAGAAGCGCTACTCGACGTTTTATTTCCGAGCTGGTTTGCAAGCCGGAATTGGGTAACATAATACTGGCAAGTCTCCCCATGAGAGAATCTAAGAAAGGGGATTGGTCTTTTTGGTTATCTGATGAAAATCCGTACAGATTAAGATCTTGCATGAAGTTTTTTGATATCTCCAACTAAACTCATAATGAAACGCGCTCGTTAAAGAGCTTATTTTAACATCATCTAAGAATTTCTCTCACGATATGTATTGTAATGGTATGATATCTAATCCACGCTGCAGGGTCTAGGAAATTTGTGTGATTTTTCCAATATCGCAGTTTTATAGATTAAGATGCTTTAGATATTAACAATTCAATGTGTACTTACACAATTTAGAGAAAACTCTAATGAGTTGTTATGGCTTCTTTTTTTGGCTATATTAAAGAAGGAAAATGCAACTTTTTATAATCAGAGAACCAGAAGGTGACGATGGAAATCATAACCTTAGTGGAAAATGAGAGCTGTGATGAACGGTTAAAAGAAGAGTTTGGTCTTTCGTTACTCATTAAGAGCAAGGGTGGACATATTCTCTTTGATATGGGTAGTACGGCACTTTTTAGCAAAAATGCTGAGATTCTAGGAGTGAATCTGCAAAGTATTGAGTGTGCGGTTGTGTCTCATGCGCACTATGACCACGGTGGTGGATTAGCAGCATTTGCAAAGCTTAACAATATTGCTCACATATACATAGGCAGATATGCAGATGGTGATTACTTTGCCAGTAATGGTGTAAAAATTCATCCAATTCTTCAACCATTCCTCTACCCTTTGATCAAAGATCGTTTACTCTTCTGCCGTTATGTGGGATTGGATAAATCAGTTCTTCTGGAAATTTCCAAAAGAATTATAGAAGTGGATAATACAATCCAGATAATGGAAGATGTATTTCTTCTGTCTGAAATAGAAGATAAAGTTCCCAAGGCAAAAGGGAATAAATTTCTTTTGGAAAAACAGGGCAAAAATCTTCAGGAAGACAGGTTTGAGCATGAATTGATTATGGTGATACGGGAAGATGATGGCCTTGCACTTTTTACCGGCTGTGGTCACCGCGGAATTCTAAATATGGTGGAGACTGTTCAGCACACCTTTCCAGGTGAAAAAATAAAAGCAGTAATTGGCGGTTTTCACCTTGCTCGGCGGCCGGGCAGACCAGAGATCGCTGGGACAAAAGATGACATCATTGCTCTAGCACAGACCTTTATAACTTGTGGGGTAAAACAAGTTATCACCGGACACTGTACTGGTGAAGGTGCCTGTAATGTTCTGCGCGATGAGTTGGGCGCTGGATTTAGCCGTCTTATCACAGGTTCGAGGCATACAGTATAGCAATACGGTATAGCATGATATTCTATCCAAATTCTGGCAAGATTAAAGGGATCAAATAATGGAAGCACCACTTTTGACCAACCAGATGATCATTGTTTTCTCCCTTCTTGGGTTAGCGGTATTTCTCTTTGTCTTTGATCTTCTCCGCGTTGATCTGGTTGGTCTGTTGATGATGGTTCTGTTGCCTCTGACGGGTGTTGTCAGCCCTGACGAAGCTATTGCTGGTTTGAGTTCTAATGCCGTTGTGTCAATTATTGCAGTTATGATTATTGGTGCTGGATTGAACAGAACCGGGGTAATGAACAGTGTTGCTTCCAAAATTATAAAAGTAGCAGGGGCTAGCGAAGCTCGGATCATGTCCGTGATTTCGCTGACTGTTGCATTTATTTCAAGTTTTATGCAAAATATCGGTGCTGCAGCATTGTTTCTGCCAGCCACTATGAGAATTAGTCGTCACCTCAATATTTCAGCAAGCCGAATCCTCATGCCAATGGGATTTTGTGCGATTACAGGTGGTTGCCTGACCCTCGTAGGCTCCAGTCCTTTGATCATGCTCAACGACTTGATGGAATCCTGGTGGCAGAATAACAGTGAGGCAGTGAAGGATGCACCTTTTGAACCCCTTTCCCTTCTTTCAGTAACACCGATTGGCCTTATACTTCTCTTTTGCATACTGCTCTATTTTATTTTTATGGGCAGGAAGATGTTACCCGAGGATGTTTGTCTGATTGACGAGGACTGTATGGATAAACGGCTGCAGGAAATCTACGGGGCAGAGGTTGGTCACAGTTTTGAAGTGTCGGTTCCCCCCTATTTCCCTCATCAGACTCTTGAAGAGCTTGAGCTGCGTCCTCGCTATCATGTTACGGTGGTTGGTGTTGCCAAGGAAGCAGGAAAATATAGCGACCTTTCCCCAACAAAAGATACCCATATCGAGCCCGGTGATTCACTCTGGGTGATGAGCTCGGAAGAGCATATCAAGAAAGCGGCGGCCGATCATGGCTGGAAAATAAAAGATGAACACGAAGTCTTTAAGGATGTCAATTATCCTGAAATTTCTGGTGTTGTGGAAGGTGTGGTAATTCCTCACTCCAATCTAAGTGGCCATAGCATGAAAGAGCTGCAGTTTCGCGATACCTATCATGTCAATCCCCTGGCTATTGTTCGTGGTGAAGAAATTATCATGGATAAAATTAATGTTACCAAGCTGTGTCAGGGTGATACTATCCTGCTCCAGGGGAGATGGAAGCAATTTCGGCTCCTTGCCCAAAAAATGGATATTGCCTTTATTGAGGATATCAAGGGGGAGGATCTAGAGCCGGAACGTACCCGTAGTGCCATTTTTTTCCTCATCCTTTCACTCATAATGGCGCTGAGTTTCCACGTCCAGCTGTCAATTGCTCTGCTGACCGGAGCACTGGGCATGATCATTACAGGGGTTATCCGGGCAGATCGTGCCTATGAGGCGGTGGACTGGCGTACAGTGTTTCTCCTTTCAGGACTTATTCCATTGGGTACAGCCTTTGAGAAAACCGGCGCTGCTGCTTACATAGCGCATCATGTATTGAGTGCTGTTGGCGATCCGTCACCAATTCTTCTTATGTTGATTATTTCACTGCTTTCTGCTTTCTTTTCGCTGGTTGCCTCAAATGTTGGAGCAGTTGTATTGATGGTTCCCCTGGCCATGAATATGGCTGCAAGCATTGGCACAGATCCTATCATTGCGGCAATGGTTGTTGCCATCTCGGCGTCCAACACTTTTGTGTTGCCCACACATCAGGTAAATGCGCTCATAATGCGTCCCGGTGGATATAAGACCAAGGATTATATGAAAGCCGGTATAGGAGCAACAATATTATTTACCGGGGCATTAATCTTCTGCTTATCTGTTTTTTATCTGCCCTGAAAGTGAGCAAACCAGTCGGTTATTAAAATTTCTACAGCAGAGTTATTCTTGAAATCATTGCCTTCTGGGAGGTGATACGCTAGGATGAGCAGCCTATTTCACTAATAAATAGCCTATAAATATAACTAGAGAGTAATAATCGTGAAGATACGAATTCCTACCATATGCTTTGCGGCAATTTTCACCATAATTTCAACCGTTATCTCAGTAAATGCTGCCAATGTCGTTACGAATACCTGTACTAAAGCAGTAGAAATACGTAAAAATGCTGCAAAAGAGGGTTTCTCGGAGCTACTGGAGTTGTACGCTAACGCAGAAACGGAGGAAACTCAGTGGTGCATTGCGGAAAATCTCGATATCATTGATAGTGAAGGTGCTGCGGCTATTTTTGTCAAACAATTGCAGAGTGGAGATAAACAAAATCGGTTAAAGGCCGCATTTGCTCTTCGCAGAATACATAGTGAAAAAGCTGTTCCGCCTCTACATATAGTACTGCAGCAGCAAGATAGTGAAATGCAATGTCAGGCAGCGTATGCTTTAGGGGCCATGCGCAACGAGAATTCTATTGAACCACTTGCTAAGCTAAGTGAAAATGTTGAGCCTCAGGTGGCCAGTTGTGCTCTTGAAGCATTAAGCTGGTATGACGACGTCGGTTTTTGTCAGGACTTTCTTGAGATATGGCTCTCCAAAAGAGATCCTGCAATACGCAAACAGGCTGGCGAGGGCTTTGTCCGTATCGATTGTGACAAGCACGTTGAGCGAAGCGGTAAATATGCGCTGGACTCAAAATCATGCGGGTATACTCAATTCTTTATTAATACCGTCCAGGAGGCGGTGGCCAGCGATACCCCTGAGAAGAACCTGAAAGAGGCCCTCAAGAAACTAAAAATAAAGGAAACTATTATTGATGAAGATACCCCTGAGGAAATTATTCAGATGCGGCTCAATCTGGTATTTGCAGTTATGGACTGGGGTGAGACGGCAAGTGTAATTCACAGTTTTGAAAATTACGGTTCTGTAGAGCAAAACAAGTTGAACCACCTCTCTGAAATCGAGAGCTTTGCCCTCAAAGAAGAATTTGTGAAGCAGTTCTGTCCGATAATCAGTTTTCCTGAGTTTTCCTATTGGAACACCGTAATTGAAAAAAAGAGTACCACTGCCAACTAATCCGGATATTTCATGAATATATCGGCTCGTGCAATATCCGGGCAATAATAACACACATTTTTCCTAACACATTGGTGTTCCAGGAATTTAGGCATATCATTTTTTATATATAGCTGGCAAATATTTTACCCATACTGCTACCAGGAGATACACTGCTGCGGCAATGAGGATAATTACCGGCCCACTGGGGAGGTCCAGAGAATAACTTGTTCCCAAACCGGCAACGATGAAAAATATACAAAGTAGAACTGCGGTGATCATCATCTGTTTGATGTTTGATGCAAAGTTACCAGCAATGGCGGCCGGTAGGGTAAGCAAAGCAATGACCATAACGATACCAACCACCCGCACCAAGAGAACGATTGTCAACGCTGTAAGGCAGAGCAAAATAAGATAGAGCCAATGGGTTTGAACACCACGCAGGTCGGCAAATTCATCGTCGAAACAAATAGCCAGAAAAGAATTGTAGAAAAATACAACTACTCCAACTACCAGCACGTCAAGAGCTATAACCAGCCAAATATCGGTTCTGGTTATCAATAAAATATTGCCGAATAGATACGACATAGGGTCATTATACCCTGGAGTTTTGGCGAGAAAGAGCAGGCCGGCTGCCATTCCGGCCGCCCAGAGCGCCCCAATGACACTGTCTTCGCGTTGTTTGGCAAACATGCTGACGAGTGAGAGAATCACAGCCGCGAGAAGAGCGACAACTATTGCACCGTGCAGTGGACCAAACCAACTTATTCCAACAGCTTTTTGGATATATAGACCAGCTCCGACACCGCCGAGAATACAATGGGATATTGCTCCCGCAATATAACTTATTCGCCTAACAACCACATATGTCCCTATGATTCCAAAAGGAATGGCTGCCAAAATTCCGGTAATGACAGCGTAACGAATGAAGGGAAAGTCCGGATCGGATAACGCGGCCAGGAATTCAGTCATTGGTGTGACCCTCAGTACTGCAGGTATGATCATGCCGGATCATTTGCAGATCACCACCGTACATTTCCCGGATCAGCTCACCAGTCAGTTCGCTTGTTGGGTGGATAACAACTTGTTTATTGACACAGGCTATCCGGTTGAAAAATTTAGAGGCAAAGCCGACATCATGGGTCACCATCAAGATCGTCATTCGCTTGTTGAGCTCCTCCAAAAGCTCAAAGAGGTGTTTTTCTGATTCCTGGTCGATATTGGCGGTGGGTTCATCAAGGATAAGAATATCACCGCCTGAGGCAAGAGCTCTGGCGATGAGCACCCGTTGTCTTTGACCACCCGATAAAGCAGAAAAGGAGGTATCGGCCGCATCACGTAAATCAACTTCGGCCAAGGCTTGCAGGGTCATATCCCAGTCGTTTTTTGAGTAGCGGCCAAGCAGGGAGTTTCCCAGCCTTCCCATGCACACCACTTCTTTAACCGAGATGGGAAACTGTTTGTCGTACACTGCATATTGGGGAACGTAACCAATACGTTTTTTGGCTTCATCCGGCCTGTTGCCGTAAATCCTAATGGTACCTCTATCTGGTCTAAGTAATCCGATCATGAGTTTTATCAGAGTTGTTTTCCCACCGCCATTTGGTCCAACGATGCAGATGGAATCAAACGGATAAATTGTGAGGGCTACATCTGCAAGGATATCGCGATTGTCATATCTGAATGACAGGTCTTGTATGCTGATTGCAGGGTTTTGTGGTGTCATGTCAACCTCCCTGTTTAGCGGGCCAATGCCAAACTGATTTTATCAGCCATTATTCTGAGACTAGACACTACATCCTCATCCAGCGCATCAAGAGCCACAACATCTCCTCCAATTGCTGAGGCAACCGCCTTAGCACTTTTAGGATCAAATTGGGGCTGCACAAAAATCACTTTGATGTTTTCCGCTTTGGCCTGGCGGATCAAGGTCTTTATCTGTTTTGGCGTGGGCGATTTCCCTTCTATCTCCACGGCACGCTGCTCAAGTTTGTAGGTTTGGGCAAAATGGCCAAAAGAAGGATGGTAGACATAAAATGCTGAACCTGCAAATGGAGCCAGTTGTGCAGCGATAGCTCTGTGGAGTTCTGTGATTTCTTGCTGAACTGCTGCATTGTTCTGACGA
Source organism: uncultured Desulfocapsaceae bacterium (assembly GCA_964637245.1). Taxonomy (GTDB): domain Bacteria; phylum Desulfobacterota; class Desulfobulbia; order Desulfobulbales; family Desulfocapsaceae; genus Desulfopila_A. The sequence continues at coordinate 10,246 of CAZWVC010000093.1, forward strand.
TATACTGTGGAGTTTGGCTTGCCCTGCTCTGTTAATGCCTGGGTTACTGTATTAGCCATTTTCTTCAGGTTCACAGGAGAGAGCCAGACATGCGGATCATATTCCTCATGTTCAGAGTGGTTTTTATCATCGTGATCTGCATGATTTTCTTCATCATGTTTATGTTGATTGTCCTGCCAATGTTCATCATGGTGATGTTCTTCTTTCAGTTCCAGTTTATCTATATCGCGTGCTATATCGACAATGCGCAGTTTAGGATTGATCTGTCGTATCTTTGTGGTCAGCTGGTGTTCAAACTCCATGCCGGTGATGAACCAGATTTTTGCTTTGGAGAGTGCTGCAATCTGTTTGGGCGAGGGCTCGAAAGTATGCGGATCCTGTCCTTTTCCCACAAGCACCCTTGTATATATTTGTTCACCGCCAACTTTATCAGTCAGCCATTTTTGCGGTGGAATGGAAACAAAAACATCTATTTTTTCAGCGGCTATGCAGCTACTGCTTACGAACAGTGCTAGTATAATCAGAAAACTACGCAATATCATTTTCATCTCCTTCAAATTTGCAACTAGAGTGTGTCAGCTTCATTTTCAGGTTTACAGGTAAAATGCACGGAATTGCATTCGCCACACTTTTCCAGAGGGTGTTGAGCCATAAACTGCTCTAAATGCTTGTGTTGTGATGCAGTCAGCGACCCTTTGCCATGACAAAGCGGGCACTTATTCTCCAATGCAGTTTCAATCGCATTGCGAATGAACTCAGACCGATTTGGGATTCTGTCGAGAAGCTCCGCCAATCCTTCATCTGTTTTAAAGGTAAAAACCCTTTCCTTTTTCATTGGTATTACTCCTTATTTTTGAATGTATTACAAAGTAATACCTATGTGTGGGCTACGCAAGATCCTTCTGCAGAATTTCGAGAAAAATGATTCAATCGTAACAATACTAAGACTTTTGTTCTGTGAGACAAATTTTCTTCGCTAATAAGGTAATCTCAAACAAATTTCATTAAATATACTTGGACCTTTTAGAGTTTACGTGGAGTAGGATTGGTATTTTTAGGAATGTTGATTAACTTAATAGGTCATACAGAACTAAAGAACACAAAGCTAGAGAAACTTGTGAGAAAACAGTGATTAAGACAATCAACTCCAGAAAAATATATCACTTCCCTGCATTTCTGGCTCTGTTGTTTCTGGTGATTGGCGCACACGTACTGCACCCGCAGTATCACAACGAGACATCAATTCTTTCGGATTATGAAGTCCATCATGCAGCAACGGAAAATCATAGCCATGAAGTTGCTGCTGGTATTTCAACTCCTGGCGATAACCACTCCTGCAACATATGTGAATTTCTTGCAATCTGTTCCGCACTGAAGACAGCTACCGTCCAGCTTTCTGTTCGTCTTTATCCAGTTGAGCGAGCAGTGACATTCAGTCAACTGTCTGCAATCTCCAATCATTGGGCAGATTTTCATATTCGTGGGCCCCCTTTATATTCTCCCATTAAATCAGAAAAGAACTCTTAGCAGATGTCTTCCTTCACTTTTTCGTAATATCGGAAAAGTGAGGGTGTATATTTTCTCCACACGTATCCTAGGGAGGATATTAATGTATTTGAAATCATTTTATTCGATAAAGCCTGGAGTTAAGCTATCTTTATCTTTAGGTGTCCTGGTGTTCTCGTTCCTGCAGGTGTTGAGCCTGCCTGATACAGGTGGTGCAGCTACTCGTCAACATGGTTCACACACGCATGGTATAGGCCAACTTAATATTGTTCTTGACGGGAATGACCTTGTGCTTGAATTGCAGAGCCCGTCTGCAAACATTGTTGGATTTGAGCATTCACCAGAAAATGAAGAGCAAACTCAAGCAGTGCAAAAGGCTATTGCCTTGATGCAGGAAGGTGAAAAATTGTTTGCTCTACCGAAGCAGGCGGAATGCAGTCTGCATGATGCCCATGTTGAAACCAATATGCTGGGGGATCATCAAGACAAACATGACTCCCATGGTCACGGTCATGATGAGCAACATTCCGACAGTGAGCATAATGAGAAGACTGGCCACAGTGAATTTGAAGCTGAATATTATTTCAAGTGTAATAAGCCTGCAAATTTGAACACCTTAGATGTGTTGATTTTTGAACTATTCCCTGGCTTTGAAGAACTTGAGGCGCAGTTGCTCAGCCCCAAAGGGCAATCTGTTAAAGAGTTGACACCGAAGAAGCAGCAAATCACTTTTTAAGTAATAATATGTTCAACATAAAGACCGAACAGAATAGAGAAAGCACTTTAGAGAGTGACAGGTTGGAACCGGTAATTTCTATTACCGGTCTTCGTTTCACCTGGCCTAAAAGCAAATCTCATGTTCTTGATATTGAGCATTTCTCCGTCAACCCAGAAGAGATGCTCTTTATTATGGGAGAGAGTGGTATCGGTAAGTCCACTTTACTGGGAATTATCACGGGCATACTGGTTCCACAAGAGGGTAAGGTGAAGATTCTAGGTCAGGATGTATCAGAATTGCAGGGATATACACGAGATAGTTTTCGAGCAGACAATATCGGCTATATCTTTCAGATGTTTAACCTGATACCCTATCTCAGCGTTGTTGAAAATGTAAAACTTCCATGTCAATTTTCTTCCCAAAAAAAGTCAAGGGCATTACAGCAATCCTCATCGCTGGATGAAGAAGCGCTTCGTTTGCTCACCCATCTCAATCTCAATAGAGACGGATTACTTGATAAACCCGTTGTCGAGTTGAGTGTGGGCCAGCAGCAACGAGTTGCGGCAGCTCGTGCTTTAATTGGTCGGCCAGAATTGCTCATAGCCGATGAGCCGACATCTTCTCTTGATTCAGCACACCGCGAATCTTTTTTGCGCTTACTCTTTGATGAATGCCAAAAATCAGGTGCAACGCTGGTATTTGTCAGTCATGATGCGAGTCTTGCTCCTTTTTTCGATAGAGTTGTTGAGTTTAGAGAATTTAACAAGGCAGCGGTGGTACTAGAGGGAGGAGTTACGTGAGGAATATACTGCTGCTCGCTTTTAAAAGCCTGAGAAATAGAAAATTTACTGCA
>CAZWVC010000094.1:0-13270 GCA_964637245.1 uncultured Desulfocapsaceae bacterium
TGTCTAGGCGCTATTGTCATTGCGATCTACCTCACCAGTGGCTGTAGTTTCTCTTATGTCGGCAGCATCTCTAGAACCACTAGCTACTGCAGGATCGGCTGAGTTCATTGCATACTCGATTGTGCTCGCCCTGACAGTTGGCATTTTCCAGTTTTCCCTTGGTGTTCTTCGTCTGGGTCTGGTTGTCAACTTTCTTTCTCATCCGGTGGTTAATGGATTTACCAATGCAGCCGCCATCATTATCGCCTCATCGCAGTTCTCTAAATTTTTTGGGGTCTATGTTGACAAAGCCCCTCATCACTACGAGACAATGATGAGAGTGGCCCAGGCTGCAATGGATTATACCCATTTTCCAACACTGCTATTTGGAGTTGGCGCGGTTACAATCATGGTTGTTCTGAAGAAGATCAACCCCCGCATACCCAATGTTCTTGTCGCAGTTGGTGTCACTACCATAATCTCGTATTTTATCGGGTTCAACAACGATGCCAGGGTTGATGTTTCCGCAATTCAGCTTCCAGGACTTGCCTCAAAAATAGAAAATTTCAATTCAGCTGTCGACAATATAGATAATTTTGGTACCGAACGGGCTAAAATTGGTTTAGCTGTTGATGAAGAAAAAAAGAAAAATGGCTCTGTAAAGACAGCCGAGCTTATTAACCTCGAGTCTCAGGTTGACCTGCTCAGCCTCAAAATAAATGAAGCCAAGCATGATGCTCACCTTATCAGAACAGAGATGCGTGGCATGAAGTTTGAGGCGGTAAAGGAGGGTGAGAACTATATTTTCTTCCCAAAATCGGATATCCCTTCAGGCACGGCAACCGATGGCGGAACCTGGCGTATTCAAATCGGTAACAAGAAACTTGATGCCGGTGATCTGAAAATTACCGGTGGTGGTGCTATTGTAGGTAAGATCCCCGAGGGTTTGCCACAATTTACAATTCCAGAGTTAACCCCGAAAACCTTTATGAAATTATTGCCAACTGCAATTATCATATCTCTCCTCGGGTTTATGGAAGCAATTGCGATTGCCAAAGCAATGGCAGCACAAACTGGTCAAAAATTAGACCCTAACCAGGAACTCGTCGGCCAAGGCCTTGCCAACATATTTGGCTCCATAGGATCATCATATGCAGTGTCAGGATCGTTCTCACGATCTGCTGTCAACCTTCAGGCTGGCGCTGTATCCGGTATATCCTCAGTTGTTACCTCAATAATGGTTGTTATTACCCTGCTTTTTTTCACACCACTGCTCTACCATCTGCCTCAAGCAGTACTCGCTGCAGTAATTATGATGGCAGTTATAGGTCTCGTAAACGTAAAAGGCTTCGTTCATGCTTGGAAAGCCCAATGGTATGACGGTGCGATCGCGATTTTCAGTTTTTTAGTAACACTCTACTTTGCCCCGCATCTGGACAAAGGTATCATGGTCGGTGTTGCCCTATCCATGACCGTTTTTCTCTATAAATCCATGCGACCAGTGGTTGCCAGCCTGTCTCTTAGCGAAGAAAAGGTTTTCAAATCAGCTGAATACTACCGCTTGAGAGGCTGTCGACATATTTCTGTGGTGCGTTTTGATGGTGCTCTCTTCTTTGCCAATGCAAGTTACCTTGATGAGCAGGTTCTCAAATTCAGAAATGAACAACCGGATCTCAGGTATATCCTCCTTGATGCACGAGGTATCAATGATATGGATGCATCCGGCGAAGAGGCCTTGGAAATGCTTGTCAAGCGCGTCCGCAGTGCAGGGATGGGTTTTGCAATGTGTGGCCTGAAGGGCCAGGTGATCGATGTCATGCAGAGAACAGGGTTATATGATGAAATAGGCGAACAACACCTGTTCCCCGATAGTAAAAATGCCGTCGCGGCACTGATAGACCGCATCCATAAGGGAACAGATCTCCCTGAGGCTGGATGCGGAAACTGTCCGTTGCAACAGTATATACCGCAGGAGGTAACATTAACCTGATATTCATCTGAACAGATAATACACAGCAAAAGCCTGATCTTCTTTATTTGAGGATCAGGCTTTTTTATTTGAAGTCACATCTTTTAGCCTTAAGGATATACCAAAGCTTGTTCACGCTATCAGTGCAAAACTAAACTTTTTTTCCACTAGCCCGATTTATCCACGATTAAGACGATTGGGCAAGGTACAAGGGAGTCAATTCGCATGGGTAAACTATGGATATTGACCAGGCGACACCCCAGATTCCCTCTGATTGGCTGACCTGGATTAACATTTTGTCATTTTCCAGGGTGGTTTTCATTCCCAACTATTGAAGTGTATAACAGAATCTCAATGATAGGCAAAATATTCATGAGATATGCTGACTAGATATTGGTTATAACATTAGACCATATCATAGAATTATTTTCAGCGTTTCTGGAAAACAAGGAAAATGTAGGAGCGTACCCATAACAATTCAAAATTATCATTAAAATTGAACCAGACCAAATCCTGGTAGCTACAATGAAATACATGTAGTACTCTGACTCTCACAAATATTCGAACTGATTGGTCTTAAAAAGAACTTGCCCAGTAGTTTTAGTTATGCTTGACATAAGTATAATATAACTGTTATTAATCTCTCAATTGCATTGCGTAAGTAGGTGTAAGTTGAGAAATAATTTTTAATATCAACATTAAGATACACTTTCTGATTTTTGAGGTTTGAGTGAAGCACGTTCTTGCATTATCAACATTACTTTCTGCGTTCTGGCTAGTTAACTCTGGGCACTATAATACACTGATCCTATTTTTTATGGTAATATCAGTGCTTTTTGTTGTCACGCTTTGTCACCGGATGGATGTCGTTGATGGCGAATCGCAACCTTTAAATCTTACTTTCACCATACCTCTCTATTGGCTGTGGCTGATCAAAGAAGTCGTGGTGGCAAATATCGCTGTCTCCCGTTGTGTTTGGCAAGGAGCTGGTTCTATTAGCCCATCTGTAATCAAGGTAAAGGCCAACCAGAAAACCGATATAGGAAGGGTAATTTACGCAAACTCCATAACACTTACACCTGGGACCATCAGTGTTGATGTGGAAGAGGATATCATTACGGTTCATGCACTCACCCATGATACGGCTAAAGATCTCTTGACCGGAGAGATGGATCGTCGGGTCTGTCAGGTGGAAAGATAATGTTTGCAGTTACTGCAATAACTTTACTTGTTGTTATGGGCATAGCCCTGGCTCGGGCTTTCCTGGGACCGACCCTGTATGACAGAATTTTAGCGGTTAATACCTTTGGTACAAAGACTGTGCTATTTATTGCCGTTATCGATTTTCTCGGAGGACGACCCGATTTCTTAGATTTGGCAATCGTTTATGCTCTTATTAATTTCATCAGTGTCATTGGCATCTTACGGTTCTTTGAATATTCTGAACGGAAAGTAGCAGAGGAGGAAAGCTGATGGAGATTTTCCTCGACATAATTAGCTGGATCTGTCTGCTTTCCGGCAGTTTTTTCTGCTTCACAGGCGCACTGGGAATTTTCCGCTTTCCCGATTTCTTTTCCCGGATGCATGCGGCAAGCATAACAGATACCCTGGGGGCTGGGTTGATCCTTATCGGGTTGATGTTTCAAGCCGGTATTGGTCTGGTTCTTGCGAAACTGATACTTATTCTGCTGTTTTCACTGCTCGCCAGTACCACTGCAGCTCATGCCATGACCAAGGCGGCATTGAAGAGCGGATTAAAGCCTGAAGCAGAAACGGTAAAATCAAAAGTCTCGGAGTATACGTCATCGAAACCTTAATCGACATAGTAATACTTGGCTTTCTGGCAATAACCGCCTTGGCCATCACCAGGATGCGAGATCTTTTTGCAGTGGTTATGCTATCGGGTATATATAGTTTGCTCTCCGCCAGTCTTTTTCTCGACCTTGACGCTGTTGATGTTGCTTTTACTGAAGCTTCAGTCGGTGCTGGTATCTCCACTCTTCTCTTTCTCGCTACCCTAAAACTCGTTCCACGCTACGAAAAGAAAACGAGGTATAAACCTGCCCTGGCCCTCGGTGTGGTAATTGCTACTGGGGCAATGCTTATCTATGGAACTCTTGATATGCCACATTTTGGCAATCCAGACGCTCCTGTACATCAACATGTGGCTCCGCGGTACCTCAACGATTCTATGGCTGAAGTTGGTATGCCCAATGTGGTTACTTCTGTCCTGGCAAGCTATCGCGGTTTCGACACCCTCGGAGAAGTTGTGGTTGTCTTTACTGCCGGAATCGGGGTTATTTCTTTATTGATGATATCACGACGCACCAAAGAGCAAGCACAAAATAGAGTTCCCGCTGACATGCAACAACAAATAATCCTGCGGGTGGTCGCCAAAATGATGATCCCACTAATCCTCATTTTTGCCCTCTATGTTCAGTTTCATGGCGATTACGGACCAGGTGGCGGTTTTCAGGCCGGAGTTATTTTTGCCGCCGGTATAATACTCTACACCATGCTGTTTGGCCTGAGTCTTACCCAAAAGGTCTATAAACCAATAGTGATAGAACTACTCACTGCTTTAGGAGTTCTTATCTATGCGTCTGTGGGTGTCGCATGTATTATTCTGGGTGGGAATTACCTTGATTATGATTACCTGGGCCATGATCCTGTGCACGGACAACATTACGGGATACTCCTTATTGAGCTTGGCGTAGGTATTACCGTAGCTTCCGTCATGATAACCCTCTTTTCCAAATTTACCTGGCGAACAGTGAAACATAAATATAAGCAATGAATATTATAGGACTCTATAATTACTGGATTGTCGTCATATTGATGATGATCGGATTTTATATCGTAATTGCCCATGATAATCTCATCAAAAAGCTGGTGGGACTCTCCATATTCCAGACTTCGGTCTTCTTTCTCTATATCAGTGTGGGGAAAGTAGCAGGAGGGACTGCACCAATCCTTGATGAAACCTACCAGCTCTATTCCAACCCGCTCCCCCATGTACTCATTCTAACGGCAATTGTTGTAGGTATCGCGACAACCGCCGTAGGTCTTGCGTTGGTAGTCCGCATTCATGAGGCATATGGATCAATAGAGGAACAGGATATCCAAGACCAGGACCTCCACGATCAGCTTGAATGTCAACTTGAAGCATACGGCCCCCGTCGTAGAACTAATCTCTTTGATCAGGAAACATCACAGTGACAGCGCATTATCCCATATTGCAGGTCGTTATTCCCCTGCTGTCAGCTCCGCTTTGTCTTTTTCTGAGGATACCGCGGCTTGTCGCGCTCTTTGCAATTGTTATAAGCAGCATAGCTTTTCTGATAAGTTGGGGGCTACTCCAGCAGGTATTAGAATATGGAACACTCTCATATCAGCTTGGTGGTTGGGCACCACCATGGGGTATTGAGTATCGAATTGATCAACTCAACAGTTATCTGCTTCTCTTGGTAACCGGTATTAGCACCGTTGTCTTGCTTGCATCGCATACCAGCATTCAAAGAGAACTCCCCGAAAATCGACTGACCTATTTCTACACGGCCTACCTGCTTTGCCTGACAGGATTACTCGGTATCCTTGCAACAGGTGATGCTTTTAACGTTTTTGTTTTCCTGGAAATTTCATCCCTCTCGTCCTATACTCTCATAGCTTTAGGTACTGATCGACGTGCAGTAACCGCATCCTATCAATATCTCATCATGGGTACCATTGGTGCCACATTCATTCTCATAGGCGTCGGGCTGATGTATATGATGACCGGCACGCTCAATATGCATGACCTTTCAGAACGCCTCCCCGCAGTCTATAACTCCAAGACGGTGTTGACTGCCTTTGGTTTTTTCATTGTGGGTGTCTGCCTTAAACTTGCACTGTTTCCCCTTCACCTCTGGCTCCCCAATGCTTATGCCTACGCCCCTTCCATTGCCACGGCTTTTCTTGCTGCTACTTCAACCAAGGTGGCCGTTTATGTCCTGATACGCTACATCTTTAGCGTTTTCAGCATTGAATTTGTGGCAAGGTCATTGCCCTTAAATGAAATTTTTCTCATTCTCGGCCTATCTGGTATTTTTGTGGCATCAATTTCCGCCATCTTTCAGCTCAATATCAAAAGGCTCTTTGCCTACTCCAGTGTAGCCCAGATCGGTTACATGATCCTGGGTTTAGCCCTGGGTACCCAGTTGGGTTTGACCGCTACCCTTCTGCATCTCTTTAATCACGCCCTGATGAAAGGAGCAATCTTTCTCGCCATTGGTGCGGTTGTCTATCGTATTTCCAGCGCTCAGCTCAATCATTTCGCTGGCTTAGGACGGAAAATGCCCTGGACCATGGCAGCCATTGTTGCAGGTGGTTTAAGTCTGATAGGCGTGCCATTAACCGTTGGTTTTGTCTCAAAATGGTACCTGATAGTTGCCCTGCTTGAAAAAGGCTGGTGGCCGGTAGCAGTGCTGGTTCTGATCAGCTCTCTGCTTGCAGTGATCTATGTGTGGCGAATTGTCGAATGGATCTATTTCACCCACCCCAGAATAATTATTGACGATGTCAAAGAAGCACCTTTGAGTCTGCTCATCCCCATCTGGATACTTGTCTTGGCAAATTTTTATTTTGGCGTTGACACTCATATTACAGTGGGTGTGAGCAAATTGGCAGCCCAAACTCTCTTTGGAGCGAACTTGTGATACAGTTACCCTCCGATACAATGCTGGCAATGACCATCCTGGTACCAGCTGTGGCTGTACTGGGGATTATAGCAGCAGATCGTCACCCAAATGTGCGTGAAGGCATCACTATTTTCGCAAGCTGTGTCCTTATATATCTTGTTTCAAGTCTCTATGGAGTTTTTCTACTCGGTGATACAATCGCTTGGGAAAGCCCTGATCTCATTCCAGGACTGGCAATGTCTTTTAGGATCGAGCCGCTTGGTATGCTATTTTCTCTTGTAGCAGGTTATCTGTGGCTCGTAACCACTGTCTACTCAATTGGATATATGCGAGGACACAAGGAGCAAAACCAGACCCGCTTCTATGCCTGTTTTGCCATCGCCATCTCCTCGGTTATGGGACTGGCCTATGCCGACAATTTGTTCACCCTGTTCATTTTTTATGAGATTCTGACTCTCTCAACATATCCTCTCGTTACCCATTCCGGAACTGCCAAGGCAAAACGGGGGGGACGCGTTTACCTTGGTGTTCTGCTTAGCACATCGATCCTGTTTCTCCTGTTGGCAATCATAAGTACCTGGTACACCGCGGGAACAGTGACTTTCTCAGCAGGCGGTGTATTTCCGCAAGATACATCACCCGTTATCACAAATATTTTACTGGTCCTGTATATTTTTGGCATCGGTAAAGCTGCAATTATGCCATTTCATAGATGGCTTCCTGCCGCCATGGTCGCCCCAACTCCTGTAAGTGCCCTTCTTCATGCCGTCGCTGTTGTTAAGGCTGGCGTTTTTACAGTGCTCAAAGTGTCAGTATATATTTTCGGTCTGGACCTTCTCTCAACAATTCCAACCGCAGATTTTATGCTCTACCTTGCTGGTGCTACCGTTCTGCTTGCCTCCATCGTAGCAATGCGCCAGGATAATCTCAAGGCAAGACTGGCGTATTCCACTGTCAGCCAGCTGAGTTACATCATCGCAGGAGCACTTTTGGCAACGAGTGCTGGAGTTGTGGGTGGAGCGATGCACATAGCAATGCACGCTTTTGGCAAGATAACGCTGTTTTTCTGCGCCGGTGCAATAATGGTGGCTGCCCATAAGACTGAAATAAGTGAAATGGGAGGGTTGGGAAGAAGAATGCCCGTCACCATGACCGCTTTCTTTATTGGGAGCCTCTCCATCATCGGCCTTCCACCAACAGGAGGAACCTGGGGCAAGTGGTTTCTCATGACAGGTGCCCTTGACGCGGGCAAGTATTCTATTATGGCAGTCCTGATGATAAGCTCATTGCTCAATATTGCCTATCTGCTGCCAATTCCGCTCCGTGGATTTTTTTCAAAAGAAACAGCCTTTGGAGACGTGGAAATCCAGGAAGCACCGCTCCCCTCACTCATAGCAATTTGTGTTACCGCATGCGGCTGTATTGTCCTGTTCTTTTATACACAACCGCTCTATGAACTGGCTCTAGCAATACTCTAGACTTGGAGAAACAGCTATGGCAGAAAAGAAAGAATATATTTTCGATAACCCTCGCAACGTCAAATTGGTGCTGTACACCTTGTATGGCAGCTGTGCCATTCTACTCCTGCTTGATTTCATTATTCACCGCCATATCATTCACCAGTGGGAACAATTGCTTGGCTTTTACTCCATCTACGGTTTTCTGGGCTGTACCGGTATAGTTTTGGGCTCCAAGCTATTGCGCCTTCTGGTCCAGCGGGACGAGGATTACTACGAACGTGATGAGTTGCCTCAACCAGAGGAGGGGATAGAGTAATGTGGTCACCTGAATTTCCAGCCTTCATTCCCTTCTTCATAGGAGCTGTCCTCGCTCTTGTCACCAGGGGATACCTGCGATCATTTTTGATGCTTGCAATCGTTGCTCTGAGCGGTCTGCATCTCTGGTCACTGCCAGGCGATGTGCTGGTAAAAATTCCTTTTCTAGGATATGAATTACAGCCTTACCGTGTTGATGGCCTCAGCAGGGTTTTTGGATATGTTTTCCACCTTGCGGCTTTCATTGCCATACTCTTTTCCATCCATCTTCGAGACACCCTCCAGCATGTTTCCGGGCTGCTTTATGCTGGAAGTGCTATCGGAGCCGTCTTTGCCGGTGATTTTATCACTCTTTTTGTCTTCTGGGAACTGCTCGCAGTTACCTCTGTTTTCCTTATTTTGGCAGAAAACACCGAAAAGACCTACCAAGCTGGTATGCGCTATCTTATTATCCAGGTGCTCTCAGGGGTAATCTTACTGGCTGGCATAATTGTTTATGCCCAGAAAACAGGCTCGATTGTCTTTTCCTTCATCGGTACTAACGATATCGGTGGCTGGCTCATTCTCCTGGCCTTTGGCATTAAGGCTGCGTTTCCGCTACTGCACACCTGGCTCACCGATGCCTACCCCGAGGCAACGGTCACGGGCACAGTCTTCCTCAGTGCTTTCACAACAAAGACAGCAATTTACACACTGGCTCGAGGCTATCCAGGTACGGATCTTCTCATCTATGTCGGTGTAACCATGGCCTGTTTCCCTATCTTTTATGCAGTTATCCAGAATGACTTGCGTAAGGTTCTCTCCTATAGCCTGATCAACCAGCTCGGGTTTATGGTTTGCGGTATTGGTATCGGCACAGCTCTTGCTGTCAACGGCGCGGTCGCCCACGCCTTTGTCCATATTATTTACAAGAGTCTGCTCTTTATGTCCATGGGGGCTGTTCTGTATATGACAGGTAGAATTAAAGCTACGGATATCGGTGGTTTATACAAAACCATGCCTATTACCACCATTTGCTGTATCATAGGTGCCGCATCCATATCCGCGTTTCCTTTATTTAGCGGCTTTGTAGCAAAATCGATGATTATGGCAGCTGCCCTCAAGGAAGGACACAACTGGATATGGCTCATTTTACTACTAGCCTCTGCCGGTGTTTTAAAGCATGCAGGTATCCAAATTCCATATTTCGCCTTTTTTGCCCATGACTCTGGAATCAGAACTTCGGACCCTCCCAAAAACATGACGATAGCAATGCTCATCGCAGCATTCTTCTGTCTGGCCTTTGGAATCTATCCCAAGATGCTCTATCAGATGCTGCCGTTTGCAACCGATTTTCACCCCTACGATCTGACTCACGTTGTCACCCAGACTCAGCTGCTCTTCTTTGCCATGCTGGCCTTCGTCTGGCTCAATCTGCAGGGAGTCTATCCACCGGAAATCCGGGCAATCAATGTCGATGTTGAGTGGGTATACAGGCGTGTGTTACCAAGAAGTGTCGGCGGCTTTTTCAGATGGATGTGGCAAAAGGACCATGCTTTAAGAAGCTATTTTATGGGCCGGCTAGACAAACTTACCGATTATCTCGCACTGCTGCATTATCCCGGAGGTAAGGCACCACAAATGCGGCCCACTGGAAATATGGTAATGTGGGTTGCTGTTTTGCTTGCTGTCTATATGTGGTTACTGCTTAGTTTCGTACATTAGTCTGCCATAACCCTGCTAAGCTGCAATCATTTAGGATAAGTGACTTGGAGTTTTCTGGTAGATCGTCATTTCAGAGAGACCTCTATCTCTTGTTTTTTCTGATAGCTTCAGGGGAGTCTGTCACTAGCCCAAAAACCTGCGATACAAGTCAGCTCAATAGTTCTTTACGAGAGGCATGGAAAGTTGTTTTAAATTCGCCCCCTCCAATCCACTGTAGGTGGGGATTCTTCAATGTCGGACGTTGCCGGAAATTTTTCGATAGAAATTTTTGGTCATCTTCACTTAAGTTTTCCAATATTTTTAAATTTACATGCTAACACCCCACAAAGGGGTATAAGTTCCTTCACGAAATTCATTCCTAAAAAACAAGAGATAAGCGAAGACTTCGAATGAATTTCTAAGTCATTAGATAGTTTTCGATTTAAGGTTTTGAGGGTTTCAAAAAATTCAAAACCACAAATGGATAAGTGCAACCCAAATAAGCCGGAATAGTGTTAAGAAGTCGTCTATACACACCGAACCTTTTGGAGGAATCTTGAAGAGCCCCAATTTACTTGAAAGAACCTCTAAAAGAAGATAGTTTGTGGGCATTGATGAATTAATGGAAGAAATTGAAGGACGACACCTAATTTCATAATATGCGAAAAATCAGGGCGGTTCTACAAAGCGATTATATACCAACTATTACCAACCTGCCTCCTATGAAAAAACGTACTCTCTATTTATATAAATTAACTGAATGGCGTATATTGCTCGCCGGTATCCTGCTGTCAACTTTGCTTATTGCAGTCATTGGCTACTACATGATATCAGATCCGTTAATGAGCAGAACCCTGATTCTAGTGTTTGTGGCTCACACCTTTGGTGGAAGAGCTGCTGGAATAGGTTTGTGTATTATCGATGGGTTAAATCCTCTGGTGTCAATATTGTATAACTTTTACATAGAGATTCTCATCGTTTTTTGGACGTATTCTCTTTTTGTCCTTTCAATAAGTAATTATATCGGGCTCAGGTTTTTGAGACTTTATGCTCTCAAGCTTGAACGGAAGGCCCGTAAACATAAGGTGAAGGTTGCAAGCTATGGTTGGATAGGCCTTTTTATATTTGTAATGCTGCCTCTACCGGCAACTGGACCAGTCATGGGGTCAATTATCGGCTATCTTACGAAAATGAGTCTCTGGCGAAATTTCTCATCGGTATTCATGGGAACCTTTACAGCTATTGTTATCTGGTTTGTATTTTTCGATTTTTTGGAACAGCATCTCCATATTATCCGTTTTATCTTTGTCGCTATTATCGCAATTGTTGCACTTTTCTATATCAAAACAATCAGCCTCACCATAAAAAAATGGCTAGTAAAGGAATCGTGAGGAAGGATCTATGAACCGTTTTAAAAATATTCTACTGGTAATAGAAAAAGAGAGCGATGATCAGCAATCAGCTTTTCATCAGGCCGTCACTCTTGCAGCCAATAATCAGGCAAAAATAACAATTATTGATTTAATCGAAGAGATTCCTAAGAGACATTTACATTTTCTGGGGAAGTTGTTTTCTCAGGAATTGGATCAAGAGGTGGTCAATACCAGGCTATCTTACCTTAAGAGCCTTATACGCTCAAGTGAGCAGGAAATAGATCTTATTGTAAGAAAAACAAAGGTCGCACCATTTATTGAGATTATCAGAACAGTGTTGAAAGGTAAGTACGATCTGGTCATAAAAACATCTCAAGTCCAGCGTTCTTTAAAAACGTTGCTGCTTGGTTCAACGGATATGCAATTGCTCCGTAAATGTCCCTGTCCGGTTTGCATCATAAAGGCCGGTGATGATCTTAAATTTCAACGGATATTAGCTGCTGTTGATATTGAACCATCAAGCGATGATCAAAAAATGGATGACTTTAATCAGGAATTGCTGGAAATGGCTACGGAACTGGCATTCTCAGAGTCCTGCGAACTCCATATTGTACATGCCTGGCTTGTACTGGGGCAAAGAATGTTGGAAACAAGTCGTATTGATGCCAAACGGAAAAAAATCGAGGCTTGGATAAGGGACCAGAAAAATGAGATCGAAATAAGGCAGCGTCAATTGAAAGAAAAACTGGATCTTTTACTTAAGCAAAAAGGCATGGAAAGTCTACACCCTGAAATTCATATGGTTGAGGGGGTAGCAGATGATGTGATTCCACTCATAACCCATGAAAAGCAAGTGGATCTCATTGTCATGGGAACTGTCGGCCGCAGCGGCCTGTCCGGTTTATTAATGGGCAATACTGCTGAACAAATTCTCAGCCAGATTAACTGTTCTGTTTTGGCTGTTAAACCATCTGGATTTGTCTCTCCTGTAAGCTGATTGTTACGTGTTGGTTAGTGACAAAGGGAGCGCCCATTAAAAGACCCATGTGAAAAACATAAGAAACTACCAGTTTTTTTCCTCTGGAATTTATTGCATCATTTTTCCCCCGCATTCATAGAGCAACATCCTGAAACGATAAAGCAGATTGAAAGCCCCCAGAAAAAAGAGAGGTTTGCAGGAAATGGAGACTTTCTGGAAGAAATTGGCTACAAAGTAAGAGTGGGCTTAAAAATCAAATTCCTATCAACTCGTCCGTGCTTACAAGACCAGTACTTATCACCTACAATTTTCGATTTGTTCTCTCAGCTTATCATGATCTAGGTTTTGACCGATTAAGACTATTTGATTTTTTTTCTCTCCTCTCCATTCCTCATCTTCAAAGCTGAATCTTTTACCACAGAGATGAAAAATGTGACGCTTGGGGCTTTCTTCAAACCACAGAATCCCCTTAGCACGAAAGACATTTTCTGGTAGCTGGTTATCCAGGAAGTACTTGAACTTTCTCATATTTAATGGACGATCGCTTTGAATCGACAAGGAGGTAAAACCATCATTTTCCAGGTGATCTGATTGATAGTACTGGAAATTTATAAAATTCAATGGACGATCGCTCTGGGTTGACAAGGTGGGAAAATCATCATTTTCCAGGTGATCTGATTGACGATTATCGTCTTTTGATTCTGATTCAGCACCCTTAAAATATTTATCAGACTCAAATAATCCCACACTTAAGACTAAGGCTAAAGGAACCTGCGATTTCTGAGTACGTAAAATTCTGGCATTTTTTTTGAAATTTCTGATTTTAATCTCTAAAG
>CAZWVC010000095.1:0-1621 GCA_964637245.1 uncultured Desulfocapsaceae bacterium
AATATTGAGTTTGCCTCACCCGAAGCAGAAGAGCTCCAAGAGAGTGTAAAGACTTTTTTTTACAAGGAATGGGACCAGGGGACGGGCGATTATAAAATCGACTGGTGTCAGGTCAGGCAGAGAATAGCCAAGGAACACCCTAATGATTTTGTCCAACACATCCAAGAACGTCTTCGCGGCATCATTTTGTTGATACGTAAGCAGTTCATGAAACTGAAACCTGAGCTGTTTCGTAAATACAGGGCTCAACCGACTGGTGATTCTCTTGATATTGACGCTTTAGTACAGGCGTTGACAGATATGCGTTCCGGAGCAGCAATGTCGGAAAATGTGTATATTCGCCGTGATAAAAGAATTCGGGACGTATCCGTATTTTTTCTTGTCGACTTGAGTGGTTCAACCGACGATGAGGTTAATGGCCGTAAGGTTATAGATATTCAGAAAGAGGCAATGGTCATCATGGCTGAAGCCTTAGATGTTCTCGGCGATCCTTATGCTATTTATGGATTCAGTTCCGAAGGCCGGTTCAGGGTTGATATGTTCAACGTCAAAGACTTCAATGAACCGTATGACGAAAAGGTTCAATACCGACTTGGAAATCTTCAACCTCTTGGGCTCACCCGCATGGGCACAGTGGTGCGGCATGCAACATATAAACTCGATGAAGTTTCGGCAGCCATTAAATTGCTGGTGATTCTGACCGATGGACGCCCCTATGATATGGAATACGGTAATCTGGAATATGCAATTTCCGATACCAAAAAAGCTATCCAGGAGGCACGTGCTAAAAATATTCATCCCTTTATAATTACATCGGACCAAAAAGGCAGTGACTATCTACAAATGATCTCCCCCCAGACCGAATGTGTTATTCTACCGAAGGTTGAACTGCTGCCAACTTTACTTCCAGCCCTTTATCGAAGGCTGACAGGATGAAATAACATACCGGCAAGAAGTGAATACTATGAAAAACTCCTTAGAGAAACTGGTTGTAAAAGCGGTTGAATTTGGCGCAGCAGAGGCAAAAATAATTGATACTGAAGAGATTGTTTTTGATTCTCGTTCTTTTTTGAAATGCAGATTCGGCTGCAATCGATGGGGCAGGTATTGGACCTGCCCTCCTTATCTGGATATTTCCCCGGAAAAATTCCAGGATGCCTTCGACCAATTCAGTAAAGCAATAATCATCAAGACAACGGATGCCCGCCAGGGGCAGGATATTTCGGTTAAAGTAGAGAAAGAAGCTATGCTTTCCCATCAATGCATGCATGCCTTTGCCATGGCTCTTTGTGTCTGGTGCGAAGAATGTGCTCATCCTGAGCCATGCCGGTTTCCGCACATGGCGCGTCCATCCATGGATGCTTACGGGATTGATATTGGAAAAACATTAGAACCATTAGGGCTGAAAGTGGAATTCGATAAGAAAGGGGATCTTTTACCCTGTTGGTACAGCATGGTTCTTTTAGAGTAATGGTATGAAATAATATGACTATTTCGAAAACCCAATCAGTTATATAAAGTTTGATAGAGAAGTTCAGCCATATCTACAATACGGGGGCTGGTCCGGCAGGTAAGCCCACAATCAAATTGATACACTCTGTTATTCTCAACAGCCTGAAGT
>CAZWVC010000095.1:1631-13258 GCA_964637245.1 uncultured Desulfocapsaceae bacterium
CCCGCCACTTTTGATTGGTTTTGAGTCTTGTAAGATAGCTTTGATCTGAACCACAAAAAAAAATCAGCTCTGCATCCCATTTCTTAAATTCGGAGAAGGTAACCTTGGGATATGCCACATCAGGTAATGAGGTGACATTAATGCCTCCGGCACGGTTGATAACATCATATTGAAATGATCGTGGCCCGGCCACAATCAACTCATCATCTTCAATATCCAGGACTCGTGAGACTGTCAGGCGTAGGCTTGGAGAAATCAACTCAACTACCTTATCCAGATTTTTTAGACGGAGTCGCAGGCTATCTACCATAGACTGCGCAGCATCTTCCACACCAAGCAAATCCCCGATACGCAATATATCTGCAAGCACATCCTCTATCGTAACCGGATTTACTAATTCACATTTAATATTCAGATCTCTCAAAACAGAGGTTAGGCGCCCATGGGCGGTGTTTAGACCCAGCACCAGGTCCGGAGATAGTGCTTGAAGACGTTCCATATCTGGATCAAACCACGAACAGACATGAGTTTTACTGTTCACCTCAGAAGGAAAGTCACAGGCGTCTGTGACACCAACCACCAACTCCCCGGCACCCAGAGCAAAAATCGTTTCGGTGATGGACGGAGTAAGACACACTACCCTTGTATAGCTCATGTTATGACATCTCCCTAATCAAATCTAACACATTCGCGAAACTTTGAGATATCCTGCTTCCTGACTCTATTGTCCAGGGGTACGAGAAAATTACGTGGAATGAGAAGTTGGCTTGTCTGCACAATCGAGGGCTTGTTGTATTGCCTTCTCCAACACCTTGTAAGACCCGTTTGTCTTTTCCAACCGAAGATTGAGATCATCGGAAATTTTCTGTGCTTTTGGAAGCAATTCTTCATTCTCATCACAAAACGGGATATCGATGTATAGAGCCCTTGAAAACCCATCCAACATACGGCGGGCAAGTTGAAGTGGTTCAATATGCTTATGGCCGACCCGGCTCAGTTGTAATTCGTGGAAAACAAATTCGGTGCCCATACGTGTCCAGCCTGGAGAGAGAAACCAGGTGCCCGGGATTTTTTGTATTTCTTTTTCATATCGTTTCTGCCCCAATAGAATACCTATGCAATCCTCAGCTTCAGGGAGCAGAACCGGCACCTTGAAGTTATTTCCCAGTTGATCCAAGGACTGACATCGTCCATATCCCAAAACAATCGTATCTACAAAATCCTGAAGATCTTCTATTTGTCGACGTACTTCAACTAATAGGTCGTCTGGATTTATATGAAGCCCCCAAGGCATTTCTTTCAGGTGGCTGATTTGTGGAGTCTTTGCGGCAAGGGTTTGTATCTCACTCTTCAAGGTCTCACAATATATAATACCGATGCGCATGTGTATGATCTCCTGAGCATGCTATAGTAATACACACTTTACTACTGAAGATTGTATAAAGCTGTTTGTTATCGATAGAACAGCTGCCTATCCTGGAGTATCTATCTCAAGTCTTCTTCTGGTTTTCTCTCGCTCTTTAGCATTCACACCTTTTATTTTTCATCAATGGCTCCAATAAACCGGTGAAGAATAAAGAAGCCATGGCTCCTCCGCCAATAGGAGCAAGGATATAGACGATAAGATAACCATGATTGTTGTCCGGCCATGCAGCTTTTCCCCATCCCACAAGTAGAGCAAATATTCTTGGAGAAAAATCTCTTGCAGGATTGAGACCAGCCTGGGTTAAAGGGGAAATGATTGAAATTATGACAGCCAGTGCTAAGCCAATGCATAGCGGAGCTAATATGTCATTTGGCCGACCCAAATTGCATCCTTCCGTTATTGCGAGAATGAAAAAAACCAATGCAAAAGTTCCAACAGCTTCTGCCAATGCAGCCGTTGTCATAGACACAGACACATTGGAACCCGCCCCTGGATTTGGGTAAAAATCAGTAAAAATCATGGCTGTTGTTACTGATTCTGCACTTCCTCTAACTATTTCATGGTTTTCTTCGTATTGGGCTATCGAGGCTGAAAAGAGCAGATATAAGATCAATGCAGCCAGAAATGCACCGAACATTTGGGCAACAATATATACAGGCAATTTTTTAATCGACATTCTTTTGCCGATAACCATGGCGATACTTACCGCGGGATTTAAATGAGCGCAAGATAAGTGTCGTGTTGCGTATATCGCAATAGTTACGGCAAAACCCCAAAGAGCAGCCACTTGAAAAAACCCACTGTGCGAAGAGAAAAGCACCGAAACTGCAACTGAACCACAACCAAAAAAAACGAGAATAAACGTTCCCAGAAACTCACCCACAAAAAAGCCTGTATACATCATGAACGCATCTGATGCAGCAGTCGTGGATGGTACAGCAAAATTTCGAGGCGAACTAGTTATTCCAAAGTTGCGGGATGGCCGTGGACGGGTCATTTCTATTACTCCCCGAGAAAACAAGCTCTATGAAATAATAATCGTCGTAAATACCTGGAAAATATCACAAAAATACAACATATTATATCGTCTTTACTTCCTGCAGAGAGTAACAAAGCAGAGGCGCAAGGGTATAGTCCAAAGGATGATTTTTCTACTTAAAGCTGTTCGGCTTTCCATGTAAAATGTTACATAACGATCCACTCTTTTTCATATAACATCCTGTAATTAAATGAAGATATCTGTAACAATATATAGGCTGATTGTAACCAATAGGGATTACTGCTGAATATAGATGTTGACGTCCGTTTTTTTCAACGCTACCATAGGTGCTTAGTTTCAGGTGCCTTTTAGTGACTTGGAAATGTTTTTCTGGTTTTTTTCGAGGAAATCATTTCGTAAAGGAACATATCCCTCCAAGGGGAGGTAAAACAAATCCCGTTATGTTCAACGGGATGAGGGCTTAATTGGGAATCCCGTGAGAATCGGGAATGGACCCGCCGCTGTGATCCTACCTTTAGAAAAGGAACCCTCTCGACATTATATGCCACTGTGATAATACATCATGGGAAGGCTGTCAGAAGAGGATGGGGAAGTCAGAAGACCGGCCTGAAATATTTAATAGCGAAACTTCGTGGATTATAGTTTGCTATCAGATCTCGAGGTACAAGGGAAATCCCCGGATCATTCATTTTTGAACTGGTCCGGGGATTTTTTTTGCCGGGCTGTAATGGAAGGTGGGAAGAGCAAGGAGAACGGATATGATTGAAGAAAAAAAACGGAGGATTAAAAATACCCTAAAGGCCTCCAGGAAAAAAAGGTTATTACCCATAAGAGCATGTACCTACTATAAAATCGTCAGCCTGACTGCAGCAACAACTCTTTTACTTACCGGTGTATTTCAACCCAAGGTTGTTCGTGCCACAGAGGAGGAAGTTCCACTAATGGATAAAGTGATAGTTACAGCCTCCAGGCAGGAAGAAAAGATCGCTTCTGTACCTGCCAATGTAACTGTTATTTCTGCGGAGGAAATAGCACGGTCGCCAGCAGAAACTGTTCCCGAATTATTACGGTCCACTGCCGGAATTGTAGTTAACGATATTACTGGTAATGGCCGGAATATTACAGTTGATTTGAGAGGCTTTGGTGAAACGGCGCCCTTAAACACCTTGCTGCTAATAGATGGACGCCGGGTAAATCAAGCCGATTTAAGCGGTGTCGACTGGACTCTTATTCCCAAGGACAGAATTGAGCAAATTGAAATAATTTATGGTGGGCGGGGAAGTGTTTTATATGGAGATAACGCCGCCGGCGGGGTTATCAATATTATCACCAAAAAGGGAGAGGAACTACTTTTTTCCGGTGGCTTGGTTGGGGGCAGTTACGAAACGTTTCTGGCAAGACTGGCGGTCAGCGGTTCCACCGAGAAATTAAGCTATGCTCTAAGCAGCAATTATAGGACCTCTGAGGGGTATCGGGACAACAGTGGCACGGATGCAAAGGATGTGGGTTTGAGCCTAGATTATTTTGCATCTGAACGTTTTAAAGTCGCTCTTACCAGCGGCTATCATGAAGATGACACAGAAGTCCCAGGTGCCTTATTATTAAGTGAATTAGCCAGTGGCGTGTCACGGACAACAAGTACCACGCCTGATGATTTCGCTGACACCAAAGATTATTATATGCAGCTCGTCCCAGAGATATACTTCACTGAAACGAGCTATTTTAAACTGGAAACTTCAGCGAGAAGAAGAGAAAATGATGCATTTTTTTCCTTTATTGGAGGCTCATTTAATGCGGCAACCGAGATTGATACACTGACAGCTTCTCCACAAATCGTCATCAATGAAAAGTTCTTCGATCATGACTCAAGTTTAATTGTAGGATTGGACTATAGGAAAAGCGAGGAAGACCTAGAGAATGAATCGGTTTTTTTTGGTTCACTCACCACTGCAACCTTTGAGCTTTCGAAAGAGGATCTTGGTGTGTATACCAATGCAGAAATCTCAGTTAACGACAAACTCAATCTTTCCGGAGGATTTCGTCATGATCAGGCAGAGTTTGAATCTTTTTCTGCTGGTGTTTCTGACAGTATAACCTTGGACGAAAATGTTTATAATGGTGGACTGACCTATAAATTCTCAAGTAAAGGGTCGGTTTATGCTAGTTATGCAAAAAGCTATAGATATCCTGTTCTTGACGAATTATTCAGCTTCTTCACCAATACTTTTGATACAACTCTCGGCCAGCAGACAACGGATAATTTCGAACTCGGAATGCGCGCTCAGTTTGGTCCAGGTATCAATTTAAGTGTCAATATATTTAGGTTGGAGACAGATGATGAAATATTTTTCAACCCTGCAAGTTTTGCCAATGAAAACTTAGATGGTGACACCATACGACAAGGTGTAGAGGTAAAAGCCAGTAAGCAATTTTCAAGAATACTGTTAAAGGGTAGCTACACTCTCAGGGATACAGAAATAGATGGTGGCATATATGATGGCAATGAAATACCGAATGTACCGCGCCACCAATTTACGGTTGGTGCGGAAGCAACAATTTTTGAGAATGTGCTCTTCAACATGAATGGATCATATATTGGCGAAAGACCATTTATTTCAGATTTTGCCAATACTGTTGATGACCAGGAAAGTTATTTTTATCTTACCTCTAAATTGGCATATTTATTTGAAAAAGGATCGGCATATGTAACAGTAAACAACCTTCTTGATGAGGAATATTCGCAATTTGGAGGTCTTAACTTCCTGGGTGCCCCGGGGGTTCAACCGGCACCAGGTATTAATTTTTTGGTTGGCGTAACTTTTAATATCTGATGTCCGGGGGTGCCGATTGTAGCTGAGAAAGGACCTTCCTGCTTAGCAGGAAGGTCCTTTCCAGAAGGTACTCATCTCGCTCAAAAAGAGGAGAAGAAAGCTTGATTCTCCGGATTATCGAACAAGAAACTTATTGCCATCTTTACACCAAAAGAATTTTTATGAAAGGTTATGTGGGTACTCGAATTGATCGGTTGTAATTTAAAACATAATGGCCTTTTGCAGCAAAAGGGTTCTCCAAGTACTGCTAGTCAGGGAGGTAGGAATGCTTGATATATTCCTCAAAGGTGGAGTGGTTATGTATCCCTTGCTAGCCTGCTCCATATGCGTAATGACAATTATCATTGAACGCGCCATTTTCTGGATTATTCTCAACCGACGACACAATTCCCAGCTCATAAAGGAAGTGCTGGAGAGTTGCCAGAAGGGAGACTGGGAACGTGTAAAAAAGAAAACAATCGGCTCCAAAGATTACGCCATCCGTGTGTTAGTTAGTGGTATTGTACACAGAAATTTTTCCATGACCAAAGCAATGGAAGTCGCAGCAATACAGGAGGTGGTGAAAATGCGCCGCGGAATCGGTATCCTCGATACAATGATCACCGTTGCGCCATTATTAGGTATACTTGGTACAGTAATCGGTATCATTTTATCTTTTGATATGCTGGCTATTGAGGGCATTGAAAACCCCCAGGCTGTTACTGGAGGTATTGCTCAGGCCCTCATCACCACTGCTACCGGTCTCACCATAGCCATCTTGGCCGTTATTCCCTTTAATTATTTTAATGTGAAGATAGAACAGGCTGTCCAGAAAATGGAACAGTATGCAACGAGCCTTGAAATAGTTTATGAGAAATTACAGCCAGAGTCATCAAACGGAGACGACCTGTGAAAATCAATTTTACCCAGAGGAATAAACCACGCATCGAAATGCTGCCTTTAATCGATATTGTGTTTCTCCTCCTGGTATTCTTTATTTACGCAATGCTGTCCATGGCAGTACATCGAGCTCTACCCGTAGCTCTACCGAAATCTGGGACGGCAGAAGTTGATAATCAGAGTCAAATAAGTGTATCCATAACCCATGAAGGATTTGTCCATATAGACAAACAGATGGTAGAGCTAACTGATTTGCAGACAATCCTGCAAAGTAAGCCACTGGCTGAAAAGGAAAAAGGAGTGCAGATTTTTGCCGACCGAATGGTTGAGTATCAACGTCTATTTACGGTACTGGACAGCATCAAGAAAGCTGGAATTTCACAGATATCATTGCAGGCCGAGAGAGATGGAGGATCTTAGAAAACATATTTTTCCGCTAATTGCAGCCATTGCCATACATGGATTTTTGGTAGGTTTCAAAATGCCGAAACAGCAAACGCTAAAGCCGTCTCTCAGGGGAGATCCGATCAAGATTGAGCTCAATGCGTTCTCCCCTAAGGTTGTCGCTCCTCACAATTCAGCACACAATAAAGAACAAATCAGTCAAAAGGAAATTGCCCCCCAGAAATCCTTACAGAAAGCCGCGCAAGAGTTCGCAGATGAGGCTGTACAGAAAGTCAATGAGAAAGTCATACAGAATGAAGTCATCAGCCAGCCGATTTTTATCGCTAAAAAACACAAAAAAATAGTAAGAGAACAGGAACAGAACGAACATGAAGTGAATATTGAGGATAGAACTGAAAGAAATGAGCTTCAGAACAGAGATTTCAATCAACAGCTATCGGATAACGTTGATAAAGACCAGCAAATAGAGAAAAAAGCTTTACCTCTAACACGAAAAAAAGCAATACCAATATATCAGCACAACACACAGCCCCCATACCCTGTGATGGCAAAACGGAGGGGTTATGAGGGTGAGGTCTTGCTGAGTGTATTAGTGGATGTGGCGGGGAAAGTAGCTGAAATCAGAATCAAACATTCCAGTGAACACCTCAGCCTGGATAGGGCAGCTTTAAAAACGCTAAAAAGCTGGTCGTTTACACCGGCCACTGAAGATGGTAAACCTGTGGCCATGTGGGTAGATGTACCAATATTATTTCAATTGAAATAGATAGCAGAAATAAGGAGAAAATTTCGAAAATATCATTCTTATGAAAACAATAGGACTTACACTGCTTATTTTTTATATTTTATCTTCTCCAGTCTGTGTTTTGGCAAACAGCAGGTTGGTTGTTGACCAGACAGGTGAAGAGATCAAATTACCATCTGAGCCCCAAAGGCTGTTAGCCCTGGCGCCGAGCTTGACCGAGATGGTTTTTTCTCTGCAAGCTGAAGAGAAATTAGTAGGGGCTACCCGGTATAGTAACTTCCCAGAAGCTGCAAAAAAATTACCCAGGATTGGATCATACGTTCAGCTTGATCTTGAGCGAATAGTCGCCATTAAACCGGATTTGTGTCTTGCTATTAAGGATGGAAATCCTCGACGTACAGCTGATGCCATTAAGGCGTTGGGCATTCCTGTTTTCGCCATTGATCCCCGCAACATTGAACAGATAATGGAAGCTTTTCTTCTGCTGGGAGATATTCTGGGGGCATCTGCAAAGGCCGAAGAGCTGGTAGCTGATATGCAAAATCGGCTTGATTTGGTAAAAATGAGGGTAGCTTCCAACCCCACCAGGCCATTTGTATTTTTCCAAATTGCTGATTCTCCTATGGTCTCTGCGGGAAAAAACAGCTATATCGACAAACTTATTACCCTCGCCGGTGGTAGAAATCTTGCCGGAAACATGTCCGAGTACCCACGTTTTTCGTGGGAGAATGTCATGCTGCTGCAACCAGAAGTTGTAGTTATTAGCTCAATGGCAGGAGGAAAATCACCAGAGCTATTGATATCTTCTTGGCTGCGGTGGCCGGAAATCCCTGCTGTTAAAAACAATCGGCTCCATGTTGTTGATGCCGATTTCTTCAATCGGCCAACCGTGAGGTTGATTACCGGTCTTGAGCTTCTTGCTGAAATATTACATCCGGGAACTTCAGGAGCAAGCAGTGCGAAATAAAACCGAAAGCCTGCCAATTACTCCAATCATAAAAAAGTTAACTGTCATCTGCTCGATTCTAACTGTCGTTTTTATTTTGAGCATCCTGACGGCTTTGGCAAATGGTCCATCGTCGATAAGCTTAGGCGAAATTTTTTCATTCTTTGATGACGCTGATCCCACAAATTCAACAGCTGGTACTATTCTCTGGAAAATTCGCTTGCCTCGCATCATTCTCGCAGCAGTTGTCGGTGCCACCCTTTCATTGGGTGGTATGGTATTTCAGGCACTGTTGCGCAATCCATTAGCAGAACCTTATATTCTTGGCATATCCGGTGGTTCAGCCGTGGGTGCAATCAGCGGAATTCTGTTAGGGCTACCCTTTTTCCCTGGAGTGACGATTTTTTCGTTTTTGGGCTCCATGTTGACCCTGGGAGCCGTACTTATCCTCTCCGGCGGCCGATCCCCAACCGGAAATAACTCCCTACTTCTTGGCGGAGTGATGATGAATGCTTTTTGCGGCGCATTTATTATGTTTCTCATTTCGATAAGTCAGGGTTCAAAGGTGCAAGAAATTATTTACTGGTTGATGGGTGATCTTGCCATGGCAAGCAGTAGTAATTTATCTCTTTTGTTACTTTGTCTCCCCTGTTTTATAGTGATACTCCTGCTCGCCAGACCTTTGAATATTATGTTGACCGGCAGGGAAGCAGCCATTGCAATGGGTATAAACGTTCGCCTTATTTCAATGGTTCTGCTCATCACCACTTCAATGATGGTCAGTCTTGTCGTCTGTCAGTCTGGACTGATTGGCTTCGTCGGCTTATTGATACCCCATCTTTTTCGCATCTCCTTGGGAGCAGACCATCGTCTTCTGGGACCAAGCTGTATTTTGGGTGGTAGCAGTTTTTTAGTTCTGTGTGATCTATTTGCCAGGACATTACCTAAGCATGGAGAAATACCAGTTGGTGTCATAACAGCATTAATAGGTGCCCCGCTTTTTATTTTTCTCTTGTGGAGGTCGCGGCGATGATTGCCTTAGCCCTGCAAAATAATTCTCTTAGCTATAACGGAAACAAGGTCGTCGATGCTGTTTCCTTTTCAGCAGAGGCGGGTGAATTTTTTATAGTACTTGGTCCAAACGGGGCTGGAAAATCTTCATTGTTAAAATTAATTGCCGGAATTGAGAAAACGCAATCTGGTTGTATTGATATTCTTGGCAAGCCTAAATCACATTATTCGAGCAGAGAGCTTGCCAAGATAGTCGCTTTGGTCGCTCAGCAGGCACCGGTTGATTTTCCTTTTTCCGTTGCTGAGACAGTACTCATGGGGCGTTCTCCCCATCTGGGCTTGCTGGGTATTGAAGGCAAAAAAGATTATACACTTGCCGCAGAAGCGATGTCCTTTACCGGGGTCGAACAATTCGCTGATCGCCGACTTGATCAACTTTCAGGTGGCGAAAGACAACGTGTTATGATTGCCCGGGCAATATGCCAGGAACCCAAAATTATACTCCTTGATGAACCGACAAATGCTCTGGATCCGGCTCATCAGCTAAAGATCATGGATCTTATGGAGAGGTTCAGACAAGAAAAAAAGACCACTGTAATTATGGTCTCACATGATTTAAACCTGGCGGCCATGTATTCTGACAGGCTGTTATTAATGAAGAATGGTCGCGTGGTAGTCATTGGTACCCCGGCTGAGGTCTTTAGTCCGGAGTTTATAGAGAAAAGTTATGAATGTGAGCTGTTTATTGACGAAAACCCCATAGGAAAAGTTCCCAGAGTGATGGTCGTTCCTGAAAAGTTTAAAACCACTTCCAAATAGCCCAAAATACCTTAACTCAACAATGAAGAGCTAAGGAATTGTTTTTCAGCTATTTTCTTAAAATCGTTTCGCAAAAAGCAAAGGTGATTTCCCCAATAAAGATAGTTTCTGAAACTGCTTTACATGGTTATTCAAAATGCCAGCTAGAAATGGACAATGCCGATTCAAAATTGGTCCTTCACCATTTCTCAGCTGGTCATTTCCTTTGAGGGGAGACTGGATGAAGTATTCAAACTTTGATAGGGTCTGGATTGAAAATGAAAATAGCCATGTTGTCATTTAAACGCTCCACCATAAGCCTGCTCCTCCGACGAGCATTTTTGGGTGGCCCATTCTCGGAGCTGACTTTTACTTCCGCTACTGCGCAAGGTTATTTGACCATGGGAAATGACACAGAATTCTGATCATTACCGAGATACCATTAGGGCTTATACTTAGGGTTCAATTGTTTTATTTAACAACAAATGTCTGTAATCCATAGAGAACCTAACAAATATATGTTTTTTCGAGTTTTTTCTTCTTTAAATGGCTCCATATTGATACAACATATATTGATAACTATAGAATTACTTTTCGATATGGACTAGTCAATGACATTACAAAAGCTACTTTCTTTATTATTTATATCCTCAGGGGCAGTAATTATGCTAATGGGGATAATAAAATACCGGCAAACAATATATGTTGATCAGGTATTTAATGAGAAAACGAAAAGATCATACATCCTCTGGTATAAAATCCATCGTTCTTTAATGATCTTTTTCTTGTTTGGGTATCTCGTAGTATTGGTTTCCATAGCAAAAAATATAAGAATTGCTAGTGAATTTTTTACTTCTGTAATCTTTTTTGGAGGTGCTGTTTTTGTCTTCTTGGGTGTACTTCTGCAAGCAACGATGCTTAATAACATGAAAAAAAGAGGCCAAAGTTTGGTCGAAAAAAACATCCAATTAACTCAAATCCAAGATGCAAATATATACACTTTAGCCTATCTTGCTGAAATTCGAGATTCTGAGACTGGCAAACATATTGAGAGAACATCACTTTATGTAAAGATTTTAGCCCAGGAACTCAGCAAATTGCCCCAATATGTGTCTCATTTAGATAGACAATACATCAATGATATTGTGAAGTCAGCTCCATTGCATGATATCGGCAAAGTTGGTGTTCCAGACGCTATTTTGAAGAAAGAGGGGAAACTATCTGATGAAGAGTTTGAGATTATTAAACAGCATTGCGATTATGGCGCAAACATATTGAAAGAGGCGGAAAAAAAGTTGGATTTTAGGTCATATATAACACTGGCAATTCCACTTGTTAGATCTCACCATGAAAGGTGGGATGGTAAAGGATACCCTGATGGGTTAAAAAGCCACGCCATACCTTTATCTGCTCAAATTATGGCTGTTGCCGATGTATATGATGCACTGAGGAGTAAGCGTTGCTATAAAAATAGCTATGATCATGAAAAATCATTGGAAATCATAAAGAAAGAAAAAGGGAAGCAGTTTGCACCGGATGTTGTGGAGGCCTTTATGCAAGTACACGAACTTCTAAAAGATATATCA
>CAZWVC010000096.1:0-13231 GCA_964637245.1 uncultured Desulfocapsaceae bacterium
CGAAATAAAATGTCTTTATCTGTGATCATTAAATTGTTCATGAAATATCCGGGCTAGTCTTAATTACAATACAGTTTAAAGATGCTGTTTATCCTCGCCAACAAACAGTAAACGATGCAACAGACAACATGCTCTTTCTATCAGATAGAAATATATTGAACTCGGCCATAAAGAACTTAGATTCTGAATTTGTAGGTAAATGGTTGTAAATATATTCAATGGGGTAGTCTAAGAGATTATTTACTAGATCTTTTTTTAATCTGCCTATTTTACATAAAATAATTACAAGGAGCAGAATCATGTCATTGGAAGATAAGCTGCAAGCTATTCGAGAAGGGGCAAAAAAGAATTTTCCTCCCGAAGTAATTGAAAAAATGCATAAAGCAACTGCTGAGCTTCGAGATTCAGGTATCATGAATACAGCTCTAAAAGTTGACGACGTACTCCCATCATTTGAACTTCCAAACATTGAAAAACAGATTGTTCGCTCACAGGATTTACTCGAGAGAGGTCCACTTGTACTCACCTTCTACAGGGGAGCCTGGTGACCGTATTGCAACGCAGAGCTGGAAGCTCTGCAACAAATTGTATCTGAGTTGGAGGCAAATGATGTCAGCCTCGTGGCAATATGCCCTCAACGCTCTGAATTTCTCAAGCAAATGCAGAAAAAAAACAACCTCACCTATGATATTTTACAAGATGTGGGAAATGCTTATGCTGAAAAGCTTGGCCTTAAACATATTTTCCCAGAATATCTCAGAGATGTCTATTTGGGATTAAAGATAGATTTACCCCGCGTTAATGGTGAGCCATCATGGTCTCTTGCCATGCCGGCTCGGTACCTGGTTAACCAAAAAGGTGTGGTTATTGCTGCTGATTTCGACCCGGACTATACTGTCCGTCCTGAACCACACAAGACAATCGATGATGTGAAAAGTCTGTTGTAGTTCATGTACCTCCTTGGAAAGTGACTTGAATATTCAACAGAAGTATTCACTTGCCAGGTTTGGTGAAAATAATGCTGAAACTCGAATAACCCCCAACCTCCCAGACAGTATATTGTACATCTGCCTGGGAGGTAATTCATAGGCCCTAATCTGGCTATTTCATGAAAATAATTGTCGAGTTCAAATTTTAATTTCAATGTTTAATGCAATGTTATCGGGCAAATTTTAAAGGTACACTCTGTAACTATATCTGCACCGTCCCCAATCCCGCGATTTTCACCCTCCGGGTGGATCGAGAAAGTTCACTATTGAAGTCTCACTGAGTTCGCTTACCTCCAAGTCGCGCTCAAAGGAAATACATACATAAGTATAGCACTTCGCTAGTTTCCTCGGCTAGCAAGCTATCTCGACCCATGAAATTTGCAGATTAGGTCGCCTTTTTCATCAAATATCCAGGTTAATTGCTGCTCACCTGAATACTGTATGCACCTGTGCCCAGTGGTGAGAAGTGTCTTACCCGAATAAAATATTCGCCAGGTGATAACGATCTGCTAATTCTCGAATTTCTTCCAAAACCGCTATCATCATCACTGGTAATTTCAACTGTCTGACTGTTGGGACCCAGTAAATTGATAAAAGTATCCGTAGTTCCCTGTGTCTCGATGGTGTATGAGCCTTGTGAAGTCACATTAAAACTGAATATATCACTCTCATTCTGGGCTGATATTGCAGCTCCGAGTGGCACTCCATCTATGGAGAGTTCCGGTATTTCGGTTCCACCTGATTCAACTACTCTGATGGAGTAGTTGCCCGTTGCTGAGGCACTGAACAATCTAACCCGCGCAAAATAGCTGCCTGAGTTGAGGTTCATGACTATTCTGCTGTTGAGGTCTTCACCACCATCATCATTAAAGGCAAGTTCCTGGGTGCTGTCGTCTGGTCCGTAAAGCGTTAGAAAAGTATCGGAATTGCCGGTTGTCTCGATGGTATATTGATTAAAAGAAGAAATTGAAAATCTGTACAAATCTACTTCACCAGGGGCTCCTATTACGCCACTGTGGAGACTGCCATCGGTTAATATTTCAATGCCAGGCTCATCGGAACCAGGTGTTGGTGTCGCAGGTTGGGGTGTACCAGGAAGTAATTGATCATATTCAATTCCTAATGCAGCGCTGTCAATCACATCAATTACTCGATCCCCTATTGGGGTTCCTGGTGTACTGTCCATTGGATCATTGAGATTTTGACCAAACGGACCACCACTCATTGGTAGATAACCGTGATTTGGGTGACGAAGTTGCCATTCGTACCATAGTTTATCCACCATGCAATGATGCATAAAAAATACAGGATCATTTGGCGAAGTCATCGGCAGCATGGAGCCTCCAACCCAGCCATGTCCCCGGTTATGTAGATTTGGTCCCCGAAAACCCTCAAGTTGATTTCTAAAACTTGGATCGCTTCCAATATTCCACGGAAACACATCATAGGGTGTTACCGCCAACACTGTATTAATTTCCTGCTGCGTCGGTAGCTCGGTGGCCCAGCTCTCCTGTCCAAATGCCCTTCTTAGCGGTCCAGTAGCAACTCCGCTCATATTAACAATGGTCCACTGCCCACTACTGAATGGCCCAGAATTAACTATCTGAGTAATCTGGTCTCCATTTCCACCTAGCAAATCATCATCCCACATTGAACTATTCTCTCCACCAGATGGCCAATTCCAATAGGGCAAACCTAAATCTGGGTTATTGGATACTCGCTGTAGTTCTTTTTCAAAATCCCAGATAAAACGGCGATGCCACGGAAGAAAGGCCGGTGCCCGATGTATCGCACTCATTATTGCATTGGCATGACGTAAAACAAACTGGTCATATATACCAGTTGATTTCAATAATTTTACCGCATTGACAAACTCGGTTCGTTCTGTGCTCGTCAGGGTGTTTGCATCTTTTCTGATAGCCATAACGTCCTCCATCAATTCTATAGCGGTTTGACTCCAAATTCTTCGGTGTTGACTATTATCGCTTTGGCTAAATCGACCTGACTGCCATAATGTGAATATGGTAAATACTTAGAGTACCATACTTTTTCTTTCATATCGTAAAAGCACTCAATCTGTTTTTTGTCGATGGTTAATTGTCCATCTACGGTAATTTCTATGGTGCAGTCTTTATAGTTTTCAGAATGTGCTGACATGGTCTCACCTCCTATATTACTTCCAACCTGAAGGCTAAGACAAAAAATGGGGAAATAAAGAAGATTAAATATCTGCCATCAAGTGGAATCCTTGTTCGAAAATAATGCCTTTAAAATTCACGCTATTTATCTGCGGATATGCAACTTATCTGACGGGCACTTGGTGTAGGTTGTAATATACCGCTTGACCTGAGAGGTGCCCAAGTATCAACAAACCTGCCTTGGAGCAAAGCCTCTTGCAGGGTTATTATTCCAATAGTTCGAGGAAATTTTTCAATCATTCCTGATTGGTTATGCTCTATTCGGGTGGCAAGTAATTCTATTGAGAGCCCACCTGGATAAGATCGTCGTTGGAGCTGTCCCTTTATCGTGACTTTTTCAGCATGATAACAGGCGGTATACACCCCGACGAGTTCAAAGAAACCATCATATCCCAGAATAATTTGACCTGACTCCAACAGAACATGCGGCGAGCAGCCTTCGTTTGCTGGAGGAGAAATTTGACATTCGAGTGCTGTTCCGGAAATTGCTGAAGCCGGGAAAAGTAAAATGAAGATGAAGAATAACACTTGTGAAGTGGGGAGTATGCCCATACCACCACCCCCAATATACCTTTTTAACACGGTAAAGAAAGTCCACCATGTGAAGAGAGAAGAGCCACAACAAGTCCTGCAGTGTAGTATGTTAAACAAGTAGCTATTTGCCTACCTTTGTCAAGAGAGCACCAATATGATCTAAGGATCACATAACTTTCACTGATGGCTCAATGAAAAAGTGGGTTTAGCCCTTTTGGGCATCAAAGACAATAATCTAGATATAGATGATCAATCAATAATCCCTCAAATACATCAATAATATTGTCTTTTTTTTCTATATTGATGAATTACAATAATAGTAGATATGTTTAGAGATAGTACTGGAGTTAAATTTCATGACAGGGATGGTGACCTCTATGAAAGATATCTTCAAGAAATCAGCTGAACAGTATTTAAGGAAACTGCTCCGCCAGGCAGATATCACAGTTAATGGAGACAGACCTTGGGATATCCATATAAAAAACGATCGTTTCTATCCCAGGATAATTGTGCATGGATCTCTTGGTTTAGGGGAATCATATGTCGAAAACTGGTGGGAATGCGAGGCTCTTGACCAGTTTTTCTTCAAAATTCTCAGCAGCAGGATGCACCGTGAAGTTATTACTGATGTATCAACCTTCATCAGCGAACTTAAATCTCGACTTTTCAATTTCCAAAATAGCCAACGTGCGTTTGAAGTAGGTGAGCATCACTACGATGCCGGCAATGACCTCTTTCAACTTATGCTTGATGAAAAGATGGTATATAGTTGCGGCTATTGGAAAGACGCTGATGATCTAGACCAGGCCCAGGAAGATAAATTAGACCTGATTTGCCGTAAACTTAAATTATATCGTGGAATGCATCTTCTTGATATCGGTTGCGGCTGGGGCAGCCTAGTGGCACATGCAGCGCGTCATTATGGTGTCAAAGCTACTGGTGTAACCATATCAAAGGAACAGGTAAAATTGGCAAGACAGCGATGTTCCAATTTACCTATCGACATAAGGCTACAAGATTACCGTGAAATATCCGGTCAATTTGATGCGATTTCATCTGTGGGAATGTTTGAACACGTAGGCTATAAAAACTATCCAACCTTTATTAATGTGGTAGAGAGCAGCCTTAAGCAGAGCGGATTATTTCTTTTGCAAACCATTGGCACTAACCGTCCAAATCATACCTGCGATCCCTGGTTTAATAAATATATTTTCCCAAATGGGATGCTGCCTTCAATATCACAGATGAGCTCTGCCATTGAGGATAAATTTGTCATGGAGGATTGGCACAATTTAGGGGTCGATTATGACAGGACACTGATGGCATGGTATCGAAATTTTGAAAAAGGATGGGCGAAAATAAAAGCAAATTATTCCAGCCGGTTTTTCAGAATGTGGCAGTACTACCTCCTCTCTCTCGCAGGAGCTTTTCGCGCCCGTCATTTGCAGATTTGGCAAATTGTTCTCACCTCAAAAGAAAATGTAGAAAAATACAAAAGCGTTCGTTGCAGTGGATGTCTGGCCAAAGCGAATAATCTCTTGCGGTGTTTCCCATACTGATCGACTTTCTGGTTGAATCTAATTCACCAGGAGTATATCATGGCCCGCAACAACTCAACAGTCTACAGAATAAATATCAACGGTTGTTCTTTTTCTAAGTATTTAAAGAGTCTTTAGACATTCAATGACAAAACCTAGTAACAAGTCCTCACCACTTATCGCTGATTGGCAAGCTCTCCACAGGGTCTTTATTCGGCCTGAGGATGAAAACAGCAAGCAAATACTTATCAAGTATATGGAGCAGATCTTGTTTGGTCTTCACGATTTCCTCAATCAACATGTCGGGGTAACAGAAGAAATTAGTCTTGCCAGGTTAGCCGAGGAATTTAAAGATACCACAATCCGAAAACATCCTGAGAAAAAGCTTAATGACGTTATAGCAGATATAATAGATGAACTTGCTCCGCGAGCAGTGAATGTTGCCTCACCCTATTTTGTTGGACACATGACCTCAGCAATACCCTTTTTCATGGTCCACTTGAAAGCTATTACAGCGGCACTCAACCAGAACGTTATCAAATTGGAAACCTCTAAGGTCTTATCTCTATTGGAAAAACAAGTTCTGGCAAAAATTCATCGACTCATTTATCAGTATGACGATAGTTTTTATCAAAACCATGTCCAGAATACAGAGACGTCTCTTGGTGTTTTTACTACCGGTGGTACTACAGCAAATCTCACGGCCCTGTGGGTTGCCAGAAATTACCTTTTTCCTCCCAAGGGCAATTTTAAAAATATAGAACAAGATGGGCTTTTCCAGGCGATGCAAATACATAACCTGCAAAAGGTAGTTGTACTGGTTTCCAAGAGAGGCCATTTTTCCCTCAATAAAGCCTGCGGGGTCTTAGGTCTAGGGAATAATAGTATTATCCCTATCGATATTGATGGTGAACGCAGCATAGATCTTCAAAAATTGCGCAGAAAGATCACCGAATTACATAATGAAGAAGGAACACGAATTGCCGCAATAGTAGGAATCGCAGGGGCAACGGAAACAGGAATTATTGATCCGCTGTCTGATCTTGCAGATATTTGCGAGGAGTACAACATTCACTTTCATGTCGACGCCGCCTGGGGCGGTCCTGTGCTTCTTTCTGAGAAATATCGTCATCTGCTCAAAGGAATTGAGCGAGCCGACTCCATAACCATTGACTGTCACAAACAGTTCTACATGCCAATGACATCAGGGATGGTCTATTTTAAGGATCCCAGGGCAATGGATCAGATCGTTTATCATGCGCGCTATGTCAACCGACCGGGTAGTGTTGATCTGGGAATTAAGTCCCTGGAAGGTTCCAGGGAAGCCAATTCACTTATTCTCGACAGCGCCCTTAAAATTATGGGATCCAAAGGATATGCACTTATGATAGAACATGGAATTGAGGTGGCTCAGCGGTTTGCAGAAAGATTACGACAACGGAAACTCTTTCAATTAATCACAGCCCCGCAGCTCAACATCCTCACCTATAGAATCGTTCCTCTTGAGATCCAGGATAAACTGCGTGTGGCAGATTACACTACCCGTAAAAGACTTGATGCTCAACTTGATGAAATCAATACCAAAGTTCAACGAATTCAACGGGAAACGGGAAAAAGTTTTGTCTCCAGAACACGTTTACGGGTATTTCCTTCTGACAATCATGATACTGTGGTTTTACGTTCTGTGATTATGAACCCGATGACCCACCTTGAAATATTAGAAGAAATATTGGATGAACAGGAAAGTATTCTGGCAACACTATGAAACTATTCCAGTCTTTTCGCGTTTAAGTGGATCAGGAATTATCCTTATCAACCACTTGCAAAGTGGTGTTGAAACTCTGCAAGAAGTTTAAACAGCGTCAACTTATACTCATCTAAAAAGATTATTATTTGCCCCGCCGCTTCCTTAATGAAACACATACATTACCATCTGGCGGTTCATAGATAAGTTCACCCAGGGCTCCTTTGGATAATTCTGCAGCATTGGCCTCATCGGTATCAATATGCATTTCCAGTTGATATTTGTCATTGACTCTTACCAAGACATCTCCAAAAGTTAGATCCCGCGGTGACCCGGTGATCTCTACCTCTACCTCATCTCCATTCTCCACCCCGTAGGCTATGGCATCTTCAGAAGTCATATGAATATGCCGACGTGCACAGATGAGCCCTTCAGTGAGATGGACTTTGCCAACCGGTCCTTCAAGAATGATAGGTGCCGAACCTTCCACATGGCCAGATTTACGAATTGGAGCATCTACTCCCAATCGGTACTCATCGGTACGAGCGATCTCTATCTGATTCTTGCTGCGCAACGGTCCCAGTACCCGAACCCCATCAATTCGATCTCGAGGGCCGATGAGATTTACTTTTTGAAGTGAGGCATACTGACCTGGCTGTGAGATTTCCTTATGCAATTCAAGCTCGCTTTCAGGGCCGAACAATGTATCCATGGTTTCGCGATTAAGATGGAGGTGCCTGCCGG
Organism: uncultured Desulfocapsaceae bacterium; assembly: GCA_964637245.1. Lineage (GTDB taxonomy): Bacteria > Desulfobacterota > Desulfobulbia > Desulfobulbales > Desulfocapsaceae > Desulfopila_A. The sequence continues at coordinate 7,748 of CAZWVC010000096.1, forward strand.
ATATTGCTATGGGAATGGGTTTAGGATCCTGGACTGCAGTAAATCCTCCGACCAGGCGCATGGTTTCCCTGGCAATCTGTAGTTCTTCGTTGGTGGCGACAACAAGTGCCCTCATCCTTGAATGGGTATCACTGATATCCACTACAGGGGATTCCTGAGTTACGTGGACATCGCTATTTTTATCAAAATCAATATGCAGACCAAGATATTCAAGCCGTTGTAATATTCGTTGACGAATTGAAACCGAGTTCTGCCCTATTCCTCCAGTGAGTATAATAGCATCGACTCCACCCATTACTGCTGCGTAAGCACCAATATATTTGCGGACTTGATGAGTAAATACAGCAATAGCCAGTCGAGCAGGTTCGAATCCTTCAGCAGCCTTGTTTTCAATGTCACGCATATCACCGCTTACTCCTGATAGACCAGCAATTCCGCTTTTTTTATTCAAGAGATGTTCGGTGGTTCCAACACCTAATTCGTGACATAACTGAATGACGATACCGGGATCTACATCACCAGATCGTGTTCCCATGACCAGCCCTTCAAGCGGGGTCATTCCCATACTTGTATCTACGGAAAAGCCATATTCAATAGCACTGGCACTTGCACCGTTCCCGAGATGGCAGCTAATTACTCGCAATTCCTCAAGTGGTTGCTCTAAATACTCTGCAGCCTTCTGGGCTACAAACCCATGAGATGTCCCATGGAAACCGAATCGCTGCAGGTTGTACTGCTTTACAATATCTAAGGGCAAAGCATAACTTTTTGATCTTCTTGGCATCCTGGCATGAAACGCCGTGTCGAAAACCGCAACATGATCAACTTCTGGCAGAACTCTCCGCGCCGCTCGAATTCCTGCTAGATTAGCAGGATTATGCAATGGTGCATAGTTTTCACATTTCTCAATTGCATCCATTACATTATCATCTATTACAACTGAGTCGACAAATTCCAATCCACCATGGACAACCCGGTGGCCCACGGCTCTCACACCCGATAGATCAAGTTCAGCAAGGATTTTCTCCAACGCCTCTCCATGCCCACCAATAAGTTCATTGACCCTCTCAACCCTACCCTCAGTTATCATCATACCGGAATTTGCATCGATTATCTGGTATTTAATACTTGATGATCCGCAATTAATCACAAATACTTTCATGCCATTACTCCCAATTTTCTCAACCTCTTAGAGGTACCTCCTGCCATTGTGCATAAACTATCATACAAGCTCATAAACGCTAAGCTACATAGGTGTGATATGTGAATGTGTATGATTAAATTGAAAAATATGAGATACCGATATCTTGCTACTACTGTTCGTTGCCCTCATTGTAGCCAACTCAGGATTGGACTACAACTTTAATCGAGATCTTTGAGTACATATTTGAGTGATTTTTTCTTCGGACCTCCCATTTGTTTTTTGGGATAACCGATGGGTATCACCGCCATAAACTCACCATCTTCCTCTCCTAGAAACTCGAGGACATCATCTTTTATCAAATAGAGTATACCAAGCCAAACACTCCCCAGTCCCAACGAAGTTGCGGCAAGGAGAAGATTCTCAACCGCCGCTGCGGAACTCTGGATTTCCATAGTTCTGAAAAAATCCCAAGATCTCTCCAGTTCAATTTCAAACAAATCACTGCCATGGCGTATTAGGCTACCCGTGTTTTGTATCGCAATAACTACTGGGGCATTAGCTAGACTTCGAGCTGCCATCCGAAGTATTGCGGCAGATGGTTTAGGAAAACCTGCTGCTTTTTGAGAAACTAACTGGGCAAGTTGCTTTTTCTTTTCGCCACGAATAACAATGAATTGCCATGACTGCTGATTGTGCGCTGAGGGTGCCTGATTGGCGGCATCAAGTATCGCTTTGATATCATTATCGTCCAGAGGTTTATCATCGAACTGACGGACTGAATGGCGATTATAGATTGTTTCAATAGTAGCATTTTTTGGCGAAGTCTCCATTCGCGCCTCCAATTGACAAGGCGATATTACTGATCAATAATTTTACCACCTGCATAATTAAAAGAATTACTGGACAAGTGTACCTATCGCTTGTCGATTGGTATCAAAGAGTCAACCTTTTTTGTACGGTTAGCCTACCGTCTTTAATCAGCTGGACTCAGGTTTTTTATCTATCGAAATACAGACCGAAGATAAGGATATACCAGCGAAGAAATCCGCAAATTCCCATTATTTACTCGCTATAAAAATATGCTGACAGTAATGGCTAAGCTATTTTTCTTATTTGCAAGATTGTGCTGCTGAAACATATCTGATGGTTATTTCACCTGAGTTTTTATCCCGTAAATAAACAGTATCTCCGCTACATAGATTAGCCGGTGTTTTTCTCTGAACAGGAACATACCGTGTTCGAATCACAGTCTTTTGATTTATTTTAGGGGGATAATAAACGGGTTCTTTCTCAGTTACCAGGATATATCTTTTTTTATTATGCTTATGATGATGGTTGTGATATTTCCCTGGCTTCTTGTGCTTAGCGTATTCGTTTTTCTTCTCTGCTCTATGCTTTTCAGCTTTTTTCTCAGGTTGAGGTGAAGTCCAGTGCGGCGGACGACCTGGTCCAGTCCACGTTTTTGATCCCCAAGGCGTACTGCTATAGCCTGTCTGCGCAAGAGCATAGGTGCTGAATATGATAAAGAAAAGTAACAGCGACACAGTTTTCATATTAATCTCCTCGCTGTTGAGATCTATAATTTTACTCCTTCTATATTAACACTATTGAGACGAGTCCAAATTGTGTCAAATATGAGAGAATATCCTTTAGCCTTGCTCAAGTAATTTTGGGCTAAAATCAGTAACTTTTCCAAAGTAGATGATGACTGTTCGGGCTGCTCAGCAAACCCGCCTTTCTGTATGCAGTAGGCTTATTTCATTCTCTTTTATCATTTTCTTTCATCTGGTGAACAAAATTTTCATAATCCTGCATACTATAGGATACATGAAGTCTAATTAGACTGCGGGCATCTGCAGGGTTTCCCCGTTTTATAGCATCTAGTATTGGCAAGTGAGCATCAATTACTTCTTGAGGATTGTTTTTACTTTTGACAAATTCATTAAGGAAAACTTCAACATGAGAAATGAGAGCTTCATGCATCAATTGAAGGAAGTGGTTATCAACAACATGAGCAAGTGCCTGATGAAACTGTAAATCCACCCTTGCAACATGCTCATAGGACACTGAAGTTTCAATTTTTTGACTGAGTATTTTCTCTAGCTGTATAATGTCATCACTGCTTCGCTGTTCAGCAGCAAGACCGGCAATCTCACTTTCAATCATTGCTCGGGCATCGACAAATTCCTTTAATCTTCTGGAATCGTTTAAGGCAAAATAAGGAATCAGTATATTTTTAAAAGTTTGGCTTTTAAGATTATCCTGAACATAAGTTCCCTTGCCATGCGATGTCTCTATAATTCCCATGGCATTCATCCTGCTGAGTGCTTCACGCAAGGCTAATCTTCCGACACCAAATTCATCTTGTAAATTGCGTTCGCTAGGCAATTTGGATCCTGGAAGATATTTCCGCTGATTAATCCTCTCGGTGAGAAGATTAACCACAGCATCAACCGTTGATGTTTTTACAATCTTACTCATGAACATCCTCATATTTAAAATTGCTCTGTTATCTAATTCCTCATCTATTCAAGTCATTATTCATAGCAATTAATTTACTGCAAATTCAATCCACTCGCAGAAGTTTAACTATTCTCATTCTGAAATAATTGCGGCATTGACAACTGGTATGATAAGTAGTATGAGTGCTCTCTGTCAAGTTTTAAGGAAATCCATTTAGCCTTTTAAATCCATCAAGGAGTTATATGATGTCACTTCCTGTTCTCGCATTATTTGCGTGTCTTCCTATACTAGTGGCACTGATAATGATGGTTGGCTTTCGTAAACCAGCGACAGTTGCAATGCCATTAGCATGGCTTACTGTGGTTATCGCTGCACTCACTGTTTGGCAGACAACTCCACTCTATTTGACTGCTCTAACTCTGCAGGGATTTGTTATTGCAATTAATCTTCTCATTATAGTATTTGGGGCAATTCTGCTCCTCCATACTTTAAGTGGTTCTGGTGGAATGGAGACGATACAGACAGGATTTCGCTATATCAGCCCCGACCCCCGTATTCAACTCATTATCATCGCGTTTCTTTTTGGTGCTTTCATTGAAGGTGCAGCTGGTTTTGGAACCCCTGCGGCACTAGCAGCCCCTTTGCTCCTCCTTCTTGGTTTCCCACCACTTGCAGCTGCTTTAGTGTGTTTGGTTTTTAATACCATTCCTGTTCCCTATGCAGCAGTAGGCACCCCAATCATAATGGGCTTAAAATATCTTAAAGACCTTGTTATTACGCTAACCTCTACTTCCCCAGCTAATCTTGGTTTTTCATCTGTTGATAGCTTTAATGCGCTTATAGGAAAGTGGGTAGCTGTCATCCACTTTCCTATTGGAATAATACTGCCGATTTTTATGTGCGGCTTTCTTACTCGCTACTTTGGTGCAAACAGGTCATGGCGAGAGGGATTTTCTGCCTGGCAATTTTGTCTGCTTGCCTCACTCTCTTTTCTTCTACCTTACCTTCTACTTGCTGTTATTTTTGGCCCAGAATTCCCGTCACTTATAGGTGCACTCATTGCCTTGGCTACAACAACCTGGGCTGCAAAAATAGGCTGGGCAAGACCCCGAATACAGTTTTCTTTTTTACCTCAAGATAAATGGCCGAGTGATTGGACCGGCACTATCAGCCCGGATACCGGTGCAGAACCCCAAGCGCGTATGAGTCAACTTCGTGCCTGGGCACCCTATGCATTGATAGGTATTCTTCTGGTTGTCACCAGATTACCTGAATTTGGCATTAAAGGGTTTCTTGCAGCACAAAAAATACAATTTAACGAAATACTAGGTTTTACAGGTGTAAATGCCGATATTCCGTATCTCTATCTACCAGGCATAATGCCATTTGCCTGCGTGGCTCTTTTGACTGTTCCCTTACATGGTATGTCACTAAAACAAGCAGCCACCGCCTGGAAGAAATCTTTTGACAGCATCAAAAACCCTACCCTGGCGCTACTTTTTGCCGTAGCTATAGTTTCCATTTTCCGCGGCACGGGAATAGAAGATAAGCTGCTCAACCCTAACGGTTATCCGTCTATGCCGCTGGCAATGGCAGCAGCTATTGCCGATATGGCGGGCAAGACTTGGCCGATGCTGGCTGCCTACATAGGAGGAATAGGATCGTTTATTACCGGCTCAAATACCGTTTCCAATCTACTTCTTGCTGAGTTTCAATGGGGGCTGGCAGAGGCGCTCAATTATCCCCGTGACATTATTGTAGCCTCACAGGTTGTTGGTGGAGCTATGGGGAATATGATCTGTATTCACAACATCGTTGCTGTTTGTGCGGTAGTTGGACTTTTTGGCAAGGAAGGCACAATTTTAAAAACCAATTTT
>CAZWVC010000097.1:0-13156 GCA_964637245.1 uncultured Desulfocapsaceae bacterium
CGGGATATCCAGCCACCCCATTACACCCAACACGACACCCGCCGAAAGCAGATTGGGAAAAAGTGCAATAAAAGCGATCTTGATGGATCGAAAGAGAATCAAAAACATCAGTAGCAAGGCAAAGGCAACTATTCCAAGGGTCTTAATTTGGGATGTAAAAAGGCTCTGCAGCATATTATTGTATAAAATCATAGCACCGGACAAATTGACCATGTCCGCATCGAGATTGAGTTTATTGACCAGATCATGCCTGATTTCTTTTAGCAAAGCATTGCGCTGCAGATCTTTCATCGAATCTTTTATGCGCACCGAGAAACGGGCCTCGTTGTTACTGAATGACACGTAAGGAGATAAAATCAACTCTCTGTATTCTGATGGTACTTTCGAATACAGGACCGCCATTTGAAAACTCTCTAATGACTTGCCGTCGTTGAGTCGACGGCCAATTTTCAATATTGTTCCAAGAGAAAGCACTTTACCAATTTCAGGTCTGCTCTCGAGATAGTCATGAACACTTTCGATCACCCTCATACGATCGTCCAGGAACCAATATTTTGCATCATCATCTACTTGCCCACTATCATCCTGCTCGTCAAATAAATCACTATCATCTACACTAAAATCATCGAAATCTTCTTCCTCAGTTTCATCATCGAAGGTTTCGAATTGGACAATGACATCCAATGGGGTGGTGCCGCCAAGATTTTCATCGATTATTTTCATACCCTGGTAGATTTCTGTCGATTTCTTGAAATAATCGATAAAGCTGTTTTCAACCCTTAACCTGGACACTCCCATGACCGTTAAGATAGAGAAGATGGCCGTCAGTACCAAAATTGTTTTGCCGTAATTTTCAGTTATACCGGCTAAAAACTCAGTTAATGAGAAATTCAACCACCTAGATTGAACTGGCGGATTAGGTTTCTTTGTCAGCATCGCACCTGCTGGAAAAAGCAGAAATGTTAATCCAAGAGACAGCAATATTCCGGCACTCATCATTAATCCGAAATGGATAACGGGCTTGATATCACAGAGTATAAGAGAAGTGAACCCGGCAATTGTGGTCAGAACTGCGTACAAACAGGGAATGAATTTTGAGCGAATGGTTTTTCCCACAAGAGTACGTTGATCTGCATCGGGAAGAGTTGTTTGAAATTCGCGATAACGCACGACCAGATGTACTGATATGGCCAAGTTTATGATAAGCTGCAGAGATATGAAATTTGAGGAAATGACGGTAACATCCCAGCCGAACGTACCTAAAACTCCCATCATCGCAATGACCGATAAAAAACAGCAAACCATGGGCAAAATTATCCAGCGCTTGCTTCTAAAAAATAAACCCAGCATGACGATCAGAAGAAAAAACACTCCTAATCCGAATATCTTCAAATCGTTTTTTATATATGTAATGAGGTCATCAGAAATCATACTGATACCGCCGAGGAATAAATCACCACTAGCCTCATTTTCTGCCATTATAGCCCTTACCGCCTTCACATTCTCATGCTGCTCCTTATTTAAAGAAACTTGGAGGGACCGAATTTTCTCAACTACTATTTCAAGTTGGGCCTGATCTGAAGAAGAGAATGAACCCTGAGATTTTTTATCCAGATACTCGTTACGTTGAGCCAACAATTGAGCATAATCAGGATCGCTTTTTAGATTAACTACCAGTGCTGTGGTTTGCATATCTCTGCTCACCAACAGATCTCGATAAAAATGACTTTCTGCAAACTCTGACTTGGCAAGCTTAGTATCAGTGGTAGGAGTTTCCAGGGTTGGTAAACTATTTTCGGTAAACTGTTTAAGCGAAATCGGCGGACTTTCTAAAAGAGGAACATCCAATATAGTAAGAACGGATTCCACCTGCTCAAGAGCATTTAATGCATCACGCAAACGTGCGATATTTTTGAGATTGGCAGAGTCAAGCAACTCGCCTGACTTTGGTGAAAAGGCAATGAGTAGAAAATCTTGAACACCATAGCGCTTGCTGATTTCACGGGCATAGCGTAAATCTTCATCATTTTCAAGCAAAAGAGTTTCTGTGGAAGCGTCAATTCTAAAATTCCGCGCCTGATATCCCAGTGCAGCGATGCCCAACATAAGAATGATTATAACAATGATGGGGCGGTCAAGAATCCAACTGTTGTACCATTCACTGAATTTGCCTGTTTTATTGGTCATATATATCCCTTATAAACCGATAGCGAGTCTTTTTTCATGCAACCTTATACAATATCGTAATCCCCAACTCTCTTCATTTAATCTCAATAAGTTATCTCCTTTTTGCTGTTTTGCAAATCTGGAGATAACCCTGCCTCGTATAGCATGTTAGTCATTTTCCCGCAATCACACTCTTTAAAAGGAAATGGGTAAAGTTTTTTTTTTCTAGCAGAACAGCAGAAGTTATCCAAGGCAGATAAGGTGAAAAAACCATATTGGTTGTCCGGCTCTTTGATTTGATAGAGAAATTGTAGCTAATTTCATGATATCAAACCTGAGCCCCCCATTTACAATTCATTTTACTCACTGGGTTCCCTTAAGTTGACCTGGAGATTGCGAAAGAAAACCCATATAATGAGAGTAGAGATTTTGTATGAAATCTTTTGCTAAATTAAAGAGAGAGATTGCTGGCACTAATTTCTTATGAGAAAAGCTTGGCTAATGCATAATCACACAGATATTAAACTTTCGTTCTTCTTTTATTTGGTTCTCTACATTGCCCTTTCTATCGGCAGCATATACGGCTGCTACCTTCTTTTTTCAGGCTCTCCAGACAAAGGGATATTTATCCTGACAATTGCTGTAATACTTTGTATCGCACTTTATATCAGATCTTCCTTCAAGCATTATTGTCCAGGTGATAATGATGAGGACCCAACATAGCTTTCAAATATGTTTAACTATTTAGTATTTAATATAAATTCTTTATAAAAGAAGGGTCATGCTTAATACTTTGGTAATTGGCTGAGTTCTCTTGTAAGTCACCATCAAGGGGGTTAAATAGTTATGAAACTGGTTGGCCTGAAAATTATGATGATTGCCTGTCTTTCCCTAAGCAATCTTGTTCAAGCACAGCAGGATAAAGGGTGGCTGGGGCAAAAATTCCCCCCCGAAAAATGTCTGAAAATTCAAGTGGGAGAGTATGAGGTACAAAGAAAACTCTGCAATATTACATACCAGATAGCTTTAAAGAAAAGCCGCTATGAGATAATCGGCAATCTAAGTTTTAATAAAAAATTCGTCCCTAAAAAACCGAAGCGAGTTGAGCTGGAGATTCTTTTCATGGATAATCAGTTTGTTTGCCGCAAGCAGATCAACATTGATAAAGCAGTTAATGAAATCCCAGTAAAATTTACTGTCCTCGCGGATAAACACCCTGATCAACAATTCATTCGCACCTATTATACGTTATATTACCAATGATTCTACCAGCTAGAATTGGTAGAATTCTGCAGGGTTATCTACCAAAATTCGTTGAATAATTTTTTTATCTTTGCTGTAGCGAAAAAACGTGTCAGCCAAATCGCCATCGTTGACCATGCTCTTTTTCATCATCACATGCGGCCAATCAGAGCCCCACAACAATCGATGGGATGCATGTTTAATGAGTGTTTTACCAAATACATCCACATCCTGGTAAGGCAACTCTTCTGTTGAGATGCGATAGGGCCCGGTGAGCTTGACCCAGCATTTGCCGGATTCCACCAGGCGCAGCATTCCTTGAAAACCGGGATTGTTGAGTGGTGTTTCGGGACGAAAGTAACCGAAGTGTCCGACCACGATATCTGTAGGAAAATCTTTGAACAAGGTTTCAAAATCAGGATAATCATCAACATGGATGAGAAATTCGACATGCCACCCCCATGGTTTTATTCGCTCAGCAAAGCTGGTAATCTGGGTTAGTGGCAAACCGCCAGAAGGTTTCTTGACGTCCACCAGATTAAAACGAACCCCACGGACCCCCTGCTGATGCAGATCATCGATATCATGCTCAGCTATATCCCCAGGCAATACTGCCACACCACGTACTTCCAGGGAAGTAGCGTGCATTGTCTTAAGCATAACACTGTTATCCATGCCATAAACACTGGGTTGAACCAAAACCATTCGCGTTACACCTAGTGTCTCGAGCATGTGCTCATAGGCGGGAAGCAACGCATCCGGTGGAGTATAAATACGGTCAGGATCATAATGCGTTGAAGCTTCAGGTCCACAGATATGAGCATGGGTGTCGCATGATTTAGCCGGAAAGTTATAGCTGGGGGGGCAGGGATAAGGATGATATGGTTTACAATAAGGTGCGTCTTTCGTTGCCTGGCTGATATTCTGGGTCATTCTCTTTCTCCTCTTCATTTTAAAGAGGCTGCAGTGTCTCACCCAACTCAAGCAGCAGCTTATCAGTTCTTTCCTCACTAAGAGGTAAAATCGGAGGTCTGACGTTGCGCCACCGCTTATCGTCACGTTTAACGGCGAGCAGAGCCTTCATAGCAGGTATAGGGCCATATCCTTCGAAGGTCATCCTGAATTTCACCATCGCTTTATTCAGTTGATCAAGATCTCCTGGTTTGATGTCCATACCAACATCATAAACTTCTCGAATTGCAGCTGGATTTACATTGCATGTTGCTGAGATACATCCCATACCCCCATGTTCAAGACCAGCCTTCAGAAATCTCTCAGAACCTGGAAAAACTGCTATATGTGGAGCTGCTGCGATAACAGCGGTGGTATTTTCAAAATCACCCGAGCTGTCCTTATAGGCTATGAAAGTATCAGGAAAATCGATAGCCAAACGACCTGCCAATGCAGGTGTGAAACCAATCCCTGCCAATGGTGGTATATGATACATGCAAACCTTGAAATCAGGAGAGTTTAAGGTTTCAATCAACTTTACAAAATAGCTATAGAGTCCATCATCGCTTGCATTCTTATAAAAAAACGGTGGTAGGGTCATTGCCGCTTGGCATCCACGTTCCATGGCCTGTCGGCAAAGGGTTACGGTATCTTCCATGTTACAGAGCCCCGTCCCAGGCATCAATACAGACGGATCAATACCACCATCAATGAGGACATCCACAGCCCTCAGCCGCTCATCGACGGTCATGCTAAGCGCCTCACCTGTAGTACCAAATGGAGAAAGATAATGAATCCCCTGTTCAAGCAGCCAATGTGCATGACTGATATATAAATCGTCTGCGACGCTTAGATCATCATTAAATGGCGTCAATATTGGGGTAGTAACTCCAGTCATTTTAGTCTTTGTCATATTGATCCAATCGTTAATGTATTGTGTAGAACAAATAATACCGAAATCCTATTATATTCCAATTAGTCTGTATAAATTAAACCACAACAGCGTAATTTCAGCATTAACTTCTCGTAATTAACAACAACTAATCAATAATCTTTAAAAACTGTATTTTATTTCTAATCAGAAAACCTAAGAGAACCTCTTTTAGTTTTTTCGTTTCTCATTTGCCCTAATCTTCATGAGATTGCTCCTGGCATTATTCGTTTCGAGTGTTATTGTGCGTTTTTACTGAGCCAGGGCAATACCAAAGCCCAAGTCATCATATTTTTTCAAACAACAATAAATATTTCCAAGCATTAAGAGGATGTGTTTTTGTTTTAATTAAAATCAGAGGTTATGATGGATAGATCGATTAATTTTTGGAATAGGATAGCTAAACGTTACGCAAAAAAGCCTATTGCCGATGAAGCGGCCTATGAGAAAAAACTCTACGTCACTCGCAAATATCTCCAGCCAGATATGCACGTATTGGAGATTGGCTGCGGTACAGGATCAACAGCCATCATCCATGCACCTTATGTGAAACATATTTACGCTATCGATTTTTCAGAGAAGATGATCGAAATAGCCCAAGAAAAAGCTGATGCAACAAACATTAAAAACATCACTTTTGTACAAACGAGTATCGATAAATTGGATATGAAGGATAAATCTGTAGATGTTGTATTGGGGCTTAGTATCTTACACCTACTGGAAGACAAAGAAGCCGTTATCGCTCAGGTTTACGATTTACTGAAACCTAACGGTATTTTCGTAACCAGCACAATGTGCGTAGGTAACACAATGAAATTCTTTAAATATATTGCATCGCTTGGTCATTTTCTGGGTTTGATCCCGTTAGTAAAAGTCTTTACCGTAAGTGAATTGGAAAAAAGCTTGAGTGATGCAGGTTTTATCATTGATTATCAGTGGCAGCCTGCCAAAAACAAGGCAGTTTTTATCGTGGCTAAAAAATCTAAGTAAATTCTAGAGAGATGATATATCCGGTTCAATTTCAAAAACAAAATATGCTTGCCTCTATTCTTTAGTAAACACAATCATGGAAGATAGGTCTTGGTCTTTTCATGGATGTCAGTGGCCTGGATGGCTGCAGTCAAAACCTCTTGGACGGGTTTACGGTGTATCGGTAAAAGGCTAATACTTAACTCAAACACATTGCTGAGCTCTTAGGGTAATCAGAAAGGAAAACGAAAAAATGTTGAAATTTAGTCAACCACTAAGATAAAAGGAAATTTAAGCTGCCCTTAGTGGTTGAGATTGGTTGAGCAAGATATGAATTTATATGATTTATAACTCTACACGAACTCCTAACAGTATATTATGCATTCCATTTTCAATGTCCTGACTTAAAAAATCACCGCTATCAAAACTATCTGAGACTGTATCAGAAATATCATTTGTTCCATAATAACGATATTTTAAATCTACCGAAACCGAATCAGTCAGTTTCATTGCCAAACCAGCACCTATCTGCCAGGCAAAGATAACATCGCCAGTGCTTTTAAAATTATCTGTAACATCGCTCACATCAACTTTAGCAGCACCAAAACCAGCTCCAATAAAAGGCGTGTATTTTGTACTGTTTTCAAAATCATAATAAAAATTTACAAGTCCACCGTAGCTGCTTCTTTCCCCTCTTGCTTCTCCTACCACACCAAAAGCTGTCGACTCGTCAGCATCATCTCCCTGATAAAAAAATTCACCCTCAAGTCTGACAGGAAAACTATCCAAGCCATAACCGACGAAACCACTGACCCAGTAACCATTGTCCCAAGATGTTTCTGCCTCCCCTATAATGGGTGCTTGACCTGCCAAATCGGCCGTAAAAGAAATATCAGAATCCGAAGCCACGGTTGCACCACCATTAATTCCAACATACACATCAGCCTGGGCTGTGATAACACTGGTAGCCAACAAGGCACTCCCAGCTATTAGTACGCAAACTTTTCGCATAACTCCTTACTCTCCCCTAATTAATCTGTTGATCTAACTCACTCTTTGGGTGAATCATAAAATACTTCTTACTCTCTAACTATTCGTTACTAACATGAAATTCCTATTAGCCTATGTTAATGAAAGCAACAAGTCAAACACTTATTACTACATTGTTGTATGAAGGTATAAGAGCAAGCCTGCCTAATCCATTCTCACAAACTTTTCATTTATCGATTTACGCATCTCAATCTTGATTTAAAGGGTCTTTTCTTTCGGAAAAGTGTTAATAATCTAGTTCCCTACACCTATACCCTCTGTAAAATATATTGTTCTTGAAACCACCACCTCTCAAGCGAATTCTTTACTTCGCAACTTGTGTTACAAAGGAAATAGATGCTATATATTACGGGAGAAATATTTATGGCTTGTTTGCCAAAATTGAATGTCCCCTTAGATTCAGACAAACATTAATTATCAGGGGATTTTAAGGAGATCACCGTGGCAAAAGGCAGTATATTATTTTTCATACCAGCAATCCTAGGCGCTCTGGTAGCAGGAGACAGTGGTGAGATACCCTATGACCGACTTCGCTCAGGCAATGCCACCTATTATCTTGAGGCGGATGGTACCGGAAACTGCATGTTCGATTCACTGCCAGAGCCACAGTATATCGGAGCACTCAATAATTATGATTACAATACTCCGGTAATAAACGGAACAAATTATCCAAACGCTACGCTATGTGGTGCTTATGCGCGAGTAAAAGGCAATAAAGGGTCAATACTCGTTAAAATTGTTGACCGTTGTCCTGACGCAACATGTACGCCTGGCCATATCGACCTTAGTCCTGAAGCCTTTGCAGCAATTGATGATCTAGCAAAAGGCTATATTCCTATTACCTGGCAGCTTGTCAGCGTTCCGGTTGGAGGACCAGTAAAGTTCCGATATAAGGATGGTAGCAGTCAATGGTGGACAGCCATTCAAGTGCGTAACCATAGAAATCCAGTAGCAAAACTTGAAGCATATGTTGGAAACAGATGGCTTAAACTACCTCGGCAGCAATACAACTATTTTGTAGCGATCAATGGGCTTGGCGCAGGTTATCATACTTTTCGGCTTACCGATATATTTGGTAATCAATTAGTTGAAACAAGCACGAAATACCTTGATGCTTACACCCCTTATGCAGTCGATTGGAATGGGAAGGGTCAATTCTCTCCTCCCTGATTTATCATACGACTACCTCGTTTAAGAGTGCATTGGAGGGCTACAGTCTGCCTAATCCCCTGCTGTTTGGGCGCTGATTCTGAGAAATTATATAATCCTTTTAATTGGAGATCCAACTGCTCAGGGTGTACGAAAATGGCTGACAATCTTTAAATTTACAAACCTTTCGTTTGCGGAAAGTAATCTATATTTATGATCACCAATTGAGAATTCCTTTTTTGCTTCTTTTTTAGAAAACTGAAGACGATATGATTCCTCTGGATCTAAATCAAGTAAATAGAGATCAATCTGAATCTTCTTCTTCTCAATACCTTTAAACACCAGGCTTGTTCTCCCAACAGCGACCTTTTCATCTTTCTTCAAGACAACCTGCTCTGAATTTACACGAGTCCGTGTTACCTGACTGGTAGCAGCAGGGGTCTGCTGCCATTGTTCGGCACGCCGTTTATAAAAATCAGTGGAAAGATAATAGATGAGGACAAAGGGAATTGCTAAAATCAAGAGTAGCAATAGTGTGGCAGATAGCTTCCGATTAGGTTGTGCAGACATTGCGTAACCTCCTTATATTGTTCAACCGGAGGATACAACCGCTAGGTAAATCCTGCCGACATTCCCTACAAGGCATTGCATAGCAACAAGACTTAAAAGCCTTCAATTTATACAATTAAGGCTCCATATAAACAATCATAGACTACTTCAGCTTGTTAATTTTCCTGTTATCAATAAATTCTCTTCTCTGCTTTGTTATGAAAGGTAATCTGAACCACCTTAAAATCAACTTCTTATTATCTTGATATCATTCATTTGGATAACTGAGGGAGAGGAGAATAAGCTCTTGGATGGCTTCAAATGTTTTTTTGCATTCAGCACATATGGTAGATCTAAAAAATGACTAATTGGCAGAGCTAATTGATACTAAAAGTAATATCAACCTGTTGAATAGGTAAACCACAGCACATGACAATCACTTCTTTTCACTGTGCGGCCACTTATTTTGCTAAAACACTGCAGAAAAATGTATTTTTTTGTGAAAGGATTGTTGGATTGTTAACGCATTAGACGTGATAGTGTGCGCTCCACCACGCTCAAACCGCTTTTGATGTTGATCGTCAGGGCCTCATTAAGTTCCTTCTCATCCTTTGACTTAATTGCCTCTAAGATTCTTTTGTGTTCCTGGGAAAATTTATGGCGATCTGAAATTTCCTGTGAATATAGAGTGAGGAATGTTTCAACCGCTTCTATTAATTTGCCAACTATTGAATATAGATGAGGAAGTTTCGACGCTTCATTGATAACAGAATGGAATTTACGATCAAGTGAGTAGAAATCCTCCTCTCCACTGACCATCATTTCATGCAATTCTTCCAGCTTTGCAATTTGGTCAGCAGAAATATGGTACATCGCCTCAGCAGCAAGTTGTATTTCAAGTTGAATGCGGAGATTGAATATTACGACAATCTCTTTTCGAGAAGGTGGCTTTGCCACCATTGCACCCTTGTAAGGTATATTCTTCACCAGACCTGACCGATCAAGCCGCATTAACGCCTCACGAATGGGTCCTTTGCCAAGCCCTAATTCCTTTTCCAACTCAGAAATTACCAACCGGGTACCTGGCAGCTTTTCACCTGTTAATATGATATCGCGTATTTTTTCATAGGCGATAAGGGATTTCATCGAAGATGGTTTAGCTGCCAAAATATGTTACTCCTAAAGTTTTGCGTTTTCTCTCCGTTTGCTGCGCCATGCATAATACAATGGAAAGAACCGTTAAATGTAATAGAATAAATCTTATTTAAGGAAAAATTTAAACAGATAGGATAACCTTTGGGAAAGTGTACCAATTTCTCCACACTAAAATCTGTATCTTCCTTTTTATTCGCTGGACAATTCTTTGTCAAGATCAAGGGATTCGACGTGTGGTGCTTTTTGGTTTTTCGCCACTGCAACAACTTCCCGAGCAAGAACATCTGCGGCATCTATACATTGTACAGGCAGGTTATCAGAGATAATACCCAGTTCTGTGCAGCCAAGTATTACTGTTTTGACACCTTTGCTCTCCAGATGTTGAGCAATACTAATAAATTCACTTCGTATATCTCTGCCAGTCTCACCCTTTTTCACCCGCCGGATAATCTGAAATAGATTTTCTTGAAATTTTTCAACTGGATAGACAGCCTGGACCCCTCTTTTAGCAAATCTAGAGGCATATAGCTGAGTTTTAATAATCGTATTAGAGCCCAGGATACCAATTGCCTCTATATTCTTTTTTTGTTCCACAACTTGTTCAACAACAAGGTCGATCAGGTGGACAACTGGTATACTTACGGCCTCGGCAACATATGGATAGTACTGATGCGCAGTATTGCAGGGTATAACGATAAAGTCTGCACCCCACCTCTCCAGCCTCTTTGCCATATCAGCCATTACCGGACCTGGATTTTCTCCATCACCAACCAAGATAGCCCTAATACGCGAAGGTATTTTGGGATTATTATCAATAATGCAGCGAATATGGTCAATATCATCGATTGCTGGTGTATGCAGAATTATCTTCTGCATGAGATCGATTGTAGCTTCCGGTCCCATCCCGCCAAGTATTCCAGGTATTTTTTCATCAGCACTATTCTTCATATTGGTCCACCTGATTATCAACTATTACTAAGTTATTCTGGCTAAATTCAGCTCAGTTGAAAAAATAAAACCGTCCTTGCAACAGAAATTGGGTCGAGAGTTCATCAACACTGTATACCATTACATAAAAAAAGTGCTGGGACAGCAAAACTGTCCCAGCGGGGAATAGTAGAGATTTACAACAACAGCAATTACACTATACAGCTATCAACGAAATGTATCGAGATAGGCGTATAATGCTGGGGAACCTCCAGTATGAAGGAATAGCACATTGCTACCTTCTTGAAAAACGCCTTTTCTCACTAAATCAATAAGACCAGCTGCGCACTTTCCAGAGTAAACGGGATCAAGTAAAATCGCTTCCTGCATGGCAAAAAGCTTTACAGCCTCTATCATCGACTCCGTGGGTAGAGAATATCCTGGCCCGACGTAATCGGCATAACAAACGACATCCTGAGCAGAAACACCACCTTTTACTCCAAGGAGTTCGGCGGTTTGCTGAGCCAGACCAAGTACAATTTCTTCCTGTACATCTTTGGGGCGAGATACATTCATTCCGGAGATAGGAATGTTGGCATTTGTTCCGTTCATACCGACAACCATACCCGAATGGGTTCCAGCAGAACCTGATGGCACGATAATGTGATCTATCCGCAGACCCATGTCATTAAGTTGATGCATCATCTCTTCTGCACAGGCTGCATAGCCCAGGGCCCCGATTGGATTAGAGGCACCGCCAGGTATTATATATGGCTTTCTACCTTGCGCTTTTAATTCAGCCTCAGTTTTTTCCATCTCTGCCAGCATGTCAGAACCACCCGCAACAACTCTTTTGCTTTTTACACCAAGCAGTTCAAAGAGAAAATTGTTACCGCTCCCATCTTCCTTGTAAGAACCAGCAACCCGCTCTTCAAGGACAAGATGACAATCCAACCCTTCCTTGGCAGACCACGAAGCAGTAAGCCTGCAATGGTTTGATTGTATAGCGCCACAGGTAATAATCGTGTCGGCACCTTTTTCCAGCGCATCGGCTATACAAAAATCTAGTTTGCGAGTTTTATTCCCGCCTGCAGCACCGGGGAGCAGATCATCTCGTTTGACATAAAGATTTACCTTTCCGCCAAGGGCTTCACTCAACCTTGCCATTGGCTCGATTGGTGTGGCTCCCTGAAGGTAACCACGTCGTGCGAACCGTGTAAAATTCATGGTATTATCTCCTTCTTCTAACTTCTAAAACAAAAATGCTTGTTGGTAACATGGGTTGTTAAAATCCGCATGTTGCTTCGATTTATTGCAGTGATATTATAGCCTCAACTTCTATAGCCGCACCAAGTGGCAGTGCTGCAACCTGAAAAGCACTTCTGGCAGGAAATGGTTCTGAAAAGTATTGACTATACACTCCGTTAACTTTTTGAAAGTCGCCTATATCTGCGAGAAAAACAGTTGTCTTCACTACATTATCTAATGAAGTGCCTGCCTCTTCGGCTATTGCCGAAAGATTTTTAAAAACCATATGGGCGAGATCTTCAATACTACCCTCTATTATTTTTCCTGTTACTGGATCTATTGGCAACTGACCTGAGGTAAAAAGCAGATCACCGCATTTCATTGCCTGAGAATAAGGTCCTATAGCTGCAGGTGCGTTTTTTGTTTGGATTGCCGATAAGCTCACGTTATATCTCCATCAAAATTATAGTTTAAATGTTGTATCCTCAAAATCAGATTTTGACCATCTTTATAGGCAATTACAGAGAAAAGCGATCAATTTAACCTCCTCCCTGGCCTCTCCATTAAATAAGAAGCAGCCTTTTTTGCTGACTAGTACCCCATTGCTTTAGGAAGCCACATTATAACGCCGGGGAAATATGCCATAATGAAAATCATCCCAACGGTGATTATACAAAAAGGAATGGCTTTAAATGATATTTCCTCTAAAGTGACACCACCGATACCTGAGGCAATGAACATATTTTCACCAAGCGGCGGGGTAGAAAAACCGACGCCACAGCAACAAACCAAAACGATCCCAAAATGGATGGGATCAAC
>CAZWVC010000098.1:0-13118 GCA_964637245.1 uncultured Desulfocapsaceae bacterium
GCGACGTGAAGCAGAGCTAAAATTACGACAATCCCAGAAAATGGAAGCCATTGGTAAGCTGGCAGGTGGAGTAGCACATGATCTGAATAACATTCTTTCAGGAATTATCAACTATCCGGAACTAATCCTCTTGGACCTCCCGGCAGAACACAAACTGAGAAAGCCCATTGAAAACATCAAAAAAGCAGGAGAAAGGGCCGCAACGATAGTTAACGATTTGTTGACTCTCGCTCGTCGGGGAGTGTCCGTCAGTGAGGTTGTCAATATCTGTGAGGTTGTAGAGAATTATCTACGATCCCCTGAATATAACAAAATGTTATCTTTTCACCCTTTGGTTAGCGTAAAACTTTCAATGGCTGAAAATCCTGCGATGGTAAAGGGATCTCCAGTCCATTTATCCAAGGCGGTTATGAACCTGGTGTCAAATGCTGCTGAGGCAATGCCAAAAGGAGGTAGGATTCATATCAAAATCGAGAACATACTCTTAAACGAAAGGGTTATCGGGTATGAAGCAATTAAACCGGGTTCTTATGTACTCGTGGTAGTTTCCGATGAAGGAATTGGAATCGCCAAAGAAGAACAAGAAAAAATCTTTGAGCCATTTTACACTAAAAAAGTCATGGGAAGGAGTGGTACCGGGCTTGGTATGGCTGTCATCTGGGGAACAGTTAAGGATCATTTTGGCTATATCGACCTGAAAAGTTACCCGGGCAAAGGAACCTCTTTTTATATTTATCTACCGCTCACGGAGGAAAAGCTGATAGAACAATCCGGCGGGAAAAATGACCTCTCAGGTCTTTCTGGAAACGGGGAAACAATATTGGTTGTTGATGATGTCCAGGAGCAAAGGGATCTTGTGTTGGAAATGCTCCAGTTGCTCCATTATAAAGTGGTAACAGTGTCCGGTGGCGAAGAAGCGGTTGACTATTTAAGAGACAATTCAGCCGATCTCATCATCCTGGATATGATTATGGCACCTGGGATCAATGGTCTGGAGACCTACAAGCGTATCATCGAATTTAAACCCGGCCAGCGCGCTATCATTGCCAGTGGCTATTCTGAATCAGATGATGTGAAGGAGACTTTGAGATTAGGTGCGGGACAATACTTAAAAAAGCCTTATAACATTTTAGCTATCGCAGAGGCAGTTCAACAAGAACTCGCAGTATAATTTCCCAATACAACCTGGAAATATGAATGAATGAGATTCAACCTGACCCCCAAAGTTTGTGAATATATGTTTATTTTGATACCGGAAAACTTTTTGCAATATCTACCAACACTTCAAGATCAGAATCTTTTTCAACATTTCTCTTGCTCGAAGCAGCATTGTGAACTGTAAGCATATTCCCGTTAATTTGCAGGGCAAGTTGAACAGAGAACCGGTTGGCAGCATTAAATAAAAATTTCTTTAGATCCTCACCAAGTAAATCTTTTACACTATCCGGTTGCCGGCCATTTACAATAAAACGATCATTAAAGGCTTTATCTTCAAGTTCAATGAATCCGGTACCGGGAACGATACTCCCCATATCCCTTGTCATATTAGCGTTTAAGGTATTCACTGCTTCGTTGATGGTTAAATCAGCACCAAATTTACTCTTTGATTCAAGGAGGCAAACTGTGAACACTGCTCTTTGTGAAGCAGCGTTTCGGCCTGATATTTTCATCTGATCAAATAAATAGATATCCCCTTGAGCTGCAGGTATATAAATAATATTTTTCAGTGGAAAATCTGCAATTCCAAAACCGGCCATGGAGCCAATTTTCTCTTGCAGATGAAATGTATCTACCTCTGAAAACTGAAAATTATGCTTAGCTGCATAGCGGCGAAATAAATCATTTCTCTCCTTTTCAAATTCTTGTGTTCCTTTGCGTATTGCATAAACAGTCAGTACTACGAGAAGGACTACACCCACCCCTATGATTAATGGCACCATTATAATCCGGCCTTTACTTTATGATTAGCTGGTTAATATCACGATAAGCTCATGTTAAGCTCAATAGTTTTCATAAATTCAATGGAAAATAATCATTGTTCTCTAAAACATCATAAACAAGGATAGCCTATTTAACTTGATAACTGGAATAATCTCTCAGCTGATATTTGAAACGATCTGGGACATGATATAGCAAAGCCCGTCATATTAAAACAATATACCTCAAGTGGGGACCTCCTGAACCTCCCCCACTTTGCCCCCTCCTCTTTTTCAATCAACTCATTCTTTAGTTTCAAAGTAGTTTATTTAGAGCCACCTAATGAAGTTTCACGATAAAGTGAAAGCATATATTTTCTCATATTTGACCTTAGTCAAACACGAAATAAAATTGTGCTGTACTTTTTAGGCTGATTGGTTCCGGAATGTGCTCGCTGCGGAATTTTAGCCGCATGAATAGATTTGGTAGAATAGATGGAAAAACTTAAGTTATTCAAAGTACAATCGCGTGTGTGCAAGACCCAAGTTCTTTGGTCATGGATAGGAGCTTTTACAGGTATAGCGCTGGTGTCATTAATCACAAGTTTTGCATTAGAAGGGACTGGAATGACTCTTATTATAGGTTCGTTTGGTGCCTCTGCCGTACTAATATATGGTGCTGTTGACAGCCCATTGGCTCAGCCAAGAAATCTTCTTGGTGGTCATATTTTATCCGCACTTGTTGGTGTTATTGCATTTCAACTATTTTCTGAACAAATATGGATAGCTGCTCCTATGGCTGTAGCCACTGCGATTGCAATAATGCAGTTTACAGACACTCTTCACCCTCCAGGTGGAGCAACAGCTCTAATTGCAGTGATAGGTGGCGAACCAGTTCATCAATTGGGTTATATCTATGTGCTTTTTCCAGTTACGACAGGAGCTGTGTTAATGTTAATTGTTGCACTATTTGTAAATTATATTGCCCCTGGGAGGACCTACCCAAAGATTAAGAAGCAAACCGAATTATATATTTCATTTCATTAAAATTATTTATAATCTCGTCCATTTCAAGATACTCATGAAGGAATATTTCAATATTGTTGAATGAATTTTTCTGCTCCTCAAAGAAATATATATTTATGCTCTGGCTGTCACTTCTGTTCTTTTGCCTGCGCTACCGTCTGCCCAACAACAGCCATTAGGGTTATAGCTGGAAGTGAGATTTTTTTGAAAAAAACACTTTGTATACAATGCGGAAAATGCACTAATGTTTGCCCTTTAGATATTATCCAACAAAATAACGAAGGTGATGTTCTTACTCGTAGATTATGAGAGAATAGTGACGAGTTCTTCTCCGCTCAACTGACTATAAAACACCTTTTTAATGATATGTTATCTTGAAGTTGGTATGCAGAGGTTCACCCAATGATCTCTTGAGATGTGCTCTTACAATATACAGGGTTAAAGGTTTACCGGCCGGAGCCACAGACAATGCAAGATTTATAAGGATCAGCCTTAAATTGGTTCTCCCTTAAAGAAGGGGGATAAAAACGAAAAAAGCCAACCACTATGTAAGTGATTGGTATTTAATCTGTAATACCTTCGGGTATAAGCTCTATAACGAAAGCATAGATTTCTATATCGAAAAATGATCGAGGCGGTAGGATTCACTCTTTTCAGTGCCCCCTTGAGGGGTAAGCCTACGGCCTCCTACTCCCAGGGCATCTGGTCCTTAAATCATAGCCCCTCACAACCATCCGTTCTTAAAAAAAAAAAATTTAACGAGTTGCCAATAACAGCGATTTCGTTTTCCCCCCCCAATAATTTCGTCTAATATGGATCTATTTTGATAGGTAAGCGAAGACTCAGGGACATCTAAAAATCGTCTATTCATGATAACCACACTACCCGCTCTCCAAGTCCAATACTTTGTGAACTGTCATTACCAGATTTGCTTTTTTATAGGCTTATCGTTAATGCCTTTACACCTATATCAAATGCTTATTTTTTTGTTAAAATCACCAGTAAGAGCATGGTTTCTTTAGTAGAAAAATTCAAATAATTGCTTAACCTCTAGCTTTTTTGAGTTTAGCATAAAGTGTTTTTCTACTGATGCCAAGTAACCTGGCTGCTTTAGACTTGTTTCCTCCACTCACCTCAAGTGCTTTGTTAACGAGTACCAAGTCGGTTGTATCTGATGATGAAACTGACTGTATCCCCTCCCTGCCACGATTTGTTAGTGATTGGACTTCCAGATCTGGTACGAAGTCATCGCCTTGAAGAATTGGACCGTCTTCAAGAAGAATCGCTCTACCCAGGATATGTTTGAGCTCACGCACGTTTCCAGGCCAAGTGTGTTGTGTGAGCCTGCTCAAAAAATTTTGAGAAACACCTATAATTTCACGATTGTACTTCGCCCCAAGCTCTGCTAAAAAACAATCAACCAACACGGGGATATCTTGCAGATGCAATCTCAGAGGAGGTGCCTGAAGCGAAATCATAGACAATCTATAATAGAGATCGCCTCTAAATGTACCATTTTCGACAAGATCGCTGAGATTCTGGTGAGTCGCTGTGATAATCCTGGGATCAACTGAAATTGCTTCCTCTCCGCCAACCCGGGTAATTTCCTTTTGCTGAAGAACCCTCAGTAGACTTACCTGTGCCTTTGGACTTAGTTCTGCAACCTCATCAAGAAAAAGGGTGCCTCGATCGGCCAACTCAAATTTACCCAGTCGCCGATTTATGGCTCCGGTGAATGCACCTTTCTCATGCCCAAAAAACTCGCTTTCAAGAAGAGTGTCGGGGATAGCGCCACAGTTCAAAGTTATAAAATGCTGGGAACTACGTGAGCTAAGCCTGTGGATCTGGTTAGCAATGAGTTCCTTTCCAACGCCTGATTCGCCCTCAATGCAAACATTTACATCAAATGGAGCTACTCTTTCAATTAGGCGATACATTTTGTTCATCGGCGGGCTGGCGCCAACCATCTTCCCCATTCCAGATGAGAGATCAAGGTTATATCGCAACTTCGGAACTGATCGAAATTTCCGGACATTATTGATTATAACCTTGGCCACAGGTATACGCTCAAAAGAGCTCCCCCCTCCAAAGCCATGAACTTTGGTTCTTTGATAAAGCACAGAGCTATCCTCAGGTAACAAAACGGCACCACCAAAAAATAGACATACTGGGTCTGCTCCAGTGGCCCAAACAGCCTCTAACATAGAATTGATTTTCACTGCCGCATGTTCTATGCGATCAGATTTTTCATAGATATCATGGGATTCATGAGTCCATCCAACATTTAGGACCATGGCGTCGGGCCCGGTTTCTGCCATAAGTGCTGCTTCATCGGCATGAAGAGCAAATCCGAAAGTAACAAATCCTCTTTCTTTAGCTCTCTGGAGCATTTCCACTTCAGCATTAACCGTCAAGCCTCCCTCTTCAAGCAACTGTCTAAAAGATCCATCAACAAGCCCTACAGCCGGCCAATTGGTCACGCCTTCGACACCTAATCCAATAAGACGATCAAAACGTTTTTCAAGCGGCAAAGCTGGGTCACTTGCCATTACACCTGCCACTAGTGGGACATTTGTGGAGCGGGGCATTATCTGCGTTGTAAGCTCCTCTGTTTGATCATTGGCGTTACCAAACGGTAGAAATGAGCATAGCGAGCTTACTCCCGCTGTCCTGTAGGTTCCTGCGTTTAATATCATTAAGAACTGAGCACCTCCCTCAACTGCATAACGTGCTACCTGTCCTGAACCGGGAACGACAAAAACCAGAGGATACTGATCTGCTCGAGATTGTTGAAGTAAGGTGGCTAAACGCGTTGTATCTGGCTTCACTGTAACCCCCCTTGCGACTTAATATTGGCACCATGTTGACAGAAGTGTTACCCTAGGTAACACTATTCAGTCTATTTTTCAATGACTTAATAGAGTCTTCACAAATACAACATCATTATTTTTTGTATAATATCATTGTTTTATAACAAGAGACATCAATGAAAGATGTTTCTGGCCTGCCATTTGCTATTCCTTGAACAGATTAGGGTGAATTCCATAAATATCTCAAACATAGGGTGGAAAATGTCTAATACAATTCTATTAATTGGGGCTTTTGATGTTAAAGGGGAAGAGTATGCCTTCGTCAGAAAACTGATTGAAGACCAAGGCTGCAAAACCCTGACAATGAATTTTGGAACCCTGGGAAGTACTGATCTGTTTTCAGTAGATATAGAAAATGCTGAAGTGGCAAAAGCGGGTGGTGCTGATATTAACAAATTGGTTGCAGAAAATGATCGTGGCAAGGCCATGGCAGTCATGGCGGAAGGTGCGCTTAAAATCGCCCAACAACTTCATAAGGAAGCTAAAATTCTTGGAATTTTTGGCATGGGTGGCACAGGGGGATCAAGTGTCATTTCCTCTGCAATGCGCTCCCTCCCTATTGGTTTCCCTAAAGTACTCATATCTACAGTTGCAGCAGGCGATACCTCAATCCTTACTGGTGTTAAGGATATCACAATGATACCTTCCATCGTAGATGTTGCCGGACTCAACCCCATTAGTGAAAAGGTATTTAAAGAAGGTGTCGGAGCCATTTGTGGGATGGTAAAAATGGACTACACACCTTCTCTCGAGCAAAAACCAGTTATTACGGCATCCATGTTTGGCAATACAACCGAATGTGTGGACATGTGCAGATCCACCCTGGTGAAGAAGGGGTATGAGGTGCTAGTCTTCCATAGCACAGGGATCGGTGGCAAGACAATGGAAAGCCTTGTAGATGAAGGATTCGTTTATGCCGTGCTTGACATTACGACAACAGAATGGGCTGATACTATTTGCGGCGGCGTATTTGATGCTGGCCCCGAGAGACTTTCGGCTCCTGGAAAAGCTGGCATACCTCATCTCATTGTTCCAGGTTGTGTTGATATGGCTAATTTTGGGCCAATTGCATCGGTACCGGAACAGTACAAAGACCGTAACTTGTATGAGTGGAATCCAAACGTTACCTTAATGAGAACCAACATAGAAGAAAACACTAAAATGGGTGAGGTATTTGCCAAGAAGGCAAATGAAGCCAAAGGTCGTGTCGCTTTTCTTCTACCATTAAAAGGAGTTTCTATCCTGGACAGTGAGGGGGAGAGATTTTGGTGGCCCGAAGCAAACAAGGCAATGTTTGATGCAATAAAAGAGAATGTAAATTCGGAAATAGAAGTGGTCGAAATCGACGCCAATATTAATGATGATATATTTGCCGAAAAGGCAGTTGAGATGTTGATGGCTCTTATGGGGCAATAGTTTCATGTTTACAGATAAGGAGATTTAAAAAATGGCATTTACTCAGGCAGAAGTACGAGCCAGACTTCAACAAAGTATTGATAATGGAGTCCCTATAGTCGGTGGTGGTGCTGGGACCGGAATATCAGCAAAATTTGAAGAGGCTGGTGGTGTTGATTTACTTGTCATCTATAACTCAGGTCGATTTCGTATGGCTGGCCGTGGCTCTCTTGCAGGCTGTATGCCTTATGGTGACGCCAATGCTATCGTTATGGAAATGGCTAACGAAGTTCTACCCGTTGTCAAGAATACCCCGGTTTTAGCAGGTGTTTGCGGAACCGACCCATTTAGGGTTATGGATGTATTTCTCAAACAGGTCAAAGATGCTGGATTCTCGGGTGTTCAAAACTTCCCGACTGTTGGTCTCTGTGATGGTCAATTTCGCCAAAACCTTGAAGAAACAGGTATGGGATATGGTCTTGAGATCGATATGATTCGAATGGCAAGTGAACTCGGGTTATTTACTACACCTTATGTTTTTAATGTTGAAGAAGCTGAAGCTATGGCTAAGGCTGGTGCCGATGTAGTGGTGGCTCATCTTGGTCTGACGACCAAAGGGGCAATAGGTGCAAGTACGGCATACACCCTTCAGGATTCGCCTGTAAAAGTACAGGAACTTTGCGATGCAGCTAAGCGGGTTAATCCCAATGTTATCTGTCTCTGTCATGGTGGACCAATATCAATGCCAGAGGATGCTGAGTATGTACTCCATAATACTGAAGGTGTTCATGGATTTTATGGCGCATCCAGCATGGAGCGGCTTCCCACCGAAATAGCTATAACTGAGCAAATGAAGAAGTTCAAAGCTATAAGATTTAAATAGACACACAGTTATAAAATCTCAGTTCTTTTTGTTGTAAGTCCGGAGCACTCTTCTCATCAAATTCGGCATTTGATGAGAAGAGTGAAACCATGGGGGAGGATTGGTGCGTGTTTCTTATTAAGATGTACTTTCTCAATGGCCTTACCTTGGCGGCTTTGCTTTTTATCGTTGCCAGTGGCCTAACCCTTTCATTTAGCCTCATGCGCGTTGTTAACCTGACCCATGGCGCTTTTTACCTTGCTGGAGGCTTTGTTGGTCTCTCGACTCTAAACGCTACCGGCAGTTGGATTCTGGCTGTATTTTCGGCAGGTGCAGTTATTTCAATTCTGGCCTTATTCCAAGAACGTTTTTTGCTCAGGAGGGCACGGGGAAATGATATGTTTGAGACACTTATATCACTCTCTGTTGCCATTATCATCTCTGATTTAACTCTTGTTATTTTTGGCGGTTATCCCAAGACCATTGAAATTCCGGCATTACTCAACGGAGTTGTGAATATTAAAGGCTTAGGAATCATGTATCCCGCTTACCGACTTTTTATGCTGGTATTAGCCATCGGACTTGGTTTGTTTCTCTGGTTATTTCTAAAAAAGACTAATCTTGGCATAACGATTCGGGCAGGTGTCGATAATTTCAATATGGTTGCTGCCATGGGGATAAACATTAAACGTGTATTCACGCTGGTTTTTGCCCTTTCAGGATTTCTTGCCGGAGCAGCAGGTGTAATTGGGGGATCGTTCATGATGCTTGTTGTGGGTGAAGATTGGCGTATTCTTACACTTACTCTAATTGTTATTACTATTGGAGGAATGGGTAGCTTGGCAGGCACAGCCATTGGCGCCCTAATTACTGGGATGGTCTATAGCTTTACCACTGGTTATATTCCTGAATTTTCATCCTTTGTGTTGTTTCTCCCTGTTGCTGTCATCTTGTCCATCCGGCCCCAGGGGTTATTAGGCAAGGAGATGATATGAATATTGAGCTTAACCTGGTTGGTAAAATAACTCTAGGACTGCTTACACTTTCACTACTCATAGTTCTTCCCTGGGTTACCTCAGATTATTTTATCATGATGAGTATCCGTGTAATGTTCTTCAGCATGTTGACTATGAGTTTATGTTATCTTGCTGGTGAACTTGGATATATCTCATTGATGCAAGCCGCTTTCTTTGGAATTTCCGGATATTTTGTTGCAATTTTACAGACCCGCTATCATCTACCTTTTCCATTACCCCCGCTAGCTGGCATTTTGGCAGGAATCCTTGCTTCCATGTTATGTGGATTCTTGGCAATACGGGCGAAAGGGGTGTATTTTTTGATGCTCACCTTGGTTCTTGGCCAATTGTTTTACGCTTTGGCAAGCCAATGGGCTTCAGTAACAAATGGCGATTCAGGGATTACCAATATATATGCACCAACTCTGTTCAGCTACTCAGCTGAAGAATCCAAGACGGTTTTTTATTTTTTCCAACTCATTTTTTTTATTGGTGCAGCTACACTGCTTCACACACTTCGACGATCACCCTTTGGGCTCATGGTAAAAGGTGTACGTGACAGTGATACACGTATGGCAATGCTTGGATATCAAGTTGCCAGCCTCCGTTATGTTGCATTTATTTTTGCAGGTTTTATTGCCTCACTTGGCGGTGTGTTTTTTACGTATTTTACTGGTTTGATCAACCCTCATTCCACCTCTCTTACTGCCAATGTTGATACTTTGCTGGCCGGTATTCTCGGTGGTATCAGCACATTGAGTGGGGCAGTTGTAGGCACGGCAATACTAAAAACTTTAGACGTTGTTCTAAGCGGTGTCACAGATAGATACCAATTGATAATGGGAGCGTTGTTTCTCATCGTTATCCTCTTTGCTCCTCAAGGCATTATGGGGTCAGCAAAAGATTCAATTGAGAAACTGGCTAAACGAATTCTTGGCACTTTAGGTTTGTTAAAAAAGTAAAACCAATATTCGTCATTTAGGCAGGTCCCCCTGCATTTTTTTAAATCACAAGGAGGAGAATATGGCAAGATGGAAACCATTTTTAAGAGTAGCAGTAATGTTTATGTTCTTTGTGTCTTCAACAGGGTTAGCACTAGCGTTGGATGAAATTCGTGTAGGGCACATCGGACCAACCACTGGCTGGGCAACAATCTTTGGAGAAGGAGGGTTGAAAGGTGTCAAGTTAGCACTTGAAGAGCGTGATTATAAATATAACGGCACCCCCATCAAACTATTTACTGAGGATACTAAAGCCGATGTCGAGGTGATGATTACTAAGCTCGATTCTTTAAAAAACCGCGATAAGGTACATTTTATCATTGGACCTTCTCTGGGACATGAAGGTATGGCTGCAGTTGATTGGGGAGCCAGAAACCCTAAAACTCCCATGCTCATAGGTTATTCAGCTCCTGAAGATATTACCATGAGAAAAGCAACCAATAGTGTCGTTCGTCCCGGTTGGACAGGTGCACAGGTAATCTTCAACTTTGGCCAATATTGTGCAAAAGAGCTTGGCTATAAGAAAGTAATCATTGTTGGTCAGGATTATTCCTACCCATGGGATCAAGCTGCTGGATTTATAAGAGGTTTTATAGAGAACGGAGGCGAAGAAGTACTGCGTATCTGGCATAACATTGAAGCGGTTGATTTTAGCTCAATCATGGCAACTCTTGCCAGCAAGTCTGGTGAATACGATGCTGTATTAAACAACTCCGGTGGTGCGCAAGTTGTGGCATTTTTTAAACAGTGGAAGCAGTTTGGTCTGGATAAAATGTATCCTCAAATTCTTGGACAGGCTAACGTTCCTATAGTTTCAATGCTACCGGAACTGGGAGATAGCGCTTTAGACGTCTATTCGTCACTGCATTATTACGATGGTAATCCTTCCAAAGGAAACCAAAACTTCAGGGAAAGGTTTCACAAGGCTTACGGTCATTATCCAGATGTTATTGCAACACAGGGCTACGACTGCATGAAAGTTGCTTTTAAGGCGATGGAAGCAATGAATGGTAAAGTGGACGATCCTGAAGCATTTTTGACAGCAGTTCGCTCTGTTAAGATGGGTGGAGATGAGTCACCACGTGGACCATTCCATTTTGATAAATATGGAAATCCCATTCAGAATATCTATATCAAGAAGGTTGTTAAGGAAGACGGGAAGCTCAAGAATATAGCAGTGAAAACCTATTCTAATGTTTCTCAATTTGGACCATATGCTGATATGGCGGACAAATATATGGCCGCACCAGCAACAACCAGAGATTACCCTCCAGGAACAAAAGCAGAATATTTTTCAGAGCTTGAGAAGTATTTCGGTAAGAATTATATCGAACAGCTTAAAGCAAACGGTGGCTGGAAGTAAATAACGGAGAGTATGAAATGGCACCTAGTGGGTCTGATCAACAATTAGCATTAAACCTAAAGGAGGTTTCAAAGTCCTTTGGTGGAATTGAAGCGGTTGCAGATGTTAATTTGCAAATCACTTTTGGGGAAAGCCGCGCTTTGATCGGGCCCAATGGGGCTGGCAAAAGTACTCTCTTCAGTCTCATTACCGGTGAGACACCTCTCGATAATGGAAGGATAATGTTTTCTGGAGAGGATCTAAGCACAAAACCTGTTCAGCGGCGCATCAAGCTTGGTATGGGGAGAACCTACCAGAGTTCTAATCTATTTCAGGAACTAAGTGTGAGGGAGAATCTATTTCTCTCAGTTTGGAGGCGTGCGGAAACTCAAAGGAAATTTTTTTCAACACTCTTTAAACCCTGGCATAAATATATTGAACAAAATGAACAGCTTGAAGAAGCAGCTCGGACGGTAGGACTTCTCGAAAAGTTGGACACCAAAGTCGTGGATATGTCTCATGGTGAACACCGTCAGTTGGAACTGGCAATGACTCTTGCACACAACCCCAATACCCTATTATTAGATGAACCAATGGCTGGACTCTCCATAACCGAACGTAAGGTCATGAAGGATCTCATCATGAGTATACGTTCACAACTTACGATTTTATTGATTGAGCATGATATTGATATTGCCTTTGAACTTGCAGACAAGGTATCAGTGCTCCACCAGGGGAGAATAATAGCAGAGGGTACACCCGACCAGATACGGTCCAATAGGCAAGTTCAAGATATTTATACATTAAGCAAAGATACTAATGGTCATACCCATGCGTGAGAAAATTGCTGAAATAGCCGGATTGAACTCCTACTACGGTAAAAGCCATGCCCTTCAGGACGTTGATCTCACAGTTAACGCCAGCGAACTCGTGGTAGTTGTCGGGCGTAATGGTATGGGAAAATCAACCCTGCTACGATCGATATTAAATTTTCCGCCAGTTATTCGGTCCGGATCTATTAAAATTAATGGAAAAGAAACCAATCATCTTCCGTTGCATGAAATTGCAGGCATGGGTATCGGTTATGTTCCCCAGGGAAGATTGCTCTTTCCTTCTCTAAGTGTGGAAGAGCACATCCGATTTGCTCAATCTAATGCAAGTAAACATTCAAAATGGACCGTCGATCGTGTTTATGACCTATTTCCGGAACTCAAGAGCCGTGCACGGGTTGGGGGGACCCGTTTGAGTGGAGGTGAGCAACAGATGCTGGCAATGGCAAGAGCGTTAATGACGGACCCTAAAATCTTACTGATGGATGAACCCTCTGAAGGGCTTTCTCAAGCTGTAATCCAACGTGTAGAAGGGATTTGTCGGCTACTGGTTGAACAGGATATTTCTATCTTATTGGTGGAACAAAATATCGATATGGCAAGAACTCTCGCAGATAAAGCATACGTGTTTCTTAATGGAAAAGTGGCTTTAGAAATTAGCGGAGAAGATTTTAGGAATAATCCTCACGACGTCGCAAAGTATATGGGAGTTTAAGGGTGCCACGGGTCACACACAGGGTTAGTTTTTGCAAAGCTACCTTCCGGCTTTGATAATGCGACTCACGGTTGAATAATGAATGCCTAAGAAATCACCTATTTCCTTCAGTGAGTATCCATAGTCCAGATGAGCTTGTTGGATA
>CAZWVC010000099.1:0-13045 GCA_964637245.1 uncultured Desulfocapsaceae bacterium
GAAAGGTATAGTTCAACAAGAGTGTTATATCATTTAAGATATTTGAGTGTTACTTACTCAGGAGAGATAGAATGATTTTCAGAAAGCTGATGCAGGCAGCATATATTTTAATTTTAATAGTGATAATGACCGGATGCGAACAATCTCCTCAGAAGCCTGAAAAAAGATTGAAGGTAGGAATGGTGCTTGATACTGGTGGCGACAAGGATCATGGATTTAATGAATATAGCCTAAAAGGTGCAATGGATGCGGCTAACCAAGCCGGAATTGACTTTGATTACTTGGCATCTGAATCAACCGCTATTTACGAACGTAATATAGAAAAAGTTATTGCTGAAGGTGCAGATCTGATATTTACGGTAGGATTCTCTCTGGCCAATGCCACAGCAAAGGCAGCCCAAAGATATCCTGATCGGCATTTTGTTATAATGGACTATGCTTATTATCCAGGTAACGGGTGTTCTGATACTGTTGGTGATTGCTATACAGTTGAAGGTGGGTATGCAAATGTAACAAGTCTAGTTTTTGCTGAAGATCAACCTGCTTATCTTGCTGGAGCTCTTGCCGCTTGCATGTCGCAATCGGGTGTTATTGGTTCAGTTGCAGGGTTTGAAATACCACCTGTTGTAAGGTTTGTGGAAGGGTTTAAAAATGGCGCCCGTTCGGTAAATCCGGATATCATAACATTTAAACGCTACATTCCTGACTTTAACGATGCGGCAACTGGACACGTTGTTGCTACTGATTTTATTGGTAAGGGAGCCGATGTACTATTTAGCTTAGGAGGTACTACTGGCTTGGGAGGTTTGAAGGCTGCTAAAGAGGCTGGCATAATGGCAATAGGAGTGGATGTAGATCAATATTTTACATATCCAGAAGCAGCCAGCGCTCTTCTAACCAGTGTCATGAAAAATGTAGATGTAGCTGCAAGAACTACAGTAGAAGGATTTGTAGAGGGTAGACTAAAAGCAGGAATACAGTCATTTGATTTGCAAAATGATGCTGTTGGCTTGGCACCTTATCATGATTGGCAGGAAAAAATTCCTCAGGATTGTATCCAAAAGGTTAATAATGCCAAGGCAGAGGTTCTTAACAACCCATCAATTTCACTGCCGAAAACTCAATAGCAAAAATACGACTAATTATTTATTCGTTTATTGCAGATTTGCACGACTTCGGAAACTTAAATTTATATATTTCAGTTAAATTCTAATAAGAATGGCTACCATGAGCAGCATAAATGATCAGTTCAGAAAGTCATTTTTTATACGATTATCTGTCGTTCACGCGGTACTAGCATCAATAGTTTTTATTTTGGTGTTGTTAAAATTTATAAGTTCAGAGAAATTTCAGTACCTCATTTTATGTTTTTTAGTCTTGCAGTTCATCTTGGCTCAACTTCTTTCCCTGCGCCTTGTTCTTGTTACTGAAAAAATAGCCAAAGCTACCTGGTTAACTATTGTTTCATTATCATTAACGGTTATTTTTATACCGCTTGTACTTGAGAACGCTCTTCTCCTTGGGATAGCTCTGCTTGCGATCATCCCTCTTTTTGTCAGTATCACTGATCAACTCCGTCGTTTACCTTCAGCTTTGTTTGTGACCTTTGTAGCTTCTGCTTTAACGATACTAATAGATCTTATATCACCCTGGACAGAATATCGTTTTCAGGCAGATCACCAGCCCTTGGTGCTTTTTTCTTCTGTTGGGGTTGTTGTGTATCTGAGTTTTCTGATCCTTACAGCTTATGGTAGATATCGTCATTTAGGTCAACCACAACACCTAAGGATTAATCTGGCAACCCAGTATGCTTTGGTGATTAGTTGTATATCTGCAATGGTAATTTTCCTTGTCACCGTTGTCTTAATTACTCAGATTCGCAATGCCCAAATAACTCAGGTGGGTAGAAATTTTCAAACCATTGCAGAGAATTTTGCAAAACTTGCCGGCTCTCACCTGGAACAGCAGATGCAAAAACTGCAACTGTTGACCCAACAGGTGCCAATATTCAAAGAAAAACTGAAACTAGCCAATAAGCATTACCAAGGTGATCGGGAATATGCTCGTAAAGTCCTTGAGAGTAGAAATCACTTATGGCAAGGGCCCATTAAAGACAATGCGTTTGTAATGAGCTATCTCAATAGCCCAATATCTGAAACGTTAAGTAGATTTCGGGGACACAATAGTTTTCATAACGATATTCTCTTTGTTGATGGGTATGGTGGGCTTGTGGCCAGTCTTGGTCAAAAGCCTGACCGTTTCTACTTCTACGATCAACACTGGTGGCAAGTCTCGTGGAATGAAGGGCTGGGAAACATCTTTATTGGTGATTTGGTTACAGATCCCCATGCTAAGGTTCCAAAATTACGAATTGCAGTAGATATCGTTGATCATTCAACAAACAAGGTTATTGGGGTACTTTCTTCTATGTATCTTCTGCGAACCTTGATCGAAGACTTACAGCGCTTCAGACCGCAAACAGTAGACCAAATCAGTTTGATTGATTTTGAAGGCAAGGTCATTACAAGCACTGATAGGCAAATATCCAATGATAAAAGATGGTCGCAGTTGCAAGAACTAAAAATGCTGGATAATAAGTATAATTCCGGTTGGGAATTGGGCCGAGATCATCGGGACCAAGCCACCCTTATTGGTTTTTCATCTTTAAGCACAGCATATAACGTTATAAGCGACCCTTTACGACGGCTTGGCTGGCATATTGTCGTAAGCGGTACACGATCCAATGCCTTGGCAGGAGTAAATCAATCCACTAAATTGGCGATGCTTGTTGGTCTTGCCGCTATGGCTTTGGGTGTTGTAGTTGCCATTGCGGCAGCTAGGGTGATAACCAGACCCATTGAAAATCTAACAGCAACGGCATCAGCAATGAGTGCTGGAGACTTGGCAAATCGAGCTGAGCTCGCTGGCCCGGAAGAGTTGGTGGGTTTAGCAGTAGGGTTCAATAGACTGACCAACCAACTACACCAGGTTATTACGGATCTCAAAACCCAGACTGTGCAGCTAGCAACAGCTAAGGCGGATGCAGAAGAAGCAACCAAGCTTAAAGGTGAGTTCCTTGCCAATATGAGCCATGAAATACGTACTCCGCTCAACGCTATTTTAGGTTTTGCCGATATCCTTGAATCAACGCTTGAAGATGGCTTAAAGAGGAGTCATGCCCAAATCATTAAGACCAGTGGCAATGATTTATTGCATCTGATTAATGATATACTCGACCTTTCGAAAATTGAAGCTGGCCGCATGGAGATTCAGACAACGGCTGTTGACATTCGACAATTATTTAAGGAACTAAACAGAATATTTTCGATAAGTGCCATGGAAAAAAATAACGAGTTAACCATAGAGGTAGATTCACTTGTTCCCAAAGTACTTATGCTTGATAGTATTCGCCTGAAACAAGTCCTCTTTAATCTTATCGGAAATGCCGTGAAATTTACAACTAACGGAAATGTAACCTGCACTGCTTCAGCAACTAAAATGGACCAAAGCGAGGGTTGTGACCTGCTTATTACAGTACGTGATAATGGAGTGGGTATTGATCCCATGAATTATACCGAGATCTTTAAAACCTTTCAGCAACAAAATGATGACCCTACAGCGTTGATTGAAGGGACGGGGTTGGGATTGACCATCTCAAAAAGTCTTGTTGAAATGATGGGTGGTTCAATTTGGGTGGAGGGTGCCTTGGGGGAGGGTGCTTTATTTTCAGTAAATCTCCCAAATGTAATTGCAATAAATGCAGAGAGTTCATCGGAAATATCTACCCTTCCAGGTGTAGCAAACGAAAGTAATGTTCGTTTTGATCCGGTTTCTATTCTCGTTGTAGACGATTTAGCAGTTAATCGAAATCTTATGGTCGAGAAGCTCAAGAACTATTCTATAGAGGTTGTAGAGGCTGAAAGTGGCATAGATGGGGTTTCACAAGTCAAAGAGAGACATTTTGATTTAGTGTTGATGGATATTCGTATGCCAGATATGGACGGCTATGCAGCATTGCAGCACATAAAAAATATTGGTCATCGCACTAAAACCCCGGTAATTGCAATTACTGCCTCGGCAATGAAGGAAGACATTATCAAAATAAAGGAAGCCGGTTTCGATTCATATTTGATTAGGCCGTTTACTCAGACTGTGCTTCTCAGCACATTGGCAAAATTTCTTCCTCACCGCTATGGAAAGAAGAGTGAAGCGGGCAATGCCCCAGTTTCTATGGTATCATTTAAGCCAAACAACAAAAATCAATGGAGTTGCCCTCCGGAATTAGAATTGTATTTACTTACAGAACTCAAAGGCCAGTGGGAGAGTGTAATTAATAAGCAGAGCATCCCTGAATTACATCGGTTTGCAGAGAACACTGTAAACGCTGGTGAAAGGTACCGGGTCGATGTTATTTCACGTTATGGCAGGGAACTTGCTGGGTATGTGGAGTCTTTTGATATTGATAATATTGAGAAACTCTTAGATGTTTTCAAGCATATTTTAGCATGTAGAAAGCCAGTAAGAAAACCATAGATATACATAACAAGATTTAAAAATCCTATAAATCCTAAGTGTACTGTATAGTGAGTAAGTAAACTAGGAAGCAATTTGTTATGGAAAAAAAGATTCTTGTCGTTGATGATATCAAAAAAAATATTCAATTGTTGGGTAGTGTTCTCGGTAAAGAAGGCTACGCGGTGTCATATGCCACAAATGGAGCGAAAGCTCTAGCAATGGCGGATGTAGATAATTTCGATTTAATCCTCCTTGATGTGATGATGCCGGATATGAATGGTTTTGAGGTATGCCGTCATTTAAAACAAAAAGAGAGCACTAAGGACATTCCAATCCTCTTTCTCACAGCAAAAAGTGAAGAAGGTGATGTCGTTGAGGGACTGCAGCTAGGAGCTGCCGATTATCTCACTAAACCGTTTAATTCGGCAGAATTAGTTGCCCGGGTAAAAACCCAGATGAGATTGAGAGAAGCTCAGCATCTTCTTCTGCAGAGAAACAAGGATTTATGGCAGAAAACGTTGCAGTTAGGGGAACTTCTTGAAGAAAACCGGAAAGCCATGTCGGAGATAAAAATTCTCCGAGGTTTTTTGCCCATTTGTTCTAAATGTAAAAAGATACGCGATGATGATGGTTATTGGACCCAGATTGAATCATATATTCGTGAACATTCTGAGGCCCAATTCACCCATAGTATTTGCCAAGACTGCGCTGATGAGCTGTACCCCTTCTTTACCAAAAAAAAATAAATTTATAAAAACTTGACTCACCAAAGATAAAAAAGGGTTTCCATAATCTGCAAGTTATTCGCGCTCCGGTTTAAGACTTACATTTTGGGGTGCTCATACCAGAATTTCACTGTGTGCTGGCCATCTGTATCTTTAAAAAGGCAGATGACCCCCCATTTCCCTGATTCGTCAAAATTGAAATTTGCGGCAAAAGCACCGCCGCCGTAATCCTTGAGAGGACTTACCTGTTCCTTACCGGATGGGGCAATAAGCTTTACTTTTCCTGCAGCTTTAGCAATCTTGTCATCTCCTTTTTTAAAGGAAGCCATGACATGATGGGTTTTGCCCTCTGGATCCTTCATATTCATGCTGGCAAGGCTCATGATCTGGAATTCCGCGTGAATGCCATCAACCATGGCAGCATGTTTGAAATGGCCGCCTTCATGTGAGCTGCCATGCTCCATTTTAGAGTGATCACCTTTTTCCATAGCAGAGTGATCTCCATGGGAGGCCTCTCCTTTCTTGTGACTCATTGCCGAAGCGCTTCCTGCGATAACAAAGGTATAGAAAAGAGCTACAAGTATTGCTGATTTCTTCATGATTTCTCCTTTTTTGAATGAAGACTATTGTGTTTCATTGATTATTTTACCGTGATTTTCTCAAGTATATTTTTCTCGCTGTCCATTACCTCACTTCCATTAATGTGATCCTGAAATACACATTTTTCAGCCCGTTGGCAGCCACTGCATGTTTTTGCTTCATTGGGCAGTCTGAAACCTTTCCAAATGGCATAGATTGCCGGCACCACTATCAGGGTTAGAATGGTGGCGCTGAACATACCGCCAATCATCGGTGCGGCAATGCGTTTCATTACCTGTGAGCCGGTTCCACTGCTCCACATGATGGGGGCAAGGCCCGCGATAATTGCCACCACCGTCATCATCTTGGGTCTGACCCGCAGTGCTGCCCCTTCTTCAATGGCCATGCTGAGATGCTTCCGGCAGAAGTGATTGCCATATTTTGCTTTATATTTCTTGTAAGCAATATCGAGATAGATCAGCATGACCACCCCGGTTTCTGCAGCCACTCCGGCCAGGGCGATAAATCCCACGGCAACGGCTACACTCATGTTGTAGCCAAGAAAATCCATCAGCCAAAGTCCGCCCGTCAGGGAGAATGGTACAGACAGCATAACGATCAGGCTTTCGGTGATATTCTTGAAATTGAGGTAGAGCAAGAGAAAGATAATGATAAGTGTTGCCGGCACCACGAGCATCAGTTTTTGCTGTGCCCTGATCATATATTCATACTGACCACTCCAGACGATGGAATATCCTGGTGGTAACTCAATTTTCTCATTTACTGCCGCTTGGGCTTTTTTCACATAGGTGCCCACATCGATACCGGCAATATCAACATAGACCCAGGCATTTTTACGGGCGTTCTCGCTCTTAATTGATGGAGCACCTTTTTTGATTGCAATATCAGCAACCTGGGTGATGGGAATCTGAGCACCGGTTGGCGTGGGAATGAGGATCCTTCTTAGCCGTTCCGGGGTATCACGGAGCTCTGAGCCGTAGCGGAGATTCACCGGATAGCGCTCAAGTCCTTCAACGGTGTAGGTTATATTTTTGCCGCCAATGGCTGTTACAATAACATCCTGGACATCGGCAACGGTAAGGCCGTAGCGGGCAGCTTCTTTTCGTTTGATGGTAAAATCGAGGAAATTTCCTCCCGTAACCCGTTCGGCATACACACTTGCAGTACCAGGAACTTCACCAATAACTGCCTCAACCTGCTCGCCGATGGCAGAGAGAACTTCCAGATCATCACCGTTAAGCTTCAGGCCGACCGGGGTTTTGATACCGGTGGAAAGCATATCAATCCGTGTTTTGATGGGCATTGTCCAGGCATTGGTCAGTCCGGGAAACTGGATCGCTTTATCCAATTCCTCAACGATCTTTTCCATGGTCATGCCCTCACGCCATTCCTCTTCCGGTTTTAATCTGATGGTGGTTTCAATCATTGATAGCGGGGCAGGGTCGGTGGCGCTTTCGGCTCGCCCGATCTTACCGGTTACATCCTGCACTTCGGGCACGGATTTGATTATTTTGTCGGTCTGCTGCAGCAGTTCCTTGGCCTTGGTGATGGAAATACCTGGCAGGGTAGTCGGCATATAGAGCAGATCACCTTCATTCAGCGGCGGCATAAACTCCGTACCCATGCGCTTCCAGGGAATGTAGCCCGCTGCCAGCGCCACTATTGCCAGTAAAACTACAACGAGCTTAAGTTTCAGGGTTACCTTGATGATCGGGTGGTATATCCAGATCAGCAGCCGGTTAAGGGGATTTTTACTCTCTGGCATGATTTTCCCCCGGATCATATAGCCCATGAGTACCGGTACCAGGGTAATGGCGAGGAACGCCGCCCCCATCATGGCATAGGTCTTGGTGTAGGCCAAGGGCCTGAACATTCTGCCTTCCTGGGCTTCCAGGGAGAAGACTGGCAGAAAACTTATAGCAATTATAAGTAGAGAAAAGAAGAGTGCAGGGCCGACTTCCACAGAGGCAGCCCGGATAATCTCCCAATGATCCTTTTTATCTTTGTCATGTTCGAGATGTTTATGGGCATTTTCAATCATCACGATGGCAGCATCGACCATGGCACCGACGGCAATGGCAATTCCGCCAAGGCTCATGATATTGGCATTGATGCCCTGCCGTTCCATGATAAGAAAACTGATAAAGACCCCGATTGGAAGGGTGATGATGCCAACCAGAGCACTGCGCAGATGAAACAGAAAGACTACACAGACCAGCGCAACGATAAGACTTTCTTCCAAAAGGGTGTTTTTTAAATTATCGATGGCCCGGAGAATAAGACCCGAGCGATCGTATACCTCGCGAACGGAAACGCCCTCAGG
Source organism: uncultured Desulfocapsaceae bacterium (assembly GCA_964637245.1). Taxonomy (GTDB): domain Bacteria; phylum Desulfobacterota; class Desulfobulbia; order Desulfobulbales; family Desulfocapsaceae; genus Desulfopila_A. Next base: position 8,164 of record CAZWVC010000099.1, read on the forward strand.
CAGGCCTGATTCAATCTCCTCGATGCGCTGCTTGACTCTACTTATGACCTCTAGGGCGTTTTCCCCAAAACGCATGACAATGATGCCGCCCACAGCCTCGCCCTTGCCGTCATAATCGAGAATACCGCGGCGCAGTTCCGGCCCGATGCGGACCTTGGCCACATTACGCAGAAAAATTGGAGTTCCCTGACTGTTCACCCCGAGAGAAATGTTCTCGATATCTTCCTTGCTCTTGATATATCCCAGACCGCGTACCATGAATTCGGTTTCGCCCATTTCAATCAGGCGGCCGCCTACATCATTGTTACTTCGCTTAATGGCACCTTGAATTTTCTGCAAGGGGATGTTGTAGGCCAGCAGTTTATTGGGATCGACAATCACCTGATACTGTTTAACATAGCCGCCGATGGAGGCAACCTCAGCAACTCCGGGGACACCTGTCAGTTCATAACGCAGAAACCAGTCCTGGATGGAGCGGAGCTGCTGCAAATCGTGGTTTTCGCTCTCGAGGATGTAGGCATAGACCCACCCCACTCCGGTTGCATCGGGTCCCAGTGACGGTGTTACCCCTTGCGGCAGTCGCCCGGAAACATAGTTTAATGCTTCCATTACCCTGCTTCTGGCCCAGTAGAGATCGGTGCCGTCTTCAAAGATGATATAGGTAAAACTCATCCCGAAGAAGGAATACCCCCGCACCACCTTGGCATAGGGTACTGCCAGCATAGCTGTGGTGAGCGGATAGGTCACCTGATCTTCTACAACCTGGGGTGCCTGACCCGGATATTCGGTGAAAACAATTACCTGGACGTCGGAGAGGTCTGGTATGGCATCAAGCGGTGTCTTCAGAATTGCCCATATCCCACCAGCAATGAGAAATGCCGTCATCATTAATACCAGCATCTTATTGCGAATGGAGTACTCTATGATATTTTTAATCATCTCGAAATTTTATCTCAAATTTACTGCTGTTCCATGGTCATATCCGACATATCAAGATCATCCATATTGAGATCCGACATATCCATATCTTCCATGGTCATATCATCCATGTCGAGGTCATCAGTAGAGAATTCAGAATCTGCAGAACGAGCCTCCAGCATCTTCTGGATTGCTTCGCGCAGTCTCGATTCGGAATCAAACATGAACTGCGCCGAAGTGACGATGGTATCGCCTTCCTCCAAGCCGTCCAATACCTGGTAGGTGTTATTACCGCCTTCAGCGCCGATCTCAATTTCCCGTGGTTCAAATTTTCCCTCTCCACGGGAGATAAACACGATTTTACGCACACCAGAGTCAATCACCGCTTCCTGAGGAATGACCAGCGCATCGGGGTCTATTTCTGATTTGAGTATGACATTGGCATACATATCCGGCTTGAGCTGACCATCGGCGTTGTCAAATATGAGACGAAGCTTGGCTGTGCGGGTTTCTCGGCTTAAAAATGGGTAGATGAAAAGCACCTTGCCGGTAAAACGTTTTCCAGGCAGATAGCTGAGTTCCATATCTGCTGTCATACCTTTGCGAATATAAGGGAGTTCATATTCATACACCTCTACATCCACCCACACGCTTGAAAGATCTGCAATATCGTAGAGATGCATCCCGGCCTTGGCATAGTGACCGTCTACGGCATCTTTTTTTATCACCACACCATTAGCCGGTGAATAGATTGGCAGGGTTTTTTCTACCTGGCCGGATTTTTCCAAGGCATCTATCTGTTTCTTGCTCAGATCCCAGTAGCTCAGCCTTCTATATGACGCAGCAAGCAGGCTTTGAGCGTTGTTGCGGACACTTTCATAGGGGCTTTTCTGCAGGCTTTCAACCTGACGAAGTGCCAAAAGATATTCCTCCTGGGCTGAGACCAGTTCGGGGCTATAAATCTCAAACAGCTTTTGGCCTTTACGAACTGTTTCCCCAACAAAATCAACATGTAATCTTTCAATCCAACCGTTAAACTTGAGATTTACCGCATAAATCTTGGTCTCATCATAATTAACGTAGCCGAGGGCTCGGATTTCCTTAGCCAAAGCCTCTCTTGTCACTGGAGCTGTTCGTACCCCCATATTTTGCATAGTAACTGGATCGATGCGGATGGTTGAGGCCGGCAGTTTCTCACCGCCTTCTTCTTTATAAACTGGCACAAGATCCATCCCCATGGGTGATTGTCCCGGTTCGTTGCGAATATAGGTAGGATCCATCGGAGCAACCCAGTATTTAATAGTTTTTCCGGTTTTCGGGTCCACATCACCTGCTTTGAGTCCCTCCTTGGCCAGTAACATCTGCGACAGGATTGCAACTAGACAAAAAGATAGTAAAAAGGAAAGTAGACGTTTCATTCTTTACTCTCCTGAGAAGAGATGGTTGATTGTTTTGCATAGGCAGCGATGATATCTGATGGTTCTCCAAGAAGTTCGTTCAACTCGGCACTCTTCTTTAGTGCCGTATACCGATACTTCAGTGCCTGGAGTTCAAAGCGGAGGGTATTGACCCGGGCCCTGAGCATTGTGTCAAAATCGACCTTACCCACGGAATAGGAAGAAAGTGAAGCTTCCGCCAATTGATCCGCCTGCAGGGTTAAGGCCTCCTCAAGCAACCTGGCATTTTCTTGCGCTGTATTTATATCAGAAGCCAAAGCCTCGATCCGATGAGGCAGTGTGTTTTTGAATGATTGAATAGCTTTTTCTGCGGCAACCTGTCGTATTTCCATGGCCTCCAACTTGCTGTCCTGCCGGGTTTTCTGCCATAGCGGCACCGAAAAGCTAACAATTGCGGAGAAGAAATCTGCCCGACTTCTATCGCTCACCGGATCATCCTCACGCTGACCGTAACTCAGGCGTAAATCCATATCCGGACCATAGTCCTTTTCAGCAAGTGCAACTCTTTGCCGGGCTCTTTCTTCGGCGATGGTCTCGGCAAGCAGGGTTGGATTGTCGACCAAGGCTTTTTGCACGAGCTGCCCGGTATCTTCAAGTGGTTCAATTTTTAAGGGGGGGAGCAACTCTACTTTACGGCTGAAGAGTCCTTTTGCATTTAAAAGTGCCCCTGCTGAGGCCAGCATTTTCTGTTTTTCTCCGTTGAGATCAATGCGTTCGTTGATAAGCTTGGATAACTGTACCTGTGCTTCCAGAATGTCCTGCTGCAAACCATTACCAGTGGCATATCTGGTTTCCGCGATCTTGAGAATCTGGGTAATGAGCTCTTTCAATCTCGCGTTGGTGGCTAGACTGTGGCCAATGAGGTCGAGGTCAAACCAGAGCTGCGTCAACTGGCGTATGACTTTCAACTGCTCTGCCTGATAGAGAGCCGCTGCACGAGCTGCTTCCAGACCGGCTATCTGTTCCGCCAGTTCAAGCTTGCCGAACCAAGGAAATTTCTGGCTGATGAATACCTGTTTCTGCGTCATCGGTTCCTGATCGAAATCAAAGGTGTCTGTGGGAATATTGGCAAGACCAAAACCCAGCCGTGGATTTTCCAATGACCCCGCAAATGGCACTTCGGCATAGAGTGCCCGGACATTATCCTCTCTGCTGAGTAAGTCTTTGTTTTGCAGTAATACTAATACTGAAAAATGCTTGAGTTCTGGAGGAATTGTATATACATCTGCAGCTTGTGGCTGGGAAGTGAAGAGAAAAAAAGCGACACAGAGTTGAAACGACAAAAATGTAAAAAACAATGTTAAGAGTGAACTGTAATCTCTGTAGTAGATAACGGTATTCTTTTTTTTCATCTTATATTACCCCCACAGTTAGGATAAAGTCCTGTCTTATATATTCCAACATCGGTATTATCAAAAACCGAGCTGAAACTCATACATAGAGGAAAGAGGAGACTACCTTGTGAGAGATATCAAATGAGGAAGGAACAGTTAACTGTATAAAGGGGTACAGAATTTAGAAAATGTGGAGGAGGGTGTTGGAATTGTAATATTTTAACTAGTTTCGCTGATTGGGGTACGAGGTGTTGAGTAACACCTGGGTTTGAATGATTAAAAGGGGATATACCAGAGGTTACAAAGAATTTTAAATCATCCTCTACCATTGGACAGACAGTCTGTTTTTCATGGGTTTTGTTCAGCTCACCATTCACTGATAATGTTTTGCCTGGAGTAGGCTTCATCATCGAACATTCAGATTTTGAAGTATGAGCTTTACAGAATTTACAGAGCAAAAGCTCTGAAGCTGAAAGGCACTGGCCTCCGCCACTAAATGAGAATGTCAAAATGGAGATGAATATGAAATAGAGAACGTTAAACTTTTTCATTAACCATAGTTGCACACGGTTGAGTGGGATTTCTATAAAGCAATATTCCGTATGACGTTATTGGATAATGGTAAACATTATCAGAAAATTTGAAATGGAAAAAAGTGGAATAATGCTTTTTTCCTATTTTCAGTGCTAGCTGAAGCGGTGATCCTAAAACTGGATTTCTAGATTTAGTAATTCCTTAGTATCTACAACTATCTATGGTGTAGTATCTGCTTTATGTCACAGATCTGACAAATATATACGACATTCTAATAATTGAATTATGCTCCAAGCAGAGGCAAGTGCTTGCGCTGGTGATAGGTAAGGGCAAGGAGGATACAGTGTTGGAGTTCAACTGATGGTATGGTATCGTGTAGTTGAAAGAGAATTGCCCGGTTTCCCTCAAAGTTGAAAAGATCACCGTAAAGTGCCCTGAAGGTATCTACCAGTTTGGTCTGGCAGTGAAAGTAGATGCCGAACTGATTCGGCGTCGAATCTTTCCAGCCCAGCCGAATGGTGCTACCGTCTTTGGCGAGATAACTTGGCTCACCCCATTTCAACGTTTCCTCCAAAGTGCCGACATCACTGTTTATTGCTGCAGTCTGAAATATGAGTTTCCGGAGATCCAGCAGTTTTT
>CAZWVC010000100.1:0-12958 GCA_964637245.1 uncultured Desulfocapsaceae bacterium
AAGGAGAAAACTGTGACAAGATTTTTGCCACAATCGAAGGGATTGAAGTACGTTTTTTTTATTCCAGCATTATTCATCGTTTTCATCATATCCTCAATTAGTCATGCTGAATCTACCGCAACAGCGGAGTGGAATATTACAGCAGACAAGATAACACGATTTATGGATCCCGAATCTATAATTGCAGAAGGCAATATAATACTTGAAAAACGTGAAAGAATTCCGCCGAAGTCACCTGTAAAGAAAAGAGAGATTTCTACCTGGGCCGAACTCCTTGAAGAAGACATAATTATTGATGAAATCACACCGGATGATCTCCCCAAGGAGCAAAAACCGCAATTACAGACAAAGGCTATAATAAAGGCTGATTGGGTTGCCTACAACATCGAAAACCAAACCATTCGAGCCAGGGGCAATGTCAGCGTGGATACCGGTGATGACCAACTCTATGCAGATGAGGCAGAGATTGACCTTACCAAGGAAATTGGTTCTTTTGGTGACGCAGTGATTACCCGTAAGGATCACGATCTCCATTTAGAAGGCAGCAAAATAGAGAAAACAGGAGTAAAAACCTACCGGATAGAAAATGGTTGGGTGATAACCTGTAAAATAGGAAAGGATGAAGTTCCACCCTGGAGTTTTTCAAGCAGTGAAGCTACCGTGGAGCAGGAAGGCTATGCTATCCTTAAAAATGCCAAGTTCAACATAAAAAATGTGCCGGTCTTTTATCTTCCTTATCTTGTTGTGCCGGTAAAAACGGAGAGGCAAACCGGTTTTCTTTTTCCCGAACTGAGTAATTCAAGCAGAGATGGTTTTGGATTTAATCTGCCATTCTTCTGGAATATTTCACAGTCCATGGATTTAACGCTCTATGCTGAATATTTTGCCGATAGAGGCTTCATGCCAGGTCTTGAATTTCGTTACCTCTTGAGTGATGAAAACAAAGGAAAACTTAACGCCAGCTATCTCGACGATGATCTTTCCGATCCCGATGAAGTTAACTATCGAACCGATACCGGGTTTACCCACACCAATACTGATCGCTATTGGGTGAGAGGCAAAGCTGATCAAAATTTTGGTAACAATTGGATATCAAGACTCGATATTGATCTGGTTTCTGACCAGGATTATCTGGACGAATTCACATCCGGCGTAACCGGTTTTAATGATTCCCAGAAGAGCTACCTCAAAACCTTTGGCCGTGGATTTGAGAATCAGGATGATGAAGAAAGGCAAAACAGTTTCAAAGTATTGAAAACATGGGATGGCTCCTCGTTGAATATTGATTTAGTGGCAATAGACGATGTACGCGAAGTTGAGTTGAGCCCTACTCCACTGTGGAAACTCCCTAGTGTTGAATATACCGGTGCTTTACCGGTCTATGAATCTCCGCTCACTTTCGAATGGGATACCGATTATATCTATTACTACCGGGAAGAAGGTGTCGGGGGCCACAGACTGGATTTATTTCCTCGAATCAGCGCTCCGGTACCGGTGGGCCCGTATTTAGAATCGCGTGCCGAAGTTGGTGGTCGAGGCACGCTATATTCAGTTGATACCTTTGGTGATGGTGCCTTTGATGGCGATGAGACTCCAAGTAGATTTCTATTCACATTTAATACTGACATAGCCACTAACCTCATCCGAGATTATTCCTTCAAGCAAGAAGGATCATCTTTCCTGCGTCATGCCGTGCGTCCCTTTGTTGAGTATGAATATATTTCCAATGACGATCAGGATGATCTGCCAGATCTAGATTCTGTTGACCGCATTGAAGAAGCCAGTACCATCACCTATGGTGTTGATAGTTTCTTAAATCTATTTGATGATGGCAATACCCGGCTTCGTCAATACGGATACTTGCGGATCAATCAAAGCTATGATCTACTCAGTGATTCTGAAGAAGACTTCTCCCCCATTGATCTAAAAATTGGCTGGACTCCATTGCCGAGACTATGGTTTATCTACAAAGCAGATATTCCTATAGAAAGTGAAGACAACACTACTCACGGGCTTGAGGGGTTTTTCTCCAACAGTCGTGGAGATGTTTTCACTGCAGAGTATCGCTATAACGAAGATGAAGACATCGAGCAGATTAATGGATCTATAAAAAGCCGAATTCTTCCGAAGATTGAAGCTGAATTAAAAATAGAATACTCTATTGCCGAAGAAGAGACAAATGAAGGTATTGCCGCTCTGACTTATCTCGCCCAATGTTGGTCAGTACAACTTAAGGGCAAATATACGCCAACGGATGAGCGGATTATGGTCCTCTTCAATTTGGCAAATATTGGGACCCCTTTGAGTATTAGTTATTAGCCAGCTTGAATAATTCGCTTCATGGGTGTGACCGCTTCTTCTAAAAGCCAAAGCTTATAGAACACGTACCACCCTTGCGATTAATACAATTGTCTCTCCCCAATAGACAATAATATCAATATGTAATAAGCAAGGGGTGTATATTATTAATTATGCAATACGATGTATTTAATGGGGATGCTGATGGCATATTTGCCCTGCATCAACTCCGTTTGGCAAACCCTGTAACTGAAGTCAAACTTGTCACCGGAGTAAAAAGAGACATAAATTTACTTCGCTATATTCATGATATCTCTGAGGCAACCATTTGTGTCCTGGATATATCTCTTGATAAAAACAGAGATTCTCTTGTCAAGCTTCTCAGCAATGGCAATAAGATATTCTATGCTGATCATCACTACGCAGGTGATTTACCAACCTCAGATACGCTTGAACATCACATTGAAACCTCTGCTGAAATCTGTACTTCTCTGATTGTAAACAGACTTCTGGAAGGACGCTATATCTCATGGGCTCTATGTGGTGCCTATGGAGACAATCTTCACAGACAAGTGCAAAGCATAGCTCATGAGCTTGACTTATCTGGCGATCGACTCGAAATCTTAAGAGAAATAGGAGAGCTCTTTAACTATAACGGCTACGGGGCTAAAGTTGATGATCTCCATTTTCATCCGAGAGATCTTTATAGGGCAGTTCAGCCATTCGCTGATCCTTTTGAGTTTTATAGATCCACAGATCTTGTCACCCAGTTAAAGGATGGCTATCAAGAAGATATGGCTAAAGCCCTGAGGCAAAATAATATATCCGATCGCTTAACAAACAGACTCTATATGTTTCCAGGAGAATCTTGGGCGAGAAGAATTGTAGGTCTATTTTCTAACCTTAAAGCCAGAGAACAGGAAGATGCGGCTCACGCTATCATCGTGGAGAACGATGATTCCACTTTTCAGATAAGCGTGAGAGCTCCTTTGAGAGCAAAAGAGAATGCTGACACACTTTGTCGGATGTTTCCCACTGGTGGCGGTAGAGCAGCGGCTGCAGGAATTAATCATCTCCCTCCGGACATGTTGGATGAATTCATTGCCGCCTTCTATGCAATGTACGATAGGCGATAAAAGCTACTAATAATAATAAAACGAACATTGAGGTGACATCATCAAGTCTTTATTTACCTTCACCAATTTCTTAGTTTTTTTGATTCTATGCTTCTTTTTGTTCATTGCTTTTTCCTACGCAGAAGCGGCGAAACCCCTTGCTGCTGATCTAGTGAAAGACGGACAGAAAATAGACGTTAACCAGGAAAAATACCTCCAGCTTTTTAAAGAGCTCCGTACTGAGCATAATTTCAGTCAAGCCCAACTTGATCAGATGTTTGCTGGGGTCTCTATCCATCGCAAAGTTCTGGTATTAATGGACAAACAATGGGAAGCTAAGCCATATTATAAATACCGCTCTCTTTTTATCACTTCGAAGGTTATCAGACGAGGTAAGGCAAAACTTGCAGAACATGAAAAGTTACTCGATAAGATAGAGATGGAACTTGGCGTTGATCGAGAATTTGTTATCGCAATCTGGGGTATTGAAACAAAATTCGGGACTCATCTTGGTAAATACAAAGTCTTTCAAACACTTAATACCTTGTTTGATGCATACCCGAGACGCTCAAAGTTCTTTCGAACCCAGCTTGTCAACTTCATCTTGCTCTGTCGCGAAAATAACATGGATGTTCACTCCATCAAAGGGTCATATGCCGGTGCCTTCGGTCAGACCCAGTTTATCCCCTCAAGTTTCAGGGAGTACGCAGTAAGTTTTGATGGCGACGAACGCCGCGATGTTTTTAACTCAACTGAAGATATTCTTGCCTCAATAGCCAACTATCTGCGCAGATTTCATTGGCGCTTGGATGCCCCAATTTATGTTGATATAGGAGCGCATCTCAACTCTCCGGAACTTATCAGTGCAAATGTCAAAGGCAGAAAAGGAAGAGTTGACCATAACACCGTCAATCGTGCTCAAAATCTTAATTTACCAGCGCCTCCTGATAATAAAAAGGTATCCATTGTCAGCCTCGAAATCGATCCCAAAAAGGGTGGAGGTTATCGTTATGTTGCAGGATATCCTAACTTTCATGCTATCACCGCCTGGAATCACTCTAATCGATATGCAATGGCAGTTACTGAACTTGCCGAATCCATACGATAATGGCTAATTGATATGCTGGGGGAATGGAAGATTGTCAGGACAAACTCTTCTTTCAAGATTATACATTGTCTCCTGCTCGTTTTTCTTTTTAACCTGCAAGGTTGTGCACCTCATGATTATGCCATTGTCCCACCAAGTGGAATAGAACCTTTCCTTTATGATGATGGTGATTTGATCTCGCTTCAACTTGCTTTAGACCATCACCGCACGCATTTAAACGCGGCAAATCAAATCTCTACTGCTCAATTCACCGGGAAGATGGTCCAAACCCAGGATTTCGCCAAGGCAATACAGAAGTTTAATGAGATAATGGTTACCTACACTCAACCATTTGACCGCAATAGAGCATTAAAAGAAAATTTCTCTATCTACCAGGCGAAAGGACGGCGTAATAGGAATAAGGGAGAAATGCTCGTTACCGGTTATTTTGAGCCTGTATTGTCAGGATCTCTAGTAAAGAAGCCACCATACCTCTATCCTCTCTATGCTCCTCCCCCAAACCTGCAAAAATATGTTAACGCATCCGGAACAACAGAAATAGGTAGAAATGATGAGAACGGAAATTTTGTACCGTATTGGACCCGAGCTGAAATCGAAACTACAGATGTAATTGCAGGTAACGAGCTTGTATTCCTTAAGGACCCTTTTGACGCCTTTCTTCTTCACATACAAGGATCAGGTAAAATTGAACTACAGGACGGCAGGACAAGGAGCATCCAGTATCGCAGCAACAATGGACATGTGTATTCGAGTATTGGGAAGTTACTGGTTGATGAAAAGAAGATGGCACTCAAGGATGTGGATATACCCGCACTAAGACGCTATCTTACCGCCAACCCCCAGGATTTAATTCGCATCTTACATTATAATAAAAGGTATATTTTTTTTGGTTGGGGAGATGAGGAGAATCCACGTGGCAGTATAGGTGCACCATTGACGCCAGGAAGATCCATCGCTGTGGACAGCGGAGTCCTGCCCATGAACGCTATCGGGTATCTGATTAGCCGCAAACCAATTATAAACGATAATGGGAAGATTGTCAGCTGGACCACCTTGCATAGGTTTGTCTTGCCACAGGATACTGGTTCAGCCATTAAGGGACCGGGGCGCGTCGATTTCTACTGGGGTAAGGGGAACTACGCTGAAATTGCTGCAGGTACAATGAAAGAGGAAGGCAAACTCTATTTTTTAATCAACAAAGAGGAAAATGGAAACTCGTCATAGTACATCAATGGTAACCCTGCTTACCGACTTTGGTTTGGATGATGAATATGTTGGAGTAATGAAAGGGGTTCTATTGCGTGGTTGTCCTGCTCTGCAGATAATTGATCTATGTCACGCAATAGGGCCACATAACATTCATCAGGCTGCAGCCATGCTCGAAGTCTCCTACCCATACTTTGCTGCTGGCACAATACATGTTGTCGTCATAGATCCAGGAGTTGGTAGCGAAAGACACATTCTCGTAGTTGAGGCAGATAACCAGATTTTCATTGGACCGGATAATGGAGTACTAACTCCTCTTCTTCAATCGCATAATCTGAAAAACTGCTACAGACTCGATTTACCCGATTTAGCGAAGGATAATACCAGCAACACCTTTCACGGCAGAGATATTATCGCCCCAGCTGCAGCAAAAATTGCCTGTGGCGAAAAACTAGATATGCAAGGCAAAAAGATATCAGCAGCAGATTGTGTGTTACTTGCCCCTATTACAGCGACATTATCTGGGGAAGAGATTACTGGGGAGGTAACAGCAATTGATCACTTCGGCAACTTGAACACCTCGATTACGGCCAAACAGGTTGAAACCCTCGGACAAGAAGTAAGGATAGTAGTGGGCTCTACCACTATCACAAATGTTTCCGCAGCATATGGTGAAGTGCCCCATGGGGATCCTGTTGCACTTATCAACAGCCGTGACAAACTTGAAATAGCAATTAATGGTGGCAATGCGGCAAGCACCCTCGGTGCTGCATTTGGTCAGAAGATAATAGTGAAGAAGAAAGCAACGACTGGATAGTGGTGCAAAAGGTACGATCTTTTGCTTTTTGCTTATTGACCAGATACCGCCTCATGTAATACTTCTCGCATGACTCTTTCAGGAGCCGTCAAACCAGTCCACAACTCAAATTGGGCTATTCCCTGAAAAAGCAGCATCTCGAGCCCGTTAATCGTTGTGCACCCTGACTGTTCGGCCGCTGCTATTAACTTGGTTTTCAATGGCACATAGACAATGTCCATAACAACCCGGTAATTGATGAGGACTTCGTCAGGTACTGGAATCTCGTTATCATTGGGTTGCATTCCCACCGATGTGGCATTAACCAACACATCGCCTTTAACAGTAGTTATCTGATCCAAAGACAGCCAGTCACATCCGAGATCAGCGGCTAGTTGCCTACCACGCGATTCTGTTCTGCTGCACAGTAGTATTTTAGCTCCTTCTTCCAGCAAGCCAAAACCGATTGCTCTGGCAGAACCCCCGGCTCCTAAAAGAATGACCTGAGAACCACTGAGCGTAATGGCTTTCTTCAGCGGTTTTATCGCCCCTAACCAGTCGGTATTGTAGCCGCAGAGTATGCTTTTGCCATCAAGCTTCTCACGGTTAATAGTGTTGACAGCACCTATTTTCGCTGCAATAGGATCAATTACATCCAGATGGGCAATAACATCTTCTTTGTGCGGGATAGTAACACTTGCCCCGCTAATGTGTAGCCCTCTTAAACCCTGAAGTGCTGCAGAGATATTCTCAACATGAAATGGCAAATACACTCGGTTTTCTCCCAGACTTGCAAATGCAGCGTTATGCATAGCAGGGCTAAGCGAGTGACTCACAGGATTACCAATGATCCCGTAAAGTTTAGTATTGCCATCAATATTCATGGTATATTCAATTCATCTGGAGGAAAATCGTTCGCATCGATGATACGGTTAATTGACCGGACGCCACCATCTCTCCACGATCAGGAGCACAATAGGTCATATAACCGCCAAGAGCGCAAGTTGATACGCGGCTTATGATACCGGCTTCCCCCATACTGAAAGCAATAAGAGGAAATTCGTTTTCACCGGCCCGTTGAAGCAATGATAAAGCACGCAGGGCATCAAGCTTATTGTGAGCCGTGGTGACTATCTTACCGATATCAGCACCACTTGCCATCACTTCCTGCAATCTGTCTTCAAGAACAGTTTGTGATGGAGTTGATTGAAAATTGTGCCATGAACAGATTACCTTGGTTGCCAGCTCTTCACTTTTAATTAACAGCTGGCCCCATGAATCATTAGGAGCAGCCAGTTCGAGATCGACATAGGCAGCACCGTTTTCTATTGCCTCAACAAGAGGAGCAATGCGTGTTTCCTCGTCCCCTTCGTACCTTCCTCCTTCCCAGGTCGGTCTGTTGGTAAAAAGAAGAGGTATATCTATTTCTTCCAAAAACGGTGCTACCGCCGCACCATCAATCAAATCGAGCCGCACTTCTATTACGTCAGCTAATTCTTCCACATTTTTAGCCGCTGCCAGTGCATCGTGAATATTTTTAGTGCCTATAGCGACGCAAATTTTATTCATGGTTCACCTCGCTTTTTGATATCTCAATTCGTTGCTGTTTCACATTTATGCCAATTTACTAAGGCTATAACCACATATATTTTTAAAAGAACCAATGGACTTCATCGTTATAACTCAATCAACCAGCAGAGTACCAATATGATCACGAATAGATTGACTTTTTTCAGCAATCACATATTCGCTGATACCTTCAACTATCTCCTCACTGGCCTTTGGGTTGATGAAATTCGCCGTACCAACCTGAACAGCCGTTGCCCCGGCAACGATAAATTCCAGAGCATCCTCAGTACTGTCGATTCCCCCAATACCAATCACTGGAATAGAGACGCGTTGAGCCACCTGGTAGACCATTCGCAAAGCGATAGGTTTTATAGCCGGTCCAGACAACCCGCCGATGACATTGGCTAACTCAGGCCGTTTAGTTTTCAAATCAATCGCCATCCCAATCAAGGTGTTGATAAGTGATACCGAGTCTGCACCGGCATCTTCAACCGCCTCTGCAATCAGTGCAACATCGGAGACATTGGGCGATAATTTTACAATGACCGGAACATCACTGATATCTGCAACAGCCTTGGTCACAGCTGCTGCCATATCGGGATTTGCACCGAAAGCAACTCCTCCTTTTTTCACATTAGGACAAGAGATATTTACCTCGATTGCAGCAACCCCCTCAACACCGGCCAACTTCTCGGTAATCTCTTGGTATTCTTCCACCGAATCGCCTAAAATATTTACGATTGCGGGAATTCCTAAACCCCTGAGATAGACCATCTTTTCAGTGATGAAGCGCTCAACTCCAACGTTTTCCAAACCAATGGCATTGAGCATCCCACAGGCAGTTTCGACTATTCGAGGAGGAGGATTTCCCATTCGTGGATTAAGGGATATGCCCTTAACAATGACAGCACCTAAACGATGAAGGTTCATAAGGTTTTCAAATTCACGGGCATAGCCAAAGGTACCCGATGCCGTCATTACCGGATTTTGCAACTGCAAGTTACCGATCTTAACGCGCAGATCTGGAAATGGATCCCTATCTTTAATCACTTCCATACAAGTTCCTCCGCATTAAATACCGGACCTTCATAGCACACATGAACATAATGGCCATTGGTAGCGGGTATATTACAGCCAAGGCAGGCTCCCATACCGCAGGCCATAACACTCTCAACAGATACCTGGCATTCATAACCTCTTGATTGACAGAAGAGATGGAGTTGTTTCATCATGGGATCCGGTCCACAGGCATAAATTACACTTTTCTCAGGTAGGTCAATATTTTGGATAAGATCGGTCACAAAACCTTTCTGTCCATAGGTACCATCATCTGTAGCCGTGATTAACCGAATCCCAATTTGTTCAAAATCATGCACCAGTGGTTCCACTTCCTGGATGGTTTTACCGCCGAATAGAATCACGTCGGCGGTAGTATCGGTTTTCAATCTGCTTATTCTCTTGGCGAGAAATAACATTGGGGCAATTCCCAGGCCCCCCCCGACTATGCAGGCTGGTCTATCCTTATGGATATCGTAGCCATGCCCCAGGGGGCCAAAAATATTTAGCGTTTCTCCTTCACGACAGTGGGCTAAAAGACCTGTACCACGACCAGTTATTTTAAAATAAATTTGAATTCTGCCGCCAGTACTGGTTTGATGAATAGAGAATGGTCTCCGCAGAATGGGATCTTTGCCTGTCGCCGTACGGATCATGACAAACTGGCCCGGTCTGGCAATTTTGGCAATATTCTCAGATTGCAATGTCAATCGAACATTATTCTGCGAGAGTTGCTCAAAGCGAATTAATGTTGCATTTTCCTGATATTGAGACATAGTATGATTCTATTTTTGTTTATTGATTTTATTCCACTTTAACGGTAATGAAGTATACCATCTAAACACATGGATATTGAGCATTTTATTATTATTTTTTCCATAGCTTTTGGAGCCATTGTTGGCAGTTTTCTAAACGTCGTTATCCTTCGTTTACCCCAGGAAGGCGGTTCCATAATTTTTCCGGCATCCCACTGCCCAAAATGTAAAACGCCACTCAACTGGTACGAAAACATTCCTATTTTAAGTTATATTTTCCTTCTCGGCAAATGTAACCATTGCAAAATCAAGATATCACCACAATATCCAACGGTTGAACTTCTTATGGCACTTTTAAGCGGTGCCGTTTTCTATACCTTTGGTGTTAGCCCAACCGGGTTTGGTTATTTTCTATTTTGTGCAGCGCTCTTAGCTATTATCTGGATCGATATCCACCATCAGATAATACCTGATATCATAAGTCTTCCTGGTATTCTTGTTGGTTTCCTTTTTTCCTTTTTCAATACTCAAGTTACCTGGCAGAGTTCATTAATCGGGCTTCTCGTCGGTGGAGGTATTCTTTATTCCATTGCCTTATTCTATTTTATCGTGAGAAAGCAGGAAGGTATGGGTGGCGGAGACATCAAACTGCTTGCCATGATCGGTGCTTTTCTGGGCTGGCAGTCTCTTCTCTTTGTTATCTTCTTCAGCTCACTTACAGGAACAATTATTGGCCTCTCTGCCATGGCCAAGCAGAAAAAAGGTGGTGCCACCCGCATTCCCTTTGGACCTTTTCTCTCGGTTGCAGCCCTAATATTTCTCTTTTTTAATGCGCAAATTTTCTACTATTTCAAACTTTACAGTGAGGGTGGACTTTTCAGTTTTTACATGTAGGTATTAAACATCTTTAACCACAATTTGGCTTGCAGCTATATCTACATCTCCCTGTAAAATGGCTGATGCAAACTTTTTTCCAAGTACCTTGGCATAACTAACCTGTTCCTTGGTGTGACCAAATCGTTTATAATATCTACCGAGCCAGCCCTTGTCAGATTCGGGAACTCTTCCCGCCAGCTTAAGGAAAACCCCAAGAGTACGCCATGGCTCCGCTCCTGTATGAAGAAATACGAGTGGTGCCAGAACATGGGAACCGCTCTTTTTCAGCAAAGATTTAAGTTGCCAGAAATGCGTCCTCCAGTAACCGCGGCAGGAAATAAATGGTAATACCTTCTTGCCGTTGAGCACAGCACTATAATTGTCGAAAAAGCTTAAAATTGGGCCGCTGGGATTATAGGACCATGTGGGTCCGGCAAGAAGTATTAGATCACATTCACCAGTAATCTCTTCTGTGGGATCAATAAGCTCAAATCGCTTACGAAAAAAGGTTTCAATCATTAACTTCATAGTTGATACTATTGAGCCCAGCGGAAATTGCAGTTTGGCGACAGTTTTTAATCGCTGCATTGTGACCGCAATCCCTTTTTCTTCAAGCCCTTCCGCAAAAGCATAGATCAATTTTCGTGTTTGCGAACTGTGTGAATAGTATATGATCAGAATTCGTCTTTGGGTTACCATCTTTCCCCGACTGGTCCACCACTAGAACCGATGGTCTTATCTTTCTTTATGTTCTTAACTGCTCAATCCATTATATCTTATAAATATTGGATAGTAGCTCAGCCACAACCAGCTGATCTATAATACCGTTCTGCTAACTTTATCCAGGAAGATCTCCTGCTTTTTCAGCAGAGAAAAAAAAAGCCCTCGACAGAACGTCGAGGGCTTCAATACATAGTTTGATGCTTGCTATCCTTCCACTTCGTGCTCTACCCCAACTGCGATTTTGTAGAGGAGTGTGAGGATGAAGAAACCGGTGGCCCAAATTCCAATGGTAACACCTATTTCATTTGCAGTAGGTATATACTCATTAATCTCATGCAGCGGATTTATGACCAGACCGCCCAAGACAAAACCCAGTCCTTTATCCAGATAAAGTGCGATAAAGATCAACGCGCAAGCAGCACCAACCAAGCCATCTGTCAGTGTATCCTTAATCTTACCATAGGCCAGCAAACCAAGTCCGCCAAAGCAGAACAGAACAGAAGTCCACATAAATGGCACAAGGTTATTGTATGTATGACCATGATGTTCCAGGCCAAAGAACAGGTATTGGAGTGAGTGAATATGACCGGGGATATTGGAATAGTAACCAACAAAGAATTCCAGCACTACAAAGAATGCATTAATTATCGCAGCATACATTATAATAGTGGTAATTTTACTGATTGCTTCTTTACCTGCATCAAAATTAGCCACGCGCTTCATGATCAGACAGGCGAGCACGATAAGTGCAGGACCCGCAGCAAAGGCTGAAGCGAGAAAACGCGGTGCAGTAATGGCCGTGAGCCAGAAATGTCGTCCAGGCAGACCCATATAGAGCATCGCTGTAACTGTATGAATAGAAACTGCAAATGGGAGTGAGACATAGACAAAGAAATAAACCCATTTCGGTGGTTTAACCTGCTTTCTCTCATGAGTTAAGATGACCCAGCCGCATATGACGTTTAGACCGAGATATCCCAGCAACACCATCGCATCCCAGAACAGCATAGAGTTTGGTGTCGGGTAGAGAAACATATTGAGACCACGCAGTGGCTGACCAATATCTGCCATGATGAACATCAAACACATAATGATAGCAGAAATAGCCAGAAACTCACCAAGGATGGTAATTTTGCCAAAGGCCTTGTAATTATGTACATAATATGGCAGAACCAGCATCAAGCCTCCAGCCGCCACACCGACCAAGAAAGTAAACTGAGAGATATAGAGCCCCCAGGAAAGATCACGGCCCATACCGGTAAGACCAAGACCATAAATGAACTGTCGTAAATAACAAACGGCTCCGATGGCTATCAGAACGCCAAGTGCGGCGAGCCACATCCAGTAAGCCGGTTTGCCTTTAAGCGTTTTTTCAATCATGACATCCTCACACTATGTAAAAGATCGACGGTTTAGTTCCAAGGGTAGGCTTCCGTTGGATCGTATGTTCCTTATC
>CAZWVC010000101.1:0-12955 GCA_964637245.1 uncultured Desulfocapsaceae bacterium
TCCATCTCTGTAAGTACCGCCATTTTAGCCACTATTCTTCTGGCATGAGCCGGAAAGATTTGTTCAATGAATTTCTTGCCATCAGCTGTTAGATGTACCGAGAAATATCTTCTATCATGTTCGTTTCGCAATCGTTTCACCAGTTCCCGTTTTTCCAGATTATCTATAACAAAGGTAATGTTGCCGGTACTCTTGAGAATCTTTTTGGCGAGATCCTTCTGACACATGGGACCGAGATGGTGCAGTGCTTCAAGGATGCCAAACTGACTGACCGTAAGATTATAGTCTGCCAACTCGGAATGCACTTCAGCTGCCACTGTTTCCGCAGCCCTGATCAATTTAGTAAAGGTTTTGAGGGCTAATTTCTCTAGGGTATTTTCGTTTGAGTTCATTATTTCCAATTAGTTAAATATTAAATAATTCAATATTAAATTAATGATAAAAAATCATAAATCAAGAGTGTTAGTGCTTTTTCTGATTTATTTGAAATTTCAAGTGATTCCAGTAAGAAAACTGCCTAATGGTTCATTGACAACAAGATCTGCGGTTGCATCAAGAGGTGTTGAGGAAAGGGTTATGATTATCAGTTTGGCACCACTTTGTCTGGCAATAGTGGGAAAGGATGCAGCAGGGTGAACGACCAGGGTAGAGCCAGCAGCTATTAATAGATCGCAGGATTTTACCATGGCCTCTGCCCGGAATAGCTCTTCACTTTTCAGGTTTTGTCCAAAGGAGATGGTGTTTGGTTTGAGCAGACCTCCACATTTACTGCATAAGGGGCATCTGTCAGATAGATCAAGGGTTTCCATGAAACCCGTTGCTGATTGGATATCTTCACACTGTAAACAAATAATCTCCAGGCTGGTACCATGAAGATTAACGATCATATCCTGGGGCAGGCCGCTTTTTTCATGCAATCCATCGATGTTCTGAGTAATGAGTCCGGTGAGTTTGTTCTGCTGGTGCAGTGAATTAAAAAAATTGTGTGCAGGACCAGGTAGTGCCTCCTTGAGTGATTGCCACATCTCAAGCTTGCGTTGCCAGTAGAGCTTTCGCTTAGCCTCATCGGCAATAAATTCATCGATATAGACTGGTTGAAATTTCTCCCAAATCCCGCCTTGGCTGCGATAATCGGAGATACCCGATTCTGTACTTACACCGGCCCCGGTAAAACCTACGATATTGCTGCTCTCTTCAAGCAGCTTCCGAAACGTATTCTTACTCTTCACAAATACTCTCTTTGGCTCTGCCAAGATAATTTTCAACCTCTTTATTAAAGCAGGCAAAAATCACCTTTTTGGGAAAGCTATTTTTCTTTAGAAAACCATGTACTTCAGAGATCGCAAGCAGACATGCTTGGTCGATGGGGTAGCCATAGACACCACAACTGATAGCTGGAAAGGCAATGGTGTCCATAAGTTTGTCTCTGGCGATTCGGAGTGAGTTTTGATAGCAGGAGGCAAGAAGTTTTGCCTCATTTTCATTGCCGCCGCTCCAGATAGGACCAACAGTGTGAATAACCCATTTTGCCGGGAGGTTATATCCTTTTGTCAAGCGAGCTTCACCTGTTGGACATCCACCAAGAGTTCTGCACTCTACAAGTAGCTCCTCACCCGCAGCTGCATGAATAGCACCATCGACACCGCCACCACCAAGAAGTGAATTATTGGCAGCATTGACAATTCCATCAATGTCTAGTGTGGTGATATCACATTGGAGAATTTGTATTTTTTCCACTGTCTATCCTCTCACCTATGAGTTTGGGAGATTCTGTCGCAAGACTCTGCAGGGCATCGATTAGTCTTGCCGGTTCAGTATACTTGGCTAACCGGTTGCTGTTTTTCTGGAGGACGGGTATGGCTTTTGCCGCTATTTTTGCTGCGGATTCGGAATATCCAGCATCAAGTTTTATATACACTCCGGCTGCTCTGATCATTGCCTGGAGAAATAACTTTTCATCTCCTCCAGCTTCCATCCAGGCATGTTCAAGTATTTCATGGACTTCAAAAAAGAGTTGTTCATCCCAGAGGACCATAGCCTGGAAAAGCGGATCTCCATTCCCCTGCTTAATTATCGCAAGAGCACGAGCATAGCACTTCAGTCTATTTTCAATATAATCGCGGTAAACAGGATGCGGATTCTCCTGCAGGTATTTCTCACCAACTATCTGTGCTGAAGAGATAGATTGCTCTTTGAGTACCGTGACCAGTGATCTCGACAGGTCATTGCGGATATCTCTGCTCAGTCTGTCTGTGAAGGGCTGAAATTTTTTTTCCGTCATCTGCAACCTTCAATTGTTAGTTAAGTAGATACGCTACATAATAGGAATGTAAAGTATCTTTGTACAGCAAAGTTATGTTTTCTATAAAAGAGTTTTTATAGTTCAACCATTTCATGCATTGCTCTATGTACGGGGTGATTTACCCTTCTTATCCTCCAATAGACGATATTTTACGTTTTTGCTGTAAAGCCATGAGGTTTGGTATGGCAATCCCGCCAATGATGCAGAACATTCCAGCGATTTGGGAGTACTTCAACGATTCATGCAGAAAAAGTGCGGATGCCAAGATGGTACCGGCTGGTTCTATCGAGCTGAATATTGCAGTATAGCTGCTGCCAATTCTCTCAATTGCTTTAAAAAGCAATATTATTGCCATGACCGTGGATACCAGGGCAAGCAGAAAACATATTATCCACTGCTTAGCAGCAAGATCCAGCTGTCCGAAGGGCTGATACACGATGAGACATTGCAGACCGGTAAAACCGATGACGTAATAACTGAAAACCGTTGAATCGACATCAATAAGCGATTTTTGCAGGAAGATTATGTACGCAGCAAAGGTGACCATGGCACTCGTGGCAAGCAGAAGACCAGTTGGGTTCATCTGCCGGTAGAATGCATCAAAATAGACAAGTATTGAACCAGAAATGATAAGCAGCAAGGCAATAATTTTGTCCAATGTTATCTTAGTCTTAAAGATTATCGAGGCGAGAATGAGAACAACCATAGGATAGAGGTATAGGATGAGACTTGAGGTCGATGCTGAAATATATCTAAGCGATGCGGCAAAAAAATAGCTTTGCAGTCCATAAAAAAACACCCCGCAAATTAATGCCATAGAAACAACTCTCAAAGACACTTTTAGTTGGTGACGTTTCTGCAGAAACATATAGGGGGTAAGCAGGAGAAAACCCAATACAAACCGACAGGTCAACATCAGTCCGGTACCCAGGTTTTCCTGATAGCCGACTTTGTAGAAAATGGCGAGGAGACTGAAACAAAGGGCCGAAGAAAGAGAGTAGATGAGACCTGTGCGGGGTATTTCTTTATCGTAGGGCATCTTGGTGTGATAATTTTCCCGTTGCTAAAGTATCAATTGAACTACTCCCTGCCTCTCTACCATTTTTTGTATATATTCCAACTCTTTTTTCCTGTGGTGGAAGTATTGAAAGATAACCAATGGGCAATAAGAGGGTTCTTGGCAGATCTCAGGGATGGGTATAACCGCTAAGCAACTGGGGATAGTCTGTGATGATCTTTCCTATGCCAAGTGAGAGATAGCGCTGCATTTCCACATATCGGTTTACGGTATACAGATTTACCTTGCAGCCCTTTTTTTTTGCCTTTTCAAGCTGAAGGGCATCAATTTTGTCCACATTGGCATTATAAATTTCAAATTCATAATTGCCCCAATCATGTGGTTTGCGGATTACTCCGCCGATCAGTGCATTTATTTCCGCTTCTGGGAGATATTCAGCAACCTGCTGTAAAAAAGGATGGTAGAACGAGGAGATCGAATACAACTGGGGATCAAGTTGAACTTGGCCAATAGTAGCAGCAACCCTCTCCACAATTGGAAAGGAGGAATTGCCACTGGGAAGCGGTTTGATCTCGATATTTATAAACATCGATTTTTCTTTGACAAAGACTAGTAGTTCCTCCAGGGTAGGTACTTTGCTTTGGGTAAATCCAGCCAGCTCTTTTTCTTTAATTGTACCGTCTTTTATGGTACCGAATGGATCCGTAGCAATGAACCATGATCCTGCATCAAGACGCTCTATTTCACTACAGCTAAAGGAGTGCAGCTCATTATTCTTGCGTTCAGGGAAAATTTCGTTGATATCTGTGGTACGCAGAAAAGTGTCATCATGAAAAAGGATTAGCACTCCATCTCCACTTACTGAAACATCTGTTTCAATTCCATGAGCCCCAACTTCCCAGGCTTTAACAAAGGCCGACATGGTATTTTCCGGTGCCAGACTGCGTGCGCCGCGATGAGCAATATTAAAGTGAGGGGATTTTTTTTTCATATTATTCGCTTAGTTCCCATAAGTTTTACTCTTGAAAAAGAAAACCTTGCATAGCATATTGTGTTTATGGCAAGCAAGTTTATCATAGCAGATAAAAGCAGCATGCTAAAGTGGATAAGACGATTAAACTTCTTTAAATCTCATATCTACTAGCCTGAACAGTAATGCAGATAAGCTGTTTTTCATTTTAATTTACTATTCACCATGAATTTCATGAGTCAAAGGAGATAAAAAATGGAACTGTTTGAGGTTATACAAACTCGGCGGAGCATAAGAAAATTCACTGGGGATCCAGTACCTGATGAAATGATTCATAAGCTCATCGAAGCAGCTATGCTTGCACCTTCTGCTGGCAATCAGCAATCATGGCACTTTATTATTGTAACAGACCGGGAGAAACTTGATAAAGTACCTGAATTCCATCCCTACGCGAAAATGATACGAAGTACCAATGTTGCGATTATAGTCTGTGGGGCACCGGAGGGCTTGAAGTGGCCGGATTTTTGGGTGCAAGATTGTTCTGCCGCTATTCAGAATCTCCTCTTGGCAGCCAGGGACATGGGTTTGGGAACTGTTTGGACAGGTGTCTATCCTCTTGAGGATCGGATTGCCAAAACCCGCGAGCTTTTCAACATACCAGAGGATGTCTTTCCATTAGCAATTATTCCGGTGGGGTGGCCCGATGCAGAATTTAAACCAATGAACCGTTTCAAGCCTGAATTGATCCATCGTAATACATGGTAGGGACAAGTATGACTGCCTAACCTTTTTTTTGATGGATATTCGTCTTTCGTAAAAGATACTTTGCCAGCAGAATTGCGCCAAACAGCATAACCATGGTGTAAGGGATAAACCAGATGGTGGCACTTTTAAAAGATATGTTTTCAATGACAGCTTCACTAAATTCCGGGTTAGCCATAGTGGTTATGTTGCGCATTCCGGCCATAAGAGTTGCAAAACCAACTCCAATCAAGCCATAGGCAAGATTAAATGCAAGACCCTTAAAGCTGAGTACCGTCGCCCGCTGATCGGATTCGGTGATTTTGTTGAGGTAATGGCTGGTAAAAAACGCAGTCAACATCAAACCGGCTGATACAAAAGCCATCGGTATCAAGCCCAAATAGGGTATAAAGGCACAGATTCCCACCAGGGCTGTCATGGTAATCAAGGAAAGCCAGAGCATGTTCTGTACCGGGGTGTAGCGGGCAACCATTTTTTCAGCTATCTTGGGTACGAAAAGGCCGATAAGTGACATACCCGCACCAATTATACCAAAACTCGCCTCAGGTAAGCTGATCAGCCGAAAAAACTGGCTGGTCATGGTAATTACCATTCGCAGCACATGATCATAGGCCATGGCAAAAAGGATGATCACCAAAGCAAATGGCGTGCGCAGGATCCAGCCGCCTGCCTGTAATGTGAGTTTCAAGGCACTGATAACGTTTTGTACATGATTTGTAGAAGTCTCAGATTGCTCTGTGGTGTCTTGCGTTTCCTTCATCAGCAATACCGTACCCAGTGAGAGAAAACCGAGGATAAGGGTCAAGTAGATGGGAAAACGCATGGTGGTCTGTTGATCCAGGACCATTGGTGAACCGATCAATGCCATAATCTTGTTTACAATATCAGGATCGTAAATGAGCGCCCCGAGGCTCATGGTTATCAATGAACCAAGAGAGTTGGTGCGCATTGTCACACTGAGTACCCTGGGCCATTGCTCTTCATTTCCCTGCTTTTTCAATGAATCGTAGGCTAGAGCCTCATCTGCTCCACTGGCCATGGCTTCAGCAAGTCCGCTGAGTACTCGATTTAAAAGAAATGCCCAGAAAACCAGAGTAATGTTCTCCAGTGGTACAAAACTTAGCAACAGCATTTCCAGAATCATCAAAACAGAAGTTGTGACAAGAAGCTGTTTGCGGCCAATCAGATCAGCCAGGGCTCCGGAAGGAACTTCTGCCACAACAATCGTTGCTGCCCACACACTGTTTAGCAAGGCAAACTGTTCAATAGTTAGGCCATAATCAAGGAAAAGAATTGCGAAAACAGGGTAGTAGAACCTGGCATTAAAGAAGAGCCGAAAGAAAATAAAACAACGTATGTTTCTGTGGGAAAACGGAGATTTAGTTGCAGTCATGATCTCTTTCCCTCATTATAGTCGACCTTCTGCCAGTTTGTACTCCAGCATATTAACGAGCAGGGAGAGGCCTAAACACAAGATCAGATACATTGCTGTTATAGTCAGCCAGACTTCGATGGTAACCTGGGTTGAGGTCATCACCTGCATGCCTTGAAAAGTCAATTCCTGAATAGAGATAACCGAAACAATTGAGGAGTATTTGATGGTATTGATGAACTCATTGGCTAAAGGTGGCAGCATATTACGGATTGCCTGTGGCAATATTATGGTTTTCATCTGCTGCCACCAGCTCAGCCCCAGGGAAGATGAAGCTTCCCATTGTCCGACGTCGATGGATTGAATTCCAGCCCGAACAATTTCAGCAATGTAGGCTCCTTGAAACAGGCCAAGAGTGATTACTCCCGAGATGAATTGCGTCATCATCTCCGGTCTGGAAAAGAGCAACTGAAACAGCCACTGATTTTGTTTCGCGAATTCTCTGCTCAGTTCATCAACCCGCAGAAGTGACATCATCTGATCACTGACAAAGAAATAAAAAATAATAACCAGCACAAGTGCAGGAATATTGCGAATGAGTTCAACATATGTTTTGGCACTGAGTCGCAAAAACAGGCGCTTGGAAATTGACATCAGTCCGATGCAGATACCGATTAGGGCCGCAAGAATTGTACCCCATATACTCAACTTCAAGGTGATGAAGAAACCTTGCAGTAAAACTCCGCTTTGATAACGTTGGGTGTCTGCGTTATAGAATACCAGATAATCGGGGATAATACTCCAATTCCACTTATAGTTTAACGAGTAGCCCAATCGATAGATTATAAAACCCAACAGACCCAGAGCTGTAAGCGAAATGAATATATCGAGTAATCTAAAATTCTTTTTCACAATGTGAAGCAGCCTGGGATTGAATTGACCATAGTTGCCCAGCGTGTTACTTGGCAAGCGTTACGCTGGGCTTGATGATACTTCTAGCTGACATTGGTGAGTTATTCCACCATGGCTGCCCAGTCGCGACTTTCGAACCAATAGTCATGTCTTTCCTGCAGCCAACCCTCAAGATTTACATTTAAAATCCAGCTGTTAAAAAAAGCCAGGGTATCAGGGTCACCCTTACGCATAGCAAAACCGATCGGTTCTTTAGTGAAGGTTCCCTTAACCGGGAGAAAGAGGCTGTCACTATATTTAATAGCCTCAAAAGCTGGACGTGGGGCGGAAGCAACTACTGCATGCACCTTACCATTTCGCAGCTCCTGGTAGGTTTGAGCTTCATCGTCATAGAGTCTGATAGTTGCATTTGGTAGATGTTTTTTGGCTGCCGCCGCAGCTGTTGTCCCTAGTTTAGCGGCGATTTCAACATCAGGTTTGTTAAACGCCTCAAGGTTGGAGAAACCTGCTGCTTTTTCTTTATGGGCAACAATTGACATGCCTGAATAGTCATAGGGGAGAGTGAAATTGACCTTAAGTGCCCGCTTAGGGGTTATCCCCATACCGCCGATGATCACATCGAATTTAGCGGTCAGCAGTGCCGGGATAATCCCTGCCCATTTTGTGGGAATAAACTCAACTTTAACCCCCATATCTTCAGCCAGTCTTCGGGCAACGTCAATCTCAAAGCCAATATATTCGCCATTTTTATCTTTCATGGCCCATGGCAGAAAGGTGTCCATCCCTACCTTGAGAACGCCCCGTTTAATAACCGCTTCGATAGTACTTTCTTTAACCAGCTGCTGCTGTATTGATGCTGCTGAAACGGTTCCAGCAAGATAGAGTATGAAGATTATTGGTATTATTATTTTCAGAGCTGTAATGGTGTGCTTCATGAAATTCCTCCAATTCCTTGTTTTTTATCAATAGTTATTTGTAGTTTGCAGCCGTTTTTCCAGCGTAGCCACTAAAAAAGATAAACAGGCAGTAACAATCAGGTACATAAGCGCGATTGTAAACCAGATTTCAAATGTGAGAAAGGTTTCAGCAACTATAATTTGTGCCTGCATGGTTAGATCAAAGATTGCAATTGTACTGACCAGTGCCGAATCCTTTATGAGCGAGATTGCCTGGTTGGTGAGAGGTGGAAGGGTGTTGCGAATTGCCTGTGGTAGAATGATGTGTCGATAGGTGAGATAACTCGTTAACCCAAGACTAAAGCCAGCCTCTTTTTGCCCGGATTCAATGGAAAGAATGCCAGAGCGCAAAATTTCAGAAACATAAGCACCTTCAAAAAGACTGAGAGCCAAAATTGCAGAAGTAAAACGCTCAAGACCGAGTACCGGCCCCAGCACAAAATATATAAAAAATATCTGAATAAGCAGTGGGGTATTTCTGGTAGTTTCAAGATAGAGTCGTGCAAACCATCGAGCCACGGGAGCATTGGAAAGCCGTAAAAATACCGTAAAAAGTCCAATAATCATAGATATAACGAGGCTGACCCCAGATATGAGCAAGGTGATTTTTAAGCCGCTTAGCAGGGGGCCGGCATGAAATCCAGTATCGTCTACTACATAGAGGTATTGCGATACCTGATACCATTGCCAGTTATAGCCAGAGTGTTCAGCACTTTTGGAGAACAACCAGATGAGAGCCGCCATGAGCAATATATATTGAGCGACATCAGCGATTATTGACTTCTTTGTTGTGTCTGGTTTACCTATTTCTATTTTTCTAGATGCTTTAAGCATATCTGTTATTGAGTGGTCATCATGTTTCATCTATCGGATATGTTGAAACAAAAATATAAATAAATATCCTAAGTTACGATCTGGTTACACTAATCACAGGGTAAGAAAAATAAAGAAAAGAGTAAGAGAATTTTTGCAATTCATCTTTATGGCAACACTACAATGAATCCACCTGTTTATTGCCTAGATGGCGACGAGCAGAATGAAATTATGGTTGATATTCCAGTAGCTTTAATCGGAGTTTGAAAACGAGGAAGATTTATTTATTTTCTCCTGCCAGTTGAGCCCTGGTTAATTCAGTTATTGAACGAAAATCTATTTTGCCGGAACCCATCTTTGGCAACTCTTCCATCACCATAAATATCTTTGGGATAGCAATTTTTGGGAGCTGTTCTGCCAGCTTTTTCTGAATACTCTTTTTATCGACTTCTTCGGTTACTACAGCAACAATCTTTGCCCCCTTTATTGAGTCAGGTACTTCAACGACACAACAGTGCACATTTTCGGGTAGGAAGTTTTCCAGGACAGATTCAATTTTAACCATTGAAACCATCTCACCACCAATTTTGACGAACCTTTTCAATCTGCCGACATGCCAGAGATAACCCTCTTTATCAATATTACCCATATCGCCAGTATCATACCAGCCTCGACGGATATGCAGTGAAGTCTGCTCAAAGTCATTGAAATACCCTTTCATCACATTTTCACCTTTGACCAAAATCCTGCCATCCTTTCCCGGGCCGCACTCTTCTCCTGTTTCGTAATTCTCTATTCGAACCTCAATACCATCGATTGGCTTACCGACACTTCCTGGTCGGTTATCTTCAGGGCAATTTGATGAAATTACCGGGGAACATTCAGTTGCACCGTAGCCTTCGTACAGAATAATGTCATGTTTCTCTTTGAATCCGTCTCGGAGAGGTTCTGGACATTTATCAGCTCCACATAGCATTACCCGCAGGCTATCAAAATCACCGGGTTCGGATTTACGCAGATAGCCCCAGAAAAAACTTGGTGTTCCTACCATAAATGTTGCCTTCTCGTCGCGCACGATGTCACAAATTTTCCTGAAATCAAGTGGATTGGCATAGGCCAGAAGGGTCATCCCATGATGCAAGGGGATCCACATATTGGTGGTAAGCCCAAACACATGGAAGAGGGGAAGCGAAGCCAGGAATCGATCATCGCTGTTAAAGCCAAACCGTTTGGTGCAGGAAATGATGTTTGAACCGATATTTCGGTGGGTTAATTGTACTGCTTTTGGGTCCTTCTCGCTTCCACTGGTGAAAAGTATGACCGCGGTATTATCTATGATGCCGCCATGAACCAGCTTTTTTATCATTGCTGCGGGAAGTTTGGCTATAATTGCGGCCCGAGCTTTCTGCAGACCGGAGAAGCTTTCCATGATATCCTCAAGGTAAATCATCCCATCGACATGAGGACATTCAATTTTTTTAAGGAGAGCTTTAGAGGTAATAATTGGTTTAAAATCACATTTTTTTTGCGCGTAAATAGCATTCTGTTCAGCACCAGTCGAATAATTTATCATTACCGGTATTCTGCCACTCATAAGTATACCAAGTTTGGTAAGCATACATCCTGCAGAAGTGGGAATCATGACTCCGATAAAGCCTTTATCAAACTTCTTGAAATATTTTGAAAGGAGTATTGCAGCCAGCAGTGCCCGGGAATACGTAACTTTTTTACCGGTTGCAAAATCGTGGATAGCGAGATTCTCGCCCTGTTCTTTCGCTACGTCAATAAAATGTTGATGTAATAGCACTTTAAGCTCCTTCTACGGGTGGTTACCTAGTAAACATTATGCATTTGGTCTCTCTAGTACCACTTTCAAATTTATTTGGCAAGACAGGGAAGAATATTCAGTTTAATTAAGGGTATCTGATTCTGCGATTGTTTCAATTTTTCGGGGTATCTTTTTTTTCACCTTGATGCCTAACTCTGTAAGCTTGTTGGCCTGGGAAAGTATATTTCCTCGTCCTCTTGCAAGCTTATTAAGCGCTGATTCGTAGGTTGAATTGCAGGTGGCAAGCTGTTTTCCGACCTTTTCAATTTCTTCCAGAAAGCCACATAATTTGTCATATATAACACCTGCACGATCGGCGATTTCTCTGGAGTTTCGGCTTTGCTGCTCATATCGCCAAAGATTTTCCACAGTTTTTAAAGTGGCAAGCAGCGTAGTTGGGGTGACAATTATTATTTTTTGTTCGTAGGCATCGGTGAAGAGTTTTTCATCGGCTTGACTGGCAGTTACATAGGATGAGTCAATCGGTATAAAGAGCAAAACAAAATCAAGGCTGTGGAGACCGCTTATGGCTGAATAGTCCTTGGCACCGAGGTTTTTAATATGATTGCGGAGATTTTGAATATGCTCAGCAAGGTGGGTTTGTCCCTTCTTTTCATCTTCGCAATTTATGAACTTTTCCCAGGCCAGCAGTGAGACTTTAGAGTCGATGATGATATTTCTGTTTTCGGGTAGGTGTATTATTACATCAGGTTTTTGCAGTTGATTTTCCCGGTTGCGAAAACCACTTTGCATAGAATATTCCTCACCCTTACGAAGCCCCGATTTCTCTAACACCTTCTCAAGTACCAATTCACCCCAGTTACCCTGGGATTTCTTATCGCCTCGTAACGCCCTGGTAAGGTTAACAGCTTCCTGGTTAATTTGCTGATTTAATTCGCGTAAATGAACAATCTCTTTTTTTAGTGAGGTCCGCTCCTGGGTATCATTTCGCTGAATGTCATTAATTCTTTGCTGAAAACCATACAGCTGCTCTTGTAAAGGCTTGAGAATAGCTGTTACACGCTCTTTGTTTTCGTGGGAGAACCGCTCACTCTTTTCATCGAAAATCTGTTGTGCAAGCGTCTGAAATTGCAGGCTCAACTTTTCTTTAGCGCTATCGAGTATGGCAATTTTCTCCCGACTGTTGAGACGCTCCTGTTGTAACAATGTTGCTAATTTAGCACTGCGAATTTTCAGCTGGGTTATTTCCTCCTGGAGAGAGGTTGTTTGTTGGTTAGAATCACTGAGTAATTCTGCATTCTTTAATGCTGTGCTACGCGTTTCTCTTAATTTGAGGAAGACAAATAAAAGAAGAATAAGAGCGATGCCCAGAATGAGAATAAGACCAAGAACAAGTTCTGGGAAATGTTGTTGAAATCTGAGAAGCATCGGTTCCATAAATTGTTGCATGGGCAGAAGAAGAGTATTTCAATATTGCAGCAGTTATAGCCGTATTGCTAGAGCAATACCTAGTGGGTCGCTCCTACTGCTGTTATTATTACCACCTTTGGTGGAGTTCGTGAAGTTACTCGTCAATTTTTTCATTCAGAGACTTGTATACTTCAGGATGAATAATGGTTGAACAAAAAATAAGCTAGTTTTCACAAAGTGTTAATCAGATATAAGTCTAAAACGTGTGTCTCCGTAGCGTAAAACAACTCCTTCGGGCGTTATCTCATCAAGCACAAAATCCTTTTCAATAATATCATTTTCTCTAACAATGCGGCTATTAATCAATATCATGCGCAGTGCCGGATCAGGTGAATAGACGTGACCTGCAAGCTTAAGTTCTGGCACTTGTTTCTGAAAAGAAACAGAGAGCTCTTCAAGAAATGGTATGGATGCATACTTTGATGGGATAGTTTTTGGCAGGGGCTGAGTGGTGGGTAGATCCCCTTCAGTATACAACGGAGCTGGCTCTATGACTTCTGTATCCTCTTCGGTAAGTTGTGATGCTGTGGCATCCTTAGCCGGATTCAGATCTTGCTGAGATTTAGATGCAGTAGCTGTTTGTTCTGGTAA
>CAZWVC010000102.1:0-12867 GCA_964637245.1 uncultured Desulfocapsaceae bacterium
CAACGACGTCAGGAGGCCAGAATAACAAGCTCTAAGCTACAGGTGAGGCATGACAAGACACTAGAATAAAAAATAGGGTTCTTATTCTCTATTGTCTAGAAAACCACCAAAGATATGACTTACCTGGCGAGAGGAGCTTCCCTGTTGGGATTTAGCAACTTTACCTGCACGATGACAGGCAGCGAAATATTCCTGGGAATGTACCCTATAGTAGTGTAAACGCTTTTCTAGATCTGCAACATCTGCTATTTTAAAACCGCACTGTTCCGATTCGAGTAGGTCAGCGGCATCATGAAAATCATCAATAAAAGGACCATAAAACACAGCTCTGCCCCAAATTGCCGCTTCCATCAGATTGTGTCCACCCTTTGGCACCAAACTTCCTCCACAGAAGATATAATCAGAAACCCCATACAGTTCAGCTAAATCCCCCATGGTATCTACTAAAATCAAGGAGTGCTTTCTCTGCTGTATACTAGTTTTCAATTGGCTTAGAAGATGGTAGTCGTATTTTTGTGATTGCAGGAATTTTTCCAGCGAAGCTATTCGTTCAATATGCCGTGGAGCAAAGAGAAAGAGTAATTTCGGTGGAGTAGTTTGGTTTATGAGCATTTCCAGCAATCTGTGTTCTTCATCGTTATGAGTAGACCCTGCAATAAAGACCTCCTCGGTAGTGATTTGCAGGAGTTCTTTGTAATGTCTGACAATTTCTGCAGTATTTTCTTTGTTTTTTATGTCATACTTTACATTGCCTTCAACTATCAAAGAATATGGCGATGCACCCAGCGAAAGATATTTGGCACGATCTTTTTCAGATATAACTGCCATCCTATCAAATCGACCTAATACATAGGCAATAAAACCTCCTAACTTTTTATACTTCTCAAAAGAGCGTGATGATATTCTACCATTTGCCATTCCAACATACACCTGCCTCTGCGATAGAGCATCAAGAAGGACAGGCCATAGCTCAGTCTCAATGCAAATATAAACATCAGGTTTAATTCTTTTTATTGCCAGCTCAACAATACCAGGGATATCCAATGGGGCCAGGTAGCAACTTACCTTAGGTTCAATTTGACTTTCAGCTACTTTCCTTCCTGCAAGTGTCATGGTTGTAAGGAATATATTCGACTCACCAAGCTGTTTTCTAATCTCGGCGATGATCGCTCTGGCAGCCTGAACCTCACCCACTGATGCGGCATGCAGCCAGATATTTCTTTTCTTTTTCCCTTTATCTACGTTTTGTGGATACAGACCGAAACGTTGCAGCAATCCTTCACGGTGTTTGCCTGTAATCCAGACAAACAGCAGAGATATCGGTAAACTACAGTAAAAAAGAAGCCCAACCGTTATTCTATATATACGAAACAAGATAGTATTCTCTACTCAAAAAAAGTGACGATTAAAATAACCAACAACCACCAGACAATCTGACAGACTTATAATATTACTATTGCATTAGAGGTCAATGTAAACCAGTCAGTTACATTGCCGCAACTCAAAATTCTTCGGGACCTCTGCTGGCAAACATTAATGAAATGGTTACTATACAGTGATTCATCAAAGCATAATTCAGATATTCAAATATTTAGACCTTTTCAACTGGAGGAATCATGCATAGAGTAGCAACTTTATTAACTATAACCCTCAGCTTATTAATTTTACTAGGAGATCTGGTGATGGCAGATTCTACATTAAAGGACGGCATATATGCCAAATTTGATACTTCAAAGGGTGAGATTGTGTGTATGCTTGAATTCGAAAAGACACCGCTTACCGTAGCTAACTTTGTCGGGTTGGCTGAAGGAACCAAAGAACTTGGCGGTGGGGCCGGAGCTACTGGAACAAAATTTTACGATGGCCTAACATTTCATCGTGTTATCCCAGATTTCATGGTACAAGGCGGTTGCCCACTTGGGACGGGCACCGGTGGCCCAGGATATACTTTTCCCGATGAAATTGACCCTACACTCAAACACACTGGACCTGGCATCCTTTCCATGGCAAATGCCGGGCCTGGCACCAATGGCAGTCAATTCTTCATAACCCATGTTCCTACACCATGGCTTGATGGCAAGCACACTGTTTTTGGTCATGTTATTGAAGGCCAGGATGTGGTCAATAAAATTGAAGGCGGTGATAAGATAAAGAGTGTCACCATTATCAGAGAAGGCAAGAAAGCTGAAAATTTCAAAAGTGACCAGACTGCCTTTGATGCTTTACTGGCATCCATGGATCAGCGTGCTCAGGAAAAAGAAAAAGAGGCGGCCGATGAAGCCAATAAAAAGATTTCCGAAAAATGGCCAAATGCTATCACCACATCCTCAGGTCTCCAGTATGTTGTTGTTGAGGAAGGCAATGGAGATGCCACTCCCGCAAAAGGAAGCAATGTAACTGCCCATTATACAGGCAAACTACTTGATGGAACAAAATTTGATTCTTCTTATGACCGCGGAGAGCCCATCAAATTTCCGGTGGGAGCCGGCCGGGTGATTAAGGGTTGGGATGAGGCATTTCTCTCAATGAAGAAAGGTGAAAAGCGAGTATTGATAATTCCATCACACCTTGGCTATGGACCATCTGGTAGAGGACCCATACCACCAAATGCAACGATGGTTTTTGATGTAGAACTGGTTGATTTCTAGTTTCTGATCTCTTAAGATATCTTACTCTTTGGGGAGTGCGGTTACGCCTCCCCTATTTCTTTAAAGACCCAAGTCGTCAGCAATTCCCTGCATCGCTTCAAGGCTGAGAGAACAAAAGTCGTTAAGGGGGATTCCAGCTTGTTCACATTCTTTGATTATTTCACGGTTGGCTCCGCGGGCAAAAGCCTTTTCTTTAATCCTTTTGCGGACTGACTTTGCTTTAACGGAAGCTAATTTTTTATCGGGATAAACCAGGGCAGTTGCAATAACCAACCCAGTAATGGTCTCACCAGCAGCCAGGGCATGATGGAATCGTGAAGTGCGACTTTCACCCGGATTCGCCTGCAGATTATGCAACCGGATTGCTTCGATTATTTCTTCATCGATTCCTTCTTCACCTAGTATTTCTGCCGTCTCCTGAGTATGCACATCAAGATCAGGTTGCGTTTCTGCATCCAAATCATGAAGAAGACCAGCGAGCCCCCACTTGTTTTCATCTTCTCCTAATCTTTGGGCCATGGCAATCAGAACAGCTTCTGCTGCAAGGCAGTGTTTCATCAAGTTTTCATTTGCGATTTTACTTTTAACAAGTTCAAGAGCAGCATCTCTGGTCATGCCATATGCTTGATAGTTCATAGGTTTGTCCTATCTGGATTTTTGGGATTCGGCATCTCTTCCACTCATCTGCTATTAATAATTAAGGCCCACCCGATCCCTAACTAGATCAAGGGTTGTGGTTGCTTTCTCACGTGCCTTAATGGCGCCATCACGCAGGATATTCTTGAGCATCTGCGGATCAGCTAAAAATTCTGCCTTTTTCTGACGTGCATCTCCGAAGAAGTCATTTAACAAATCCAGGAGTTCAAGTTTTATATACCCGTAGGCAGCTCCACCATTAATATAGAGATCTCGCACTTCTTGGAGTCGATCGGGGGCGGCAAAAAGTTTGAATATATTATAGAGATTGCAGGTATCCGGGTTTTTAGGTTCTTCCACCGGAGTAGCATCAGTCTGGATTGCCATTACACTTTTTTTCAGCTTTTTACCCTCAAGAAAAATTGGGATGGTGTTTCCATAGGACTTTGACATTTTTTGTCCATCTAATCCGGGTATAACTGCTGTATCTTCTGAAATAACCGGCTCAGGTACTACAAAGGTTTCACCAAATTCATTATTAAATTTCTGAGCAAGATCACGTGCTACCTCAAGATGCTGCTTTTGATCCTTTCCAACTGGTATTTTTTCTGCTTGATAAAGGAGGATGTCAGCCGCCATGAGGATAGGATAAGAAAAAAGCCCATGATTTGCTGCTATGCCTTTAGCCACTTTGTCTTTGTAGGAGTGACACCGCTCGATCAAACCCATTGGTGCCAGTGTCGAAAGAACCCAGGTTAACTCGCATACTTCAGGAACATCTGATTGCACCCAGAATATGCACTTTTGTGGATCAAGACCAAGTGCGAGAAAATCTGCTGCTGCCTCAAGAGTACCATTTGCCAATTTATCACGATCATGGACAGAGGTCATAGCATGTAGATCAACGATAAAAACATACAACTCAGAGTTTTCCATATGTGCAATCATGGGCTTCATCATTCCGAAATAATTACCGATATGGAGCTGTCCTGATGGTTGAATTCCAGATAATACTTTCATAATTTCTATCAAATAAAGAGAATATAAAGAATTAAGGTTTAAATTTCGGCGCTAACAATACCGCATTAACAAAAAAAAAGGGAGTGTGAAAAAAATTTTCACACTCCCTGTAACCAGCGATTCAAATAGCTATTTTACTTCTTCAAAATCTGCATCGACTACATCATCATCGTCATCGTTCTTTTTATTGTTGGTTGCTCCGCCTTCAGGACCGCCACCACCACTATCAGGATTATCTTTGGCAGCTTGGGCATACATAAGCTCAGCAAGTTTATGTGATGCATTGGTAAGTGCTTCAATGGCAGCCTTGATCTGGTCAACATCATCTGATTCGAGAACACTTTTTACATTCTCAATTTCTTTTTCTACATTCGAGCGAGTTTCTTCATCCACCTTGTCGCCAAGGTCTTTTAAACTCTTTTCGGTTGCATGGACCAAGGCATCCGCCTGGTTACGAGTTTCGACCAATTCTTTTTTCTTCCGGTCTTCCTCGGCATGAAGCTCGGCATCCTTAGTCATTTTGTCGATTTCATCTTCAGTCAGACCCGAGGAGGCAGTGATCTTGATCGATTGCTCTTTGCCGGTACCTAAATCTTTTGCCGACACATGTAAGATACCATTTGCATCAAGATCGAAGGTAACTTCAATCTGTGGAACTCCACGTGGTGCAGGCGGTATATCAGTGAGTTCAAATCGACCAATTGTCTTATTATCATTGGCCATTTCGCGCTCACCCTGGAGCACATGAATGGATACCGCGGGCTGATTATCCGCTGCAGTAGAGAAAACTTGGCTCTTTTTTGTCGGAACTGTTGTGTTCTTATCAATCAGTTTTGTGGTAACAGCACCAAGTGTTTCAATACCAAGGGAGAGCGGTGTAACATCTAGAAGCAATACATCTTTGACATCACCTTGAAGAACACCACCTTGAATCGCTGCACCCACTGCCACAACTTCATCCGGGTTAACACCTCTATTGGGTTCTTTATCAAAAATTTCAGAAACCTTCTTTTGTACCATCGGCATACGGGTCATTCCACCAACGAGAATAACCTCATCAATATCTGCGGCAGTGAGTCCGGCATCTTTTATGGCGATGCGGCAGGGTTCAACCGTGCGCTGGACAAGATCATCCACCAAATTTTCTAGTTTGGCTCTGCTCAATTTGATGTTAAGGTGTTTTGGCCCAGAAGCATCTGCGGTAATGAACGGAAGGTTGATATCTGTTTCTTTGGTTGTAGATAACTCCATCTTCGCCTTTTCGGCTTCTTCCTTAAGACGCTGCAATGCCATTTTATCACTGCGCAGATCGATACCCTGCTCGCGTTTGAACTCATCGGCAAGCCAGTTGACTATGCGCATATCAAAATCTTCACCACCAAGGAAAGTATCTCCATTGGTTGATTTAACTTCGAACACACCATCGCCGATCTCCAGGATGGAGACATCAAATGTACCGCCACCGAGGTCAAATACCGCTATTTTCTCTTCGCCCTTCTTATCTAGACCATAGGCAAGCGAGGCAGCCGTAGGTTCATTAATGATTCGCTGAACATTGAGGCCGGCAATCTTCCCAGCATCTTTGGTGGCCTGGCGTTGGGAATCGTTAAAATAGGCTGGTACAGTTACAACGGCTTCGGTAACTTCCTCACCTAGATATTCCTCTGCAGTTTGCTTCATCTTGGCAAGAACCATTGCAGAAATTTCAGCAGGCCTGTAAACTTTTCCCTCTACCTCAACTGATACACTTCCATTAGTGCCTTCGACAATTTTGAATGGACTTACTTCAATGGATTTTTTAACTTCTGCATCGGCAAATTTTCGACCTATGAGACGTTTGATTGCATATAATGTACGTTCCGGGTTGGTTACCGCCTGACGCTTGGCTACCTGGCCAACGAGGCGTTCACCGTTATCAGTAAAAGCCACAATAGACGGTGTTGTTCTATTGCCTTCCACGTTAGCGATCACTTTAGGATCGCCACCCTCCATGATTGCCACACATGAATTTGTGGTCCCAAGATCAATTCCAATAATTTTGCCCATGTCATTCTCTCCTTATATCATATACTCGGACTTTCCGAATTCCTTATATCTCTGTAGCTTAATATTCATGCGGCAACTGTTGTTAAAGTTGTCATTCTCACATATTTGTCAAGGCCGCGGTCTTCCTTGCGGAGGTGCCCAGAAAAACTTAAGAATCTGCTTTTCCAGAAGAAACTATCACTTTCGCAGCACGTAGTAGCCGATCCTTATAAAAATACCCTTTTTCAAACTCGGTTAAGACGTGATTTGCAGGAACAGCATCACTTGCTTCCATGGTTAAGGCTTCCTGCTTGTTAGGATCAAAAGGCTCACCGACACTTTCAATTGCCTTTACTTCGAATTTCTCAAGACTGGTATAGAGACTTTTCAGAGTAAGTTCTACGCCCTCAAGAAGACCAGCTAGATTCTTCTCTGCATCAGCACCTTCCACAACACCCTGGCTGATTGCCCGCTCGAGATTGTCAACCACCGGTAAAAATTCACGGAAGATGTTTTCACCAGCGTATTTCATGGTGGCAAGGCGTTCGCGTTCATTGCGTTTTTTATAGTTCTCATAGTCGGCAGCAAGACGCAACATTTTGTCTTTCAATTCTGCTGCTTCATCTAATGCTTCTGCCAACTGTTCCTCCAGGCTTTTCTCGCTGACAGCAGTAGTCTCAGTATCTTTTGTCTCGTTCGACTCAATGCCTTCCTCTGACAGGTTTACCACATCGCTTGCATCCATAGCTTCTTCCGCGTGGTTCTCCTTCTTTTTTTTGCTCACGTACTCCTCCCAAAACTTTGGAAATATTGACAATAGTGGTTATAAAAAAGGCTCAACATCCTATGAATGCTTTTCTTTTCCCCAAAAACCTGTGCGAACAATAAGTAGCCAGTTTTTCGTTGTCAAGTTACCACCAGATAAAAAATAATCGTTGGAGTTCTCTATATTAACGAAGCATTTCAGATTTTACTTTAATTCTGGGAAAGTTATGATTTTATTTTGCATCCGAAGAATCGAAACAATGCTGCTACATTCTCACACCATTAACCAAGAGCCACCTGTAAATCATACCATTCGTCTATGTTGTATAATTGTTCATATTGACATAGGCAATAATTTGAGAGGATGATATAATGGGTTGTACATATTACCATAATTCAACTCTTGGGGGAGTGATGAAGACGCTTGATCTACGCAGTGATACAGTAACACGACCTACAGCAGGCATGCTTACAGCAATGAGCAATGCAGAAGTGGGAGACGATGTCTATGGTGAAGACCCCACAACCAATAAATTGGAAAAACTGGGAGCTGAAATACTGCAAAAAGAGGCCGCATTGTTTTGCCCCTCTGGTACCCAATCTAATCTTATCGCACTACTCACCCACTGCAAGCGTGGAGATGAATATATTGTGGGTCAGCACGCCCACACTTACAAGTATGAGGGTGGTGGAGCAGCAGTATTTGGCAGTATTCAACCCCAACCGCTTGATCTTCAGAGCGATGGTACTTTTGATCTTGATACAGTTGCAGGCTATATAAAAGATGATGACTTTCATTTTGCCAGAACGCGTCTGCTCTGTTTGGAAAACACCTATGGCGGTCTAGCTCTACCCCTTGATTACCTTGAAAATTGTGAGGAATTTGCAAAAAATAACAATCTGTTAATGCACCTCGATGGCGCTCGAATTTTTAATGCTGCACGGAAATGGGACGTTCCTGGGTCTAAGATTGCCAAACAATTTGACTCAGTTTCGCTGTGCCTCTCCAAAGGACTTGGCGCGCCGGCAGGCTCACTCCTCTGTGGTAATCTGGATTTCATAAAAGAAGGCAGAAGATGGAGAAAAGTTCTCGGTGGAGGAATGCGCCAGACCGGTTATCTTGCCGCTGCAGGTATCTATTCACTTGAAAATAATATTGACAGGCTGAGCGAAGATCAACATAATGCAGAGGCATTGGCTCGAGGATTAAATGAAATTGCTGAGATTGAAGTGCGATATGATGATAGTCAGACAAACATGATATTCATCACCCTACCTGATCAATCTCTTGCTGGCCTCCATGTATATCTCAGACAGCATGGTATCATTATCGCTTCTGGTACAGCAGTGAGGATGGTAACTCATCTAGAAATAGATCGGAAAGACGTGGATTTCATCATCAAGGTCTTCACGGAATTTTATTCCGGGAAAAATGGAGGGGCTTAACATTCACAGAGAGGTAGAAATTGCTATTTTCTGCCTTTTTCCCAGCTTGGGTTCTTTCAATCTTGCAATAATTTTTCTATTTTTTCTTTGCCTTGCAGGTACCTTTTTTAGCCTTTCGGATATCACTTTGGTGTTTGGCAATTGAGCGAATCTTGTTCAGGGTTTTTCTGGTTTTATCATCAAGTTTCTTGTTTTCAAGCTTCTCAACCTCATCACAGATAGCAGCAAAAGCTTTCTTAATCTTATCAGTGCTCAGCATAGTAGGTGTTCCTCGTTTTTTTTTAATGTTTGATAACGGGAAGAATAAAACTGTCAGTAACCATAAAAATAAAAACCTCTTGGTTAATGTCAAATATTGTGAAGTAGAGCCAAATGAATTTCGACTCATCAACTGCAAATATACGGCTCTCATTCCTTTGCTATTTTCATACAAACCGTCATCCCTGATAACCTTCCAAATGCGCCATTATCAGCTAAAGCAAGCGGGGAATAGTCATTAGAGAGACCAATTACCATCGCATTGTCATGATTCATCATACTTCTGAAGTTTGTTTTGCAAAGTTTTCCTGGTTATTCCCAAACGTCTTGCAGCTTCACTCTTGTTTCCAGCAGTTTCCTCAAGGGTTTGTAGAATCAACATTTTTTCTGCTTCAAAAAGAGTGGCAGGGAGTTCACCTCTATTTTCCTGCTCACCATTACTTTCCTTGAACTTTTGCAAAGACAGAGGAAGACTCTTCTCTGTCATCTGCTCGCCGCGCATGAGAATTACTCCACGTTCAATTGCATTTTCAAGCTCTCTCACATTTCCAGGCCAAGGATATCTGCTGAGCAACTGCATACACTCCGGAGTTATACCTTCAACAACACGCCTGTTTTTTTGAGCTAATCGATCTACAAAGTAATTGACGAGCGTCGGTATATCCTCACCTCTATCGCGCAACGGTGGGACGGTCAACATCACTACATTCAATCTGTAGTAGAGATCCTCACGGAATTTTCCAGCAGCTACTTCCTCTTCGAGATCACGGTTAGTCGCTGCGATAACGCGTACATCGACCTTGACAGTTTCTTCACCACCTACTCTCTGCAATTCCTTCTCTTGCAGGACTCGTAACAGTTTTACCTGCATGGCCTGACTGGTCTCTCCAATTTCATCAAGGAAAAGGGTGCCACAATCTGCTTGCACAAATTTACCATCCCTGCTTTTATCCGCCCCGGTAAAAGCACCTTTCTCATGACCAAATAACTCTGATTCCAAAAGAGATTCGGCCAGTGCTGCACAATTCACTTTGATAAATGGTCCCTTAGATCTAGCACTATTATCATGCAGTGATTCAGCAACCAGCTCTTTTCCTGTACCAGATTCACCGGCTATGAGCACTGTAGCTTCGGTAGGGGCGACATAGCTTATCATTTCCAAGAGATCAACCATCGGCTGGGATGATCCAATAATATTGGTTCTGAGCTCCCCTCTATCCTTGGCTTCTTCATGTTTCTGCTCTTCCACCTCCTTATGATCCAGAGCCCGTTCAAGGGCAAGTCTTAGCCGATCAAAATCAAGAGGCTTGGTCAGATAGTCATGAGCACCATGCTTTATTGCTTCAACTGCATCATTTACCGAAGAGTAGGCTGTCATGATTATCACTGGAAGCTCCGGACGTATTGCTTGAATCCTGGAGAAAGCCTCTCTTCCATCCATCCTTGCCATTCGAACATCCATGAGTACGGCGTCGTAGTTATACTTTTCAACAGCTTCAACGGCAGTAATTCCATCATCTGCTTCCACACATTTCCACCCCCACTCTTTAAACATAGAGCACAGCATG
This sequence comes from uncultured Desulfocapsaceae bacterium, assembly GCA_964637245.1. GTDB lineage: Bacteria > Desulfobacterota > Desulfobulbia > Desulfobulbales > Desulfocapsaceae > Desulfopila_A. The sequence goes on from CAZWVC010000102.1 coordinate 10,367, forward strand.
TAACGATGGACCTGTTCATCATCAACCACAAGAATAGTTACCTGTTTATTATCTCCTGCCACAGATTTTCCTTAAAATACTACAGTTTTATAGTCTTGCACCACTCTCTTACTGAATTATTTTCAATACTGCTAAAACTGTGTTACCAACTCAAAGATTGAAATAAAATTTATTACTGATTCTTTCAGTGGCAAGTCACAGCTAACTATTTATTTTTTGGAGAAGCCATAACATATTTCCGCCAAGATTCTCCATGGTTGCCATACCTTCTTCGTCATTTTCAACCTCTCCTCTCTCCCTTCCGATCCCAATATTCCAGTAGCTTGAACCAACAACTATCATCTGGCCAATGAGAAAGAAATGATTCATTGTATCGTAGGTATGAACTGCTCCTGACCTTCTTACAGCAACTACAGCAGCACCAAGTTTTCTTTGTAATAGATCACCATTTGCGCGACTAACCATACCACATCGGTCTATAAGTGCCTTCATTTCGGAGGAAACATCGGCAAAATATGTCGGTGAGCCGAGGAAAATTGCTTCTGCCGCCACCATCTTCTCGATGTATTCATTTACCCGATCATCTTCAATAACACATCGACGATTTCTTTTATCGAAACATTCAAAGCACGCACTGCAACCATAAATCCGCTGCTCAGCGAGCTCAATGAGTTCAACCTCAACACCTGCTGAGCGCAAAGGTCTCAATGCAGTTTCAAGTAGCATAAAGGTATTTCCCTGCTTTCGTGCACTTCCGCAAAATGCTACAACCTTCATCACTCTCCCCTTATAATTCAATTGAGCTAGTTTACTTTAACGAATAAAACTGTTGGCCTCTGGCTTTGCATAAATCAGCTAGATAAAAGCCAATGCCTGGCGATCAATAGGTAGTCTAAAATGTGCTTAACCGTACCCATTAACGAACAAATAAGAGTACAGATGTAACAACCATTAATGGGAAAATCAAACTGTAGATGATATCTGTTCGATACAGCTTTTTATGAACTTCTATCTTAACCACTAGATATATAAGAAAAAACAAAGCAATAAATACCATTGCAGGTATAAATTCCTGGGTTAACTGGGCAAAAACCAAACCTGCAAATAGTGCCAATGCTGACACAGGCAGGTATATGAATTTGCTCTTCTTTTTCTTATATACCAGGAGATTGTCATTCTTCTGCATTCGCAACAGAGCCGATGATAATAAGACAAGCAAAACCCAATCAGTTACCCCAAAAAGTGGTACCGGAATCTCAAAACCTGGTATCCCCACTTTGACAAGGATAAAATCGACGAATGGTGGCGTTCCTTCCATGCCTTTATCGTAATAGGCTGTAATATCCTCAACCATAGATTTAGTAGGTCCTTTTATTACGCTGATCAAATCGGCGATGGCTGCGGTGAGACACACAGGAACCAACTCACCTGGTCTTTTTACGGCGCTTGACAAGGCAGCACCTATGAGGGTTGCACAAAAGAGTAGGTTTGCAGTGGAAATACTGGTGATGAAAATAAGGTTGGATTCAAATTTAACCATATACACATATAACAGTACAAAAAAGGTAATCGAACCAGCAAAAAATGGATAGATAAAAGATATATTCTCACTAATCACCACTGTTATTAATCTATACGAGAGGGATGATGCCAGCAGGAGATATAAACCAATACAAAAAAACAGAAAAAAATGAAGTCGTAGGGAACTGATATCGTCTGAAAGCGGTATGTAGTAAAAGAGCACTGAAGGCAAGATCCAACAGATGTAGAACAAAAAAGTGAGCTTTTTCATTGGATGCTCATGAAGCGGGGGGAATGGGGATACTTAAAATTTATCCTGCAGATAATTACAATCAACAGGACGTATTCAACATCGGTATTACCCTTGGAGGTTTCCTCACTTCTTCAATATTTTTTCAAGTATTGCCTTCGTGATTGGTTTGGTAAACTTGAGGTGAATGCAGTAGTCATTATGCATATAGAAGGAAACTTTGACAATTTTACCTATTTTATCAAAAGTTAGATTCTCATCACCGATCTCGAAGGAGAAATTGAGAAACAAGTGTCTTGCCAGTAATGCTCTGGCGGTTGCCTTCTTAGATAATTTTATTTCAAAAGCACAACCCTCCAGGGAAATATCAGAAAGTGTGCCGCGAAAATACGTTTCCGTTTTCTGGCCTTCTTTACTGAGCAGTGTACCCTTCAGAGGGCCTTTTATAGGATAACGCGGTTTGTTGCGTTTCTCCAGCGCCTTCCAACGAGATATGTCCTCGAGGCTGCCGTGTTTTATACAGAAATCGATGATCTTGCCATATAACCCGGGGAAATCATCATGCCACGAATCGGTGATTTGATTATCAAGAACGTAAAGATTAACCTCGGTATGGCTTACAGCAGTAGCTGAGCATAGTGAAATGGAAGTAAAGCTGTATTCACCAAGTAAGTTACCTTTGCCTAGCTGAGCAAGAACAGTATTTTTCCCTTTTTTAGGGAAAATTATC
>CAZWVC010000103.1:0-12830 GCA_964637245.1 uncultured Desulfocapsaceae bacterium
CGTCTAGCAGGAAACCAGAATCCCGGCGCTCTATTACAACATTTGAAACATGACATGACACTAGTTAGGCTTTCGGATACACTGTGGAAGAACTCTTTTTACATTTTATACTTTAAGAATCGGAGAAGACATCACCCAATATAAAGTATAGTTGTGCTCAATAACGCAAATGGTTATTTACCAACTCTACCCAATCATTTGTTTTGCAGTTGTTTATGCAACCATGGAATTAGCGGGAGAATTCCTATGAACTTGCAGAAGATATATGAATATGCCCTTCAAAGAGAGCAGGAAGGATTTAGATTTTTTCACTCTCAGGCAGAGAAAACAAGTAATGCCAATGCTGCAGAGATTTTCCGCAACTTAGCTCAGGAAGAATTGAAGCATATCAAGTATCTCCGAGAACTTATGGACTCAACTGAAGAAAATGCCGGTTCAGCCGAAATTCAACTGGAAAAAAGAGATTGGTTTGCATGCCGTGCCAAAGAAGAGTTACTCGAGCAAGACCTTGTAAAATCGATGAAACCAGAAATTACTGTTCTGCGGACAGCATATTTGATTGAAAGAGACCTTGCTGAGTTTTATGAAATGGCGGCACGAAATTCGAGTGGAATTACCAATCTGGCGTTTAAGCAGCTAGCAAAATGGGAAAAAGAGCATGAGATCTTTTTTAAGCAACTCCATGACAAAATTTTCTGCGAAGTTACCGAAATTGTGTGGAAATAGTTAATTAGACAAGATTCTAATCTGAACACGAGCGAGGTTGAGTTCAAAGCCCTTTCAAAATAACAATCTATCCTTCAATTTTCACAGTAGAATACGGAAAGCTGATCTAATACATAAAATTTACGTTTATTGTTTCTAGACCGCACACATTTTTAAATATATCTATTCATCCAATGAGATTGGAGCAGATATCGTGTTATCTTTTGGCTAGGCGGGGTTTAATCAATTCTGAAAAATGATAAAAAAACACAAAATAGTCCACAAAAACGGTAAAATAAACTTGAAGCTACCTCTTTCCATACTCATACTGTTTGCAACAAAATCTTCATCATTGTACAGGAGGGTACTATGACCAACAAGAAATCTATCAAAGAAGCTATTAAAAGAAAATTTCCAACAATTGAAATTGACGACAGTATCGGTAAAGCGCTCTCTTTAATGAAAGAAGCCAATGTCTCTGTTCTTGCAGTAAAAATTGGTGAAGAATTAATTGGTCTCGTAACAATTTCAGATGTGATGTACAGTCTTGCCAACGAAGATGACCTGGAGAACACGCTCATCTCAAGTGTTATGACTAAATGTGAGTTCAATACCTCCGAGGAGACCAGAAACCCATGTATTCAGCTAGACGAGGATGAAGACGCCTTATCTGCAATTAAAGTTATGCATGAAGCTGGTGTCAATCACCTACTCGTATCCGGAAGGGGTGGCAAAGCTGTGGGTATTGTTTCAAGCCTAGAAATTATCAAACTGTTTGCTGCTTAGAACGAGAGAATCCAACAATTAGTTGATGTAATAACTCCAATAGGAATTTCTTGTTCTGTCAACTGACTGAGCTATTTATGCCCTATCTGTTGCATTTCACAGTTGATAACAATAGGTGATCTTATGTTTTTTTATGCCAACTCACTGTGAGGTGATGGATGTCATATCAAAGATAACCCCAAATACCATTGCCCAAAACCGCATCGATTTCTATTTATAATTAGTGATAGTCATATCCGGTCTACTACCTAACTTTTCTTACTAAGAGTATATGTACTTAGTTTTTCTGCTCCACGATTGATATTCTTGTCACTAAACGTTGTTTATGTTTCGAAGAATTCTGGTGCGACAGGATAATCTCATCACCCATGTATTCTACATCACTTGTCACAATGCAACAATTAGGACAATATATCACGGATAATAGACAATGATCTTTTAAATTTTACTTAACTTTTTTATGATGTTAGATAAACTAATAGGAACCACAATGTGTTTTTTGTGCATCGCAACATTTTTTACTTGACATAGATGCCGCTGTCACTATATTTGTGACATACAAACTCGTTCAGTAGAAATAGATTAAATGCAGGACAAATAGCTGCAATTCAGAACGACTAATACTTAAGGAGAACACAATGGAATCTGCAAAATTTGTAAAACAAACACTTGGCTTTCAAAAGACTATATTTGAGAACAGCTTCAATGCTATGACAGTAGTTCAAGATCAAACAGAGAAAATGGTTAACAGTTATCTTGATCAACTCCCATGGGTTACTGAAGAGAGCAAATCTTCTATGCAAGCCACAGTAGAAATGGCAAAAAAAGCTCGTAATGATTTTAAAACTGCTGTAGATGATGGTTTCGTTAAATTTGAGGAAATGCTAGAACAAAAATAGTGGTTCACGATCATCTTAAGTACTTGTTTGCCGCCAAGAAAGTCTTGGCGGCAGTCTCTATCCAGATTATCTTAAGATAGATCTTACTAATAAATATGGACGAGTTATGTATGATTTTTTCACCACTTACTGTAATTGGAACCGAGCACTAATCGCACATCTTTCAGCAACCAGCTACTTTATTGAAGGAACAAAATCCTATCATGAGGATTTCATCAATCCTTTGATTACTGCTGCCGAAACCTTTCAAAAAGCGGAAGCATCAAAGCTTTTCACAAGAAACCCGCTGGAAACGGCCGAATCCTACTATAAACTCTATTCGTTTAATAATGATCTCCTGGCACGATATAGTCAGGGAAGTCTGAACGTCTTCGATAGCTATTTCAGGGCAAATCTAGAGCAGTTTTTATCTGCCTGGTTTACAACAATCCTGGGTGAACAAGGTGACAAGATAGATGATTTCTTTGTTAATCAGGAGGAAACCCTCCGTCGGGTAATCAGAGATTATCCCAAAGCAATTAAACAAATAGAACCGGAATACGGGTTTCACTTTGAGAATCAACCGGATTCATTGTTTGCTGAAACCGATCGGTTCATTCTTCGCAAAGTAGCTCCTACTGAGCCAGGGGTAAAAACCAATGAAAATATGAAACCCGTGGTTATCATCCCCCCATTCGTATTAGGCTCAAACATCCTCGCATTTCTGCCAGGACAAAAGAAAAGCTACGCCCACAGCTTCGCGAATAGGTCGATACCAACATATATCCGCACCATGAAGAATATTCAAAGCAATGAAGCTGTGCAGACGATGACCCTTGAGGATGATTTACAGGATACCATTAAATTCTGCGAAGCAGTAAAGAAAGCCCACGGTCAAGCAGTTACGCTCAATGGATATTGTCAGGGAGGTTTCTCAGCACTCTGCAACCTTTTGACGGGTAAACTAGACGGCCTGGTAGATGCATTGATTACCTGTGTGGCTCCCATGGATGGCACCCGCTCGATTGGTCTGGGAAATTTTTTACGCAATCTCCCTGATCAATTTAACGAGTTGGAATATGGCACCAAAGTCTTAAAAAACGGCAATAGAATTGCCGATGGAAATTTAATGGGCTGGGTTTACAAACTTAAAAGCATAGAAGATTCTGGACCAATAGCAACATTTTTGCGAGATATTATGATGCTGAGTCACCGCAATGGCAACTCTACCCAAATTAACAAGACTGTTGCGGCTCTTAACTATTGGCTCCAGAACGAACGCTCTGATCTTCCTCTTTCTGTAACAGAGATGAGCTTTAACTCCTATAATTACCCTGTATCAGCTGATGGGACACTTCCCATCTCTATTGGTGGCCAAAAACTGAATTTCAAGACGCTAAAGAAAAAGAACTTCCATTGGCTTCTTTGTTATGGTGAGTCAGATGATCTTGTTGAAAAAGAGGTGGCTTTAGCTCCGCTAGATTGGCTTGATGTAGAGGTTACACCATTTCCCAAAGGTCATGTTGCAATTGCAACATCCTGGTCGCATCCTGATTCAGCGTGCTCACTTGATTCGGAGTTTGGCAAAGAAAAAAACCGTGGACCTGTACGTTTTCACCTTGATCTTGCAGAGAAAGGTTCTGCCAAGAAAAAATAATAAAGCGTTTGATTCTTGTTAAAAGCCAGGTATTACAAGCTACCGCAAGCCAGCCCTTCAATCTGCAGAAACAGCAAATCATATGGGCATGGATTTAAAACCAAGCCCTGTGAGCCCACATTTCATCTTCGAGATTCTTCTTGTCGCTTTTCAACTCAAGATAAAGAGAAGCATTCTGGATAGCTAGACCGCACTGTCTGGCAATTGAGCTGATCAGCTTTATATCATCTTCGGCAATTACTCGCTTGGTATCGCTATAGAGTCCCATTATACCGATTATATTGCCTTTAATTGATATCGGTAAATGCAGCATAGTGACAATACCTTCTTCCTGCCTCTCTTCTTTATAATCGATATCGTAGGTTGCAACATCATCAACCAGTTCAAGTTTATTTTTCATCGCAGTGGTTATCCTGTCTGCGCTGACCGGCCCCTTGCTGAGATATTTCTCGCTCATACCGTAACTGGCAACAAGTTTCAATTCATTCGAAGTGCGATCGTGTAATCTGATTGTTACTCCTTGAAGATCAAAAGCTTCAGTTATCTCAGATACAGCAAGGGAGAGTACTTTATCTATATCAAGTGATGAGTTCAAATGTTCGCTAACCGCAGCAAGTAATTCAAGATCTTTTTCCCTTCTATAGGTGCTGTGAGCCCGAAGGATTGCTATACCGCCCTGATCAGCCAGACCATCAAGAAATGTTATATCTTCCTTACTGAAATCACGTCTCTCAGCAGTGTAAAGTGAAAGTACTCCGATGGGTTCCTTGTCGGCAATAACCGGAACTACCAGCATTGACACAATACCCTCCGCCTTCTTCACCTCATGATTTTCAACTCGTGGATCTGTTGTGGCATCCAACACTTTTAGATACCCACCTTTCATCAGAATATCTTTGGTGATGTCACGTCCCTTAGCAGGGCCTGAATGTATATAGTTTTCAGAAAGTCCAACCTGGGCAGCCGGGTAAAACAACATATCCTGATCCCTTCTACTTCTAATGAGAAAAAGAGAGCAAGCCTTTGCGTTCATTACTTTTACTGCACTCTCAACTATCAACTTCAGTATCTCTTCCCGATCATTGGAAAATTGAATCTTTTTGGTAATATTACAAAAAATCTCTAAATATTCTTGACTCTTGGTTGGCATTACAATACTCCGGAATAAAAAACGGTCTTAGTTATCTCTTTCCCCTAACCAACTTGCAATCCGCGGTGCAAATTCCTGCTGATATTTTGAACTGACATAAATGCCAATATGACCAGTATTAAAACAAACATCCTCCTTGTCTTGTGAACTGATTTTACCAATAAAACTTTCACAGGCCTCCGGTGGCACCAAGTGGTCGTATTTCCCGTAGAAATTGATCACCGGCATATCTATCTTTTGCAAATTCACTGTTTCGCCATCGATCTCTAATTTTGACTGAATGAGAAGGTTTTTCTTAAAACAATCCACAATAAATTGCCTGAAGGTTGCCGCCGGTACATCTGGACTATCAAATATCCATTTCTCCATTCGTATAAAATTCTCAACAAATTTCTTATTATCCACATTTTGTATAAAGCCGACATATTTGTCGATCATCAGCCTCGCAGGATTCATCAGCAAGAAGCCAAGATTCATGATATCGCCAGGCATGTTCTTATAGACATCACCCAGCAGTTCAGCCTCTGTGCCTTTCATCCAAATGTTAAGGAGTCCTTTGTCGGTATCGAAATTGGTGGGTGTAACGGTAGTAACCAAGTTTTTGACTTTATTGGGATGTAAGGCACTATAGATGATTGAGAAAACACCTCCCATGCAAATTCCCATGATGTTCACCTTATCAACCCCACTGCGTGAACATATTTCTTCGACAATATTATGAATATAGCCATTAACATGATCACCAATGGTTAAAAACTGGTCTTTCCGGGTCGGATATCCCCAATCAATCATATAAACGTCAAGACCTTTACTGATGAATGTCTCGACAACACTCCTGCCTGGCTGAAGATCCAGCATCGTTTCCCGATTTATCAGGGCATAGATGACGAGCAGTGGTGTCTTGACTTTTACTTCTTCAGTTTTGTAGTGCTTGAGCGTAACCCTATCTTCCTGATATACTATCTCATAGGGAGTTTTGGAAATATCTGTATCTAGTTCACTGGTTAAAACACTTGTTGCTTTTTTTAACCTGGTGGTCGTTTCCTTGCGGCTTTCATCGAGATTTTTAAGGATAAGATCAACAGGGATTTTTACCTGACTCATTCATCCTCCTTTGACAACATCTTGTGTTATCGAATCAGATTAATCCTGCATGAAAATCATTTCTTTTGTTCTAACTTCTGTATTTTCCTGGTTAGTTCTACTACTTTCTTTTTCATTATATACAGCTCCTTATACACCTCATCCATATCTTTGTTTGTGGGTATTTGGAACTCATTCAATAGCACATTCGTTACATCTGTTTTCACTCCTTTATAATCAGCCAGTGAGCGAATAAGGTTATTAAGCAATCCAGTATATTCCTCTGATTTGAGAAGCTGCATGAAATTGCCTTCAAGTACTTTTATCCACTCATTGTAAAATTGGGCAGGCTCATTTTCTATCTCACCATTTTCAAGCATAGATTTAATTCTTTGCTGAGTTACATTGTTGGTTTTCTCAAATGGTAGGGAGAATAAATAAAAAAGTTCGGCCAGATAGGAGTGAAAGATATTTGATTTATCAACTAGATCGGAAAGCTGCTGATGCAATTCCCTTGGCAGTCCTATTTTAGGAATATGGAGATATTTTTGCCATTCATTTTTGTATAATTCACGAAACGATTCAAATACAGTATGATCGAGTTCTTCAATATTATACGATTTGGTATATTCAGACGCCCTTGCCAGACTCTGAATTAAATTTCCCTGAAACTCTAGCATATTCTCAAATGATTCCCCTGTGGCATGAGCAAGTGCCTCAGCGAAAGCAGTCGAGCTCCTTGCCATTGCTTCTTGATTCTCAGGAGCTGACAATATTTTAAGAAAGGAGGTGAAATTATTTATGGATGTTTCCCAAGCTTTATATGCTCTGTGTTTCTCATCGTCAACTTCATCATCACCACCAAATTTGAGGTTGATATCACCCCATTGCAGGGAATCGTCTCGACTTTTCTCGATATCTCTCCAGAATTTATTCGCAGTATCAAGCCAGGATTCAAATAACTTTGTTACCTCACTTCCCTGAAAACTAGATTCCGTCATACGTTTTCCTCTTAGCAGCAAATAGATGCAAAATTTAGCTAAAAACTAATATTTCCAAGCAATCATTTTTTTTTGCCATATTGCTTGAAGACCTCATTAAACATGTTCATTGAATCAAAGTCTTTCATAGTCTTCTCTGCAAGACTGGAGAAATCGAATCCCATATCCAGATAAGCACTCACTTGATCATCCATCGTTTTCCGGTAAACAAGATAGTTTTCCATGGTTTTTTCCAAATATTTCTCAAAAAACTCGTGGAGATGACCTTCGCCATACTGGATAACTAAATGAAGGAGAGACACTGGAAGTAAACCCTCGTTATTCTTTGCTTTATCCATTATTATCTGAGTGAGAACCAAGGCTGTCATATCCTCGCCATCTGTTACATCAGTAACGTGCACCTGATGACCATCTTTGATGAGTTCTGCCACATCCTTGATAGTGATATAGTTACTTGTCTGTGTGTTGTATAATCTTCTGTTAGGATATTTTTTTATATCAATTTTCCTGCCTAATTCCACAACCCCTTCTCCATTGCTTGTACACAATGTCTAAAGTAATCCCACTACTACAGGTAATGTTCATTACAGAGACATTAGACTTTGATAAGATTTTCATTTAAGATTTGTTAAATCGGCGTTTTCCTACTGGAATGTTACGCCGCAACAAAGTTAGTGTCAAGAGTACTCTTTAAAACTTAATACATATCCTTGTAATTTCAACGCAATGTAAAATTTCATTTTTAAAAATTCATAGATCGATCAAGAAATAATATTGCATTGCAACATTTCTTTGTTGACTTTGGAGTTATTCATATTATCTAATTGGGTAGAACTAAATAATTGGGTAGAAACAACCTACCTTTCATATCATTCGTAATTTAAGCCATATAAGCCGTGCTGTCGACTAGTGGCAACCGATTGTGTGGCATTCTATTTGTTGTAGATTGCAAAGTTCCAGAAAAAAATGGAGGTTCTAACTATGTTACAGGAAACATTTCAATTTCAAAAAGATCTATGCGAATCCACTTTCTCGATTGCTACAGCAGTGCAGGAAAACTGCGAAACTCTCCTAAAAGACACTTTAGAGTTGACACCTTGGGTACCTGCTGAAGGAAAAAATGCATACCTATTTTGGTCCGAACAATACTGGTCGACTCTCGCAAATCTCAAAGGCTCCTCGCTTATGAGTATCGAATATCTGGAAAAGATAATAACACCACAGAAGAGTCAGGACAAAAAAAGTCCAACGGCGAAAAAAACCGGAGTAGTTCCTCAGGTCAAAGCAAGTGCTGCACCTGCGAAATCTGAAATAAAAGCAAAAGCTCCAGCAAAAAAAACAACCAGAGCGAAAAGTACCGGAACCAAGAAAAAAACAACACCTGCTAGCACTTCTGCAAAAAAGGCTGCAACTGCAAAGAAATCAACAAGCGTAAAAGCAGCACCGAAAAAATCCCCTGCCGTAAAAACTCAGCAAACGAAAAAAGCAGATTCACTACAACCTACTGGCAATCAGTCTGTCACTCCACAGGTTACAGCCAAGAAGTCTGGTGATGCAGAATCAAAGGTATCATAAAACACCGTCAATAATTTAAGCTGTAATTTACACCTTTCAGAGACAGATACTATTCAGTGGCAATAGTATGTAACTTTTGGCTTTACTTGAGATGAGCACAATGGATACCACAAAATCAGAAATACCCTTCTTGTCAAATCCAGAGTGGTATATTGCCGCTTTTGATTACTGGGTTGATACTTTTCAACGGACTCTGCTTTTTACAGATATCCTGCGGAAAAGAGGTAATATGTATCTGGAGCATGCCAGATTAGGGCACCCCCCAGTGTTAATATTCGATTATGAAATGGTGATGGATGGTCGGATTTTAAAAAAACCCGTCAACTATTCACTCATTCGCATTTTAGAAAGACGGGATTCAGAGAAGATCAGCGTCCAAAGAGATCTTGTAATAGAGGCTGACAGACGCTCTGCTACCGATATTGACAGATCACCGGCTGATGATAAGTATAAGCGCCCCATAGTTGTCATCGACCCAAGAGCTGGTCATGGACCAGGTATCGGCGGTTCAAAGCTGGACTCACAAATTGGTGTTGCTTTAAATCATGGCCATCCGGTTTATTTTATCATGTTTTATCCAGAGCCTGAACCCGGTCAGACTCTTGCCGACGTGCAACAGGCGGAGGTGAAATTTCTTGAAGAAGTAATCCGTAGACATCCAGATGCTGAACGTCCTGCTATAATAGGAAATTGTCAAGCTGGCTGGGCTACCGCCCTTATTGGTGCTGACCGACCGGATGTAACGGGACCAATGGTTTTTAACGGCTCCCCGCTTTCCTACTGGGGTGGTATGGATGGAGCTAATCCGATGCGGTATCGCGGCGGCTTGTGTGGAGGTGTCTGGTTAACCTCGCTGTGGAGCGATCTCGGCAATGGTCAGTTTGACGGAGCTAATCTCGTTTCTGGATTTGAAGATTTGAATCCAGCTAATACTTTTTGGTCAAAGCAATACAATGTCTATGCAAAGGTTGATACAGAGGAAAAGCGCTATCTAAATTTTGAGAAATGGTGGGGTGGATTCTTCAAAATGAACCGTGAAGAAATCCATTTTATCGTTGATTCACTCTTTGTTGGCAATGAACTCGAACAGGGACAACTTCAGCTTGATAAAGACAAATCGATCAACCTTAAAAATTTTAAGGATCCGATTGTGGTATTTGCTTCGGCAGGAGACAACATTACCCCCCCACAGCAGGCACTCAATTGGATTTATAAGGTCTACAAAACCGTTGACGAGATAAAGCGTAACGGTCAGGTTATCGTTTATATTCTTCATCCTAAAATTGGGCACCTTGGTATTTTTGTCGGATCAAAAGTAGCCCGCAAGGAACACACCGCTATTATCGGAACAGTTGATATGATCGACTACCTTGCCCCTGGCCTCTATGAGATGGTTATCACCGATGATCTCAAAAGTGCCGATGACAACAAAAAACAACATGTCGCCTTTGAAGAGCGGGAAATGAAAGACATTCTCGAACTCGATGATGGCCTTGAAGATGAGGAGGCATTTAATCCAGTTGCAGCATTTTCCAGATTTAACGACAAGGTGTACAGGAGTTTTGTCAGTCCCTGGGTTCAAATGATGATCAACGAACCGACCGCTGAAATGATCAGGCAGCTACATCCCCTGCGCACTCAGCGCTATATGCTCTCAGATGCAAATCCATATCTTGCGCCGTTACAATTTATGGCACCGTGGGTCAAGCATTACCGTCGGCCAGCACCGGAAAACAACCCTTTTGTTCAATGGGAGAAATCTTTTTCCAGAATGGTTGAATCCACCCTGAACAATTATCAGGAGTACCGGGATAACTATCATGAGAAATTTTTTAAATTGCTCTATGACAACGACTGGCTCAAGGTTCTCTTTCCGGAAATAACCAGCAAGAACAGGACTGGTGGTGCCGCGCCAATTCACTCACAACAGTCTGAAATAGAAAGAGAACTATGGCTGCAGGCTATGCAGAAGGGTGGTTTTACCGTAGCCATCGTTCGTATAATTTTACTCGTCTCAATGGCAAATAAGAGCGTCGATCATCGCCAGTTTATAATGGCCCAACAGTTTATCCAGTCACACGAACGGATGAAAATCTATGAACCTGCGGATATCAAGCGCTACGTCAAGGAACAGGCAGCTATCGTTGGATATGACACTGGTGCTGCTGTTGAAACCTTACCCAAACTGCTACGAAAAAAAGCAGAACGTATGGATGCTTACGAGATCGCCAAACAGATCGCCTATGCAGATCAGCATGAGGATTACAGGGAGATAAGCATTCTCAAAGATATTAAAAATGCCCTGAAACTCTCATAATCTAAACGTTCCGGCTAATCATCCGCCAAATTGTTGATATACCAGTCGGCGGCTTTAACCAACCCTGTTTTTACAGTATATTCTGGCTGATATCCTAGTAGTTGTGAGGCCTTGGACACATCGGCAAGTGAATGGCGTACATCCCCTGCTCGAAAATCTCGATAAGTTGGCTCGGCTTCAGCGGAAAAGGAATAGTGCTCTGTCACTCTTTCTTTGATAAGTGCATAAAGGTCATTAAGCGTGGTTCTCTCACCATAGGCAACGTTATAGACCTGATTAAGCGCAACTTCATTTTCTACTGTTGCTGCCAGCAGGTTGGCCTGTACACAATTTTCAATGAAACAGAAGTCTCTGCTTGTCTCACCGTCACCATTGATATAGACAGTTTCTTGTTTGATCAAACCGGCAAACCATTTGGGTATAACTGCGGCATAGGCACCATTGGGATCCTGACGTTTACCAAAAATATTGAAGTACCTCAGACCTATAGTATTAAAATCATAGGTTTTGGCAAAAACATCCATATACAACTCATTTACCAGCTTAGTAACAGCATAGGGAGAAAGTGGATTGCCGATTCTCTCCTCAACCTTAGGCAAATCCGGGTGATCCCCATAGGTTGAACTTGAGGCTGCATAAACAAGGCGCCGAACCTGAGCGTCACGTGCGGCTACCAGCATATTAAGAAAGCCGCTGATATTGTTTTCATTGGTTGCTACCGGATTTTCAATGGAACGTGGTACTGACCCCAATGCTGCCTGATGGAGAACATAATCAACTTTAGTACAAGCATTAATACAGTCATGTTTATTTCGAATATCTCCCTCGGTAAACGTGAACCTTTTCCACTGTGATTCGCTCACCTGAGATTTCACTTCATCAAGATTGTACTGATGACCAGTAGAAAAATTATCCAGACCGACCACATTTTGATTGAGCAGAAGCAGATGTTCCAGCAAATTTGAGCCAATAAAGCCGGCCACACCGGTAACTAACCAAGTTCGGGGTTTTTCTTTGAGTGAGGTCAATAGGTTGGTGTACTTATCAGACATAGCGTATTTCCATTCGCGTTCGTTGTATTAGAAAAAAAAATCTAATTATCATTCAACACACTAGGTAAATCAGGAGTATAAAGCAAACCAGGAACGTACCATATAGTATCACGAAAATGAAGTAAACTCGAATCTCTACCTAAATCTGTAAGCGTGGTTTAACCACATGGTTGAGATTGAACTGATTCTTTGAAAGAAAGCTAGATATTCAATATAAATACGGCCGAGCAACGTTGTTACCCGGCCGTTGATGCTTTTTATGATTTGTTAATTCAGTTCTATTTCAACTACACCTTCTCAACACGAACTGCACAAACCTTTGTCTCCGGGATTTTTGCGACCGGATCCAATGCTGAGTTGGTAAGAACATTTGTTGGGCTCTCAGCAAAATGAAAAGTCATGGATACTAAGCCAGGCGGCAGGCTGCTGGTAGCTCTTGCCTTTGCTGTTGTGGCTCCGCGACGAGAGCTCACCTTTACAATTTCGCTATCAGCTATATCCAAAGCTAAAGCATCTTCTGGATTAATTTTAAGTAATAAATCATTATCTCCGTAACCGAATACAAGGTTACAGTTTGGACTGTAGAAACTTTTCTGTGAAAGAAAGAGTTTTGGAATGTTGATAAA
>CAZWVC010000104.1:0-12577 GCA_964637245.1 uncultured Desulfocapsaceae bacterium
TCATGCCCAACATGGCGACAATGCTGGCATTTGTTTTGACAGATGCTCAGATTGGCTTTGTTGAGTTGCATGACGCACTTAAAAATAGTGTTGATTCAACCTTTAATCGTATTTCTGTTGATGGCGATACGAGCACTAATGACATGGTGCTCATTATGGCTAACGGCAGAGCTGATAATCCTTGGATAGAAGAAATTGACAGTGAAGAACATCAACTATTTAGTCAATCTTTGCAAGAGATCCTCAAAGAATTGGCTATGATGATTGTGGCCGATGGTGAAGGTGCAACTAAAGCAATAACAATCCGAATTTGTGGGGCCAGAGAAAAGGATGAAGCTCTGCAAATTGGGAGGACTATAGCCAATTCTAATCTTGTTAAGACAGCGTTTTTTGGAGAAGATGCTAATTGGGGCAGAATTTTTGCAGCCATGGGACGCGCTGGAGTGAAGTTCAATCCTGATATTGTTGATATTCACTTCAATAATGTGATGATCGTGCATAACGGATTAGCTGTCGGGAAAAAAGCTGAGAATCTTGCAGCTGAGATTCTTAAAAAAGACAGTTTCAGTGTTACTATTGACATGAAGGAAGGCAGTATTTGCGAAGAGGTGTATACCTGCGATTTTTC
This sequence comes from uncultured Desulfocapsaceae bacterium, assembly GCA_964637245.1. Lineage (GTDB taxonomy): Bacteria > Desulfobacterota > Desulfobulbia > Desulfobulbales > Desulfocapsaceae > Desulfopila_A. Next base: position 629 of record CAZWVC010000104.1, read on the forward strand.
TTATGATTATGTGAAGATAAATGCTGATTACCGAACTTAACTTATGAAATCAATAGTAGATGAACAGGTAGTATACGTAGCAGAGCAGCACAGTATCGATTCCATTCTAAAAACGGTGGCAAAGGGACTTGTTGTTGATCACAATGGGACTCAAACGATAAGCGAAAGTTACTTCGATACTTTCGAATGGAGCCTTTTCGCTGCAGATTGTATATTAAAGCAATGTGACGGATCAATACATTTACTCAACAAGAAGCAAGATCAAACTATTACTTCAAAAACAGGAGCAGAACGGAATTTCTTTTGGTGGGAGCTTGATGACAGTTCACTAAAAGAGGCACTTAAACCACTAACTGATATTCGAGCGTTGACAGAGGTTATTCAGGTCCATACGACCAGAAAACATATTGATCTGTTGAATAAAGATCGAAAAACCGTTGTGCGTCTCCATATCGACTACTCCATAGCCAAGGGAAATGAAAAAGAGAAAGAATTACTCCCCCTATTCAGAGTTAGGCAAATTCGTGGGTATGAAAAAGTATTTAAAAATTTAATTGCGAGATTGGCCAAACTGGAAATGCAGCAACTGGAGAATGAGCACTCCTATTTGCAACATACTTTAACAACTATTGGCCGACAAGTATTTGATTATACATCGAAATTTGAGATTGACCTGGCAGACAATGTGACCGTAAGGAAATCTGTAAGTGACATATGTCGATTTTTGGTGAGGGCCATGGATAAAAATTTCGCTGGGGTTATAGAGGATATCGACTCGGAATTTCTCCACGACTATCGCATTGCCGTTAGAAGAACCAGGTCGCTGATAGGTCAGATGAAAAAACTCATTCCTGTTGAAGAAACGCAGTTTTTTCAAAATGAGCTTAAATGGTTGGGTTCCATCACTGGTCCGGTGCGAGACCTGGATGTCTATCTGTTAAAAAGGCAAGAATACAGGTCAATGTTACCGAAACATCTCCATCAGGGTCTGGATAATTTCTTTGATGATTTAGCAATAGAGAGAATCAAAAGATTAGATGATATGCGGGATGGCTTGACCTCAGCACGATATCAACAGTTCATGGCGGCATGGATTAGATTTCTCGACGGTAAGGATGGTACAACCTGGCAGATGGGTGATGAATATTGCCAGCCGCATGCTGTGAAATTGATTCGCAAACGATTAACCAAAATATTGAAGGATGGTGGTAAAATTCAATCTATCACCCCAGATGCCCAGCTCCACCGTCTAAGGATACAAGGGAAAAAATTAAGGTATTTGTTGGAGTTCTATCGTTCATTTTTTATGGAAAAAGAGGTGGATTTCTTTCTCAAGCAACTTAAAAGAGTACAAAATAATCTTGGTGATTTTAATGATATATCAGTCCAAGGCGAGATGTTGTCAGGGTATCTTCAAAACATGAGTGGCAGGAGCAAGAGATCCATCTATATTGCCGCTGCGGTTGGTGGTTTGGTCACCCTTCTTGATAACCGGCATAACCGGATACGACAGAAGTTTGAGGGAACGTTCGCAGAGTTTTCATCTGAAAAAAATGTTACCAAATTTAAAGGAATGCTTAATTAACTGGGATCAATATGAAAATAATCGCCGTCTATTCCAGCAAAGGGGGAGTTGGAAAAACTGCTGCATCTGTCAATCTTGCGTATACCGCATCTCGAGAGGGGTTGGCTACACTGCTTTGTGATTTGGATCCACAGGGGGCATCTTCTTTTTACTTTAGAATTCGACCGAAAAAGAAATTTAACAGCAAGAAACTTCTTAACGGAAGGACGCAAAAATTTATTCGCGGCACCGACTTTGATGACCTGGATCTTCTCCCGGCTCATTTTTCCCATCGAAATATAGACCTTTTGCTTGACCGTGATAAAGAAAACTCTCCGTTGCTGCGAGACCTGCTACAGCCATTATCGAACGAGTATGATGTGGTATTTCTGGATTGTCCACCGAATCTTACCTTGCTTTCCGAAAATATTATTCACTCCGCTGATTTGGTTGTCACCCCTGTAATTCCAACAACCTTGTCGATTCTCTCGCTTGAGCAACTGCTTAAGCTGTGTCGGAAAACCGGTGTTACGAGAAAAAAAATCCATCCGTTTTTCTCAATGGCAGAGCGACGAAAATCGATGCATCTCTCGGTAATTGGCAAATACAGCAAATATAAGCTGTTTATGAAAACTATAATTCCTTACATGGCTGAAGTTGAAAAAATGGGAATAACGCGCAAACCCGTAGGTGCAGATAAACGGAAATCAGTTGCAGCATCAGCTTATGAAAGATTGTGGAAAGAGGTGGGAGAGAGAGGAGATTTACGATGAAGAAGCTCTTTTTGATTCGCCATGCAAAATCCAGCTGGTCAGACCCGAGTGTTTCTGATTTCCACAGGAAACTCAATAAACGCGGAAAAAGGGATGCTCCCTTTATGGCAGAAAAACTTGCAGCAAGAGATAATACTTTACCCGATATAGTTATTTCCAGTCCTGCCAAAAGAGCAAAGAAAACAGCACGATTTATGGCAAACGGGGTTGGTTATCCTGAGACTGCGATTGTTTACGACGAGGCTATATATTCTTCATCCACCATGGATTTGTATGGTGTTTTGCAGAATATCAATGATACCCATTCCACCGTATTTTTTGTAGGCCACAACTATGCAATTACTGATCTAGCTGAAGAACTGATTGGCCGGCAGCTGGTAAATATCCCCACATCCGGGATAGTTGCAATGGATTGCGACATTACTAGCTGGAAAGAGATTGGACCCGGTTGTGGTGTATTGGTGTTTTTTGATTACCCTAAAATCTATGCTGAGTTGCGTTGAGAGACCACCTCTAAACGCTTTAGTCCGGATATTCCTTATTTCACCTTTCAAGTCTGCTTAGATTCTTGCCACGTGTACTTACCTTTCAATGGTTTTCAAGGTTTCGCATTCCCTGTAAATAGCTTAATGCAGAGATCCTCAACTAGAGTGGATATTTCATGAAACTTCATTGATCAAAGGTAAAACTATTTAATTATGATTCATTACCAGTATTGCAAAGGCAATCTATAGTGGTCAAAAGTGTACAGTTCACTATTGATAGTATTATTAAATATTTAGGATCGTGCAGTATTCAGGCCAGCAAACCATTTCGACTGGTGAGATATCTGGACTAACTGCATTTGTAAAACGATAATTTTCTACAATAGTCTCCACAGTACATTGTGATTTTTTCTTAATCAACCTCAACAGGGTTGAATTTATTTTGTTTTATATGCACTTTAGAGAAGATCGTTTATATAACTTTGGAGTCATGGTAGCGGGAATTGATTTTATTTGAGATTGATCATGAAAAAGGGTATGCCAAACTGCTATAAATGCACTTTTTTTTATATTACTCACGATCCGTTACGGCCTCATGGGTGTAGGGGGATGAAGTTTAAATCAAAGCAGATACCGGCACGGGTAGTGTTTCGCTCATCGGGTGAACACTGCAGGTTATTCAGCGTAAAAGTTAAGAAAATTCGTTAATGTTTCAAGGTAAAATAATTTCTGGGGAGATGTAGATGTATCTAAAAACGCTGAATAGGCAAAAAATATATCAACTTAGCAGGGATCTAATCCATGAAACCATGGTGACAAGTTGGGAACTGCTTAAAATCACCATTCCAATTGTAATCATAACCAAGGTACTGGAGGAATTTGGTTTAATAACTGTTTTAAGTGGTTTGCTTGAGCCAATAATGAACCTTATTGGCTTGCCTGGTTCGCTAGGTTTGGTGTGGGCTACAGCATTACTGACCAACCTTTATGGAGCTATGGTAGTATTTGCTACCCTGGCTGTCGATCTTGAACTCACCACTGCCCAGGTAACTGTCATCTGTTCTGCGATGCTGATTGCTCATTCCCTCCCATTGGAGCTGGCAATAACTAAAAAAGCAGGTGCTTCTTTTACTCCTATTGCGGCTCTAAGATTGACCGGTGCTTTTATATATGGTTTTCTGCTTAACACCATTTGTACATGGTTTCAACTGTGGCAGAAGCCGGCAACAATTATCTTTACGATGGAACAGGGGAATAAGACCCTGTTAACCTGGGGTTTGGGACAGATAGAGAACTTCATCCTGATTATTGTTGTTATCTTTTGCATAATAATAATAATGAGAATTCTTAGGCAAATAGGTGTACTTTCCCTCTTTGAAAAACTATTACAACCGGTATTACCATTTTTTGGAATGAGCAAAAAAGCAGCCCCGGTTACGGTTGTTGGCATGATCATGGGTATTAGCTATGGTGGTGCACTCATTATCCGTGAGACAAACAGTGGTAAATTAGGGAAAAGAGAGGTTTTCTTTTCCCTTGCTTTAATGGGACTAAGTCATGCTTTAGTAGAGGATACCCTGCTTATGTTTGCATTGGGAGCGCATTGGGGCGGTATTCTTTTAGGTAGGGTAGTATTTTCTTTAGTTGTTATTTATCTGCTGGCAAAGTTGTTTAAGATGGATAATAACTAACTGGATAATCATATGATATTTAAACCACAATTTTAATAACACTTCACCTTACCAGATGAAATATTCAAAATTTGGAAATAAATTTGCTCAGGACGCTGGAATTCTCTCTTTAATGAAGGATATGGGAGAGGCTTTAGCTGATGGTGGTGATGATCTTATCATGATGGGAGGTGGTAATCCTGGCTATATTCCTGAGTTTCAGGAGATGATGCAGCAACGCTTACTGCAGATGGCCTCAGAGAAACACACCTGCACGCGTCTCATGGGGCAATACTGTTCTCCCCAGGGAGACGCAGAATTTCTCGGTAATCTTGCTCGTTTGTTGCGTGACGAATATGGTTGGAAGGTGGGGCCGGAAAATATTTGTCTCACCAATGGAAGTCAGTCTGGCTTTTTTTTACTGTTAAACATGTTTGCTGGGGATTTCGATGATGGGGTGCAGCGGAAAATCCGACTTCCTCTTGCTCCGGAGTATATTGGCTATGCTGATATCGGTCTGGATCAAGACTTTTTTGTTGCCACAAGACCACATATTGAAAGGTTGGCAGAGAATATTTTTAAATACCGGGTCGATTTTGATGGCATCTCCATTGGTGAAGAGACAGGGGCAATTTGTGTATCCCGACCAACCAACCCAACTGGCAATGTCGTGACCGATGCAGAGTTAGAAAGAATGGATCAGCTTGCCAGGGAAGCTAATGTTCCGCTGATCATAGATAACGCCTATGGCATACCATTTCCTGGAATCGTGTTTTCCGAGGCTACTCCGATGTGGAATGAAAATATCATCCTCTGCCTCTCGCTATCAAAGCTTGGTTTACCTGCTGTGCGAACTGGAATTATTGTCGCTAATGAAGAAATAATTCGGCTGCTCTCTGGTATGAATGCCGTTATGGCCCTGGCACCTGCTGGATTTGGAGCATTTCTGGCCAATGAACTGGTAAAATCCACAGAAATAATACGCCTGAGTAAGGACATAATCCAACCTTTTTATCATAAGAAAGCCAAGGCTGCCGTTGCAAGCATAGATAAGGAATTAGCTGGAACACCCTACCAGATCCACAAACCCGAAGGTGCCATGTTTATCTGGTTATGGTTGGAGAATCTGCCTATTTCATGTAAAGAACTTTATCAGAGGCTGAAGAGGCGTGGCGTATTAATCATTAGTGGTCATTATTTCTTTCCCGGTCTTGAAGCAGATGATTGGAGGCATAAAGAGGAGTGCATTCGCGTAACGTATTCACAGGATGAAAAGCAGGTCGAAAGAGGAATCAAAATTATTGGTGAAGAAGTACACAAAGCTTATCAGGAAGGCAGTTGAGAACTTTCACCCTATTGAACGTGGAGATCATACCGATATGAAATTTAGTATATATCTTCTATTTTTACTTCTGTTCTTTTTTTCAACGCATCTTTATGGCTCCCAGTGTATAGAGGGCGACTGTATCAATGGCACAGGAACAATAGTGCATGAGGATGGCAGGCAATATAGTGGTGAGTTTAAAAATAGTATTATACATGGGACAGGTGTGCTGAAATACGCGGATGGTGCAATTTATGAAGGCCAGATGGAAAATGGCAAGATGCACGGCCAAGGAGTCCTCACCAGTCCTGATGGCAGAAGATATGAAGGAGGGTTTCAGGAAAATGTAATTCATGGGAAAGGCACTTTGTCATATTCTGATGGTACCCAGTACATTGGAGATTTTTCCTATGGACGTTACAACGGCAAAGGTGCAATCTTTTTTCCGGATGGTCGAGAATACAAAGGTGATTTTAGAAATTCAATAATAGATGGATGGGGTAAGTTGACGTTTCAGGATGGTACCTGGTTTGAAGGAGAGTTCCGGAACGGCAAACCAGCTGGTAAAGGGGTAAAATTCTATCTTGACAGTTCCAGGTATGAAGGTGAATTTCACAACAATATCCGCCATGGCAAAGGTAAATACATAGACGCAAATGGTGATATTTATGAAGGATCTTTCAAAAATGATAAATACCATGGTCAGGGCACGATTACTTTTGCTGAAGGTTTGAAATATACAGGAGAATTTCGTGAGAATGTCATCCACGGTAAAGGTAAGATGGAATATTTAGATGGAAGCCGTTACCGGGGTCAATTTGTTGAGGGCAAAAAAAGCGGTAAGGGTGAGTTGGACTACAGCAATGGTACGAGATATGTAGGGGATTTCAGCAATGATCTGCGGCAAGGACAAGGAACCTTTATTTATCAAAACGGTGATATTTACGAAGGTGAATTTAATCAGGACAAAATTGAAGGAACAGGAACGCTCTCCAATAAAGGTATAATAGTATTCAGCGGTTTGTTTAAAGACGGCAAGCCACTTGAAGTACAAGAAAAGATTGTCCCAAAAGAGCCCGATAGTTCAACGACAACTCCTATTGTGTCTTCATCCCTTGATGATAAGGAGCAGGTATCGGAGAAAGAACTAATAATGAAGGATGGTATTCTCGTTTCTGAGAAGCAAAACGACATACCATTTAGTGGTGTGGCTGCTTATACATTTGCTAATGGAGCTGTCTACTCTGGAGCTATAGAGAGTGGAATAATACGCGGCAAAGGTTCGATAATCTTTGCCAACGGCGATCAGTACACGGGTGAGTTTGAGGAAGGAAAAGTTCATGGCCGCGGGGCATATACCTATCATGACAATCGAATGTATGATGGCGAATTTGTGAAGGGAAAAAAAGAGGGTGAGGGCAAGTTCTTTTATCCCGATTCCAGCAGCTACAGTGGAAGTTTTAAGGATGACCAATTTGATGGTCAGGGCGAATATAAATTTGCCGATGGTAGCCGCTACATTGGAGAATTCAGAAAGGGTAGCTTCAACGGCAAAGGAAAATTAGAGTATAGTGACGGCTCAATTTATGAAGGTGACTTTACCGAAGATCTTCCCCATGGCAGTGGTATTTTGACCTCCATTGATGGTAGTGTATACCAGGGTTCATTCAGTCAGGGTAAAAGAAATGGTATTGGCAAACTAACCTTAGCAAATGGTGCGGTGTATGAAGGAACTTTTAAAAATGATGAATTGCTTACATCTCAGTGATAATTTCTTTTGTCATATTGAGGAGACTCATTGATGCGCTGGTGCTATAAAACTGTTCATTACGATTTGAAGAAAGAGGGCTTTCTCGGTAGTTCTTTTTTAGACGAGGCAGAGGTAGAGCAATCCTTGAATGAATATGGTCAGGCTGGCTGGGAACTTGTATCCGTCACAGAAACCCGGGATGGCTTGATTGCCATATTTAAGCAACCGCTTGACCCCATGGATGAAAACTTAACCGTTGGCAAAGTTATAACTGGAAGTAACAGCCAAGGAAGAGAGGCCAAAGCACTTATAACTGAAGAAGATATAATTGAAGAGAAGAATAAGTCGGATAATGACGACGCTGATAATGGTCTGTATGGTATTCGGATAGAATGATTATGCCAAAAGGAATTGATAAGGACCTGATTTCAGCCAGCACTCAGCTCAAAACTTGGATGAAGGACATTCGGCGGCATATTCATGCCCATCCGGAATTGAGTTTCAAAGAAGAAAAAACGGCTACATTCATTCAAGAGAGACTTCTTGAAATTGGCATTGCAAGTGAAGGTGGTATTGCCCAAACAGGTGTCGTTGCGCGTATATCAGGCAATGCTTCTCCAGGTCCGGTGGTGGCATTGCGTGCTGATATGGATGCCCTCCCCGTGGTTGAAGAAACCGGGCTGAGTTTCTCCTCAAATGATCCTGGTATTATGCATGCCTGTGGCCATGACGGCCACGTAGCTATGCTGCTCGGTGGTGCAGCAATACTGGCAGAGAATGATCTGCCTGGTGAGGTTAAATTAATTTTCCAGCCTGCGGAGGAGCACGGCAATGGCGCCCAGCATATCGTTGATGCCGGTGTGTTGCATGACGTAGATGCCATATTTGCGGGTCATGTAGATACCCACTATCCAGTCGGAACTATAACCATAGATGAGGGTATTGTTTGTGCCTGGGCGGATCCCTTTCGCATCATTTTGCATGGTCGAAGCGGTCATGCAGCACGGCCGCATGAGGCAGTAGACACTGTAGTTGCCGCTGCTAATCTCATTCTCTCTTTGCAGACTCTGATTTCAAGGGGTGTTGATCCGAATAAATCTGCTGTTGTTACCATAGGCAGTATTCAGGCAGGTACTGCTCAAAATATCATAGCCCAGGAAGCGGTGCTGATGGGGACAGTTCGATCAACCCATGATCAAACCCGTGAAAACACCCTTGATGGATTAAAAAGAGTTGTTGATTCCATTGCTAAAATGCATGGTGTAGAAGCCATCCTTGAGTTTCAAAATGCAATTCCTGCTGTGCAGAATAACAAAATCGCGGTTGAATGTGGGCGGGTTGCTGCGGCCCAAGTCAAGGGGATAAAAATCACCAAAAGTCAAGGAGCTCCTAGTCTAGGTGCTGAAGATTTTGCTTTTTATCAACAGCAAGTACCAGGTTGTATGGTACGTTTTGGTGCAGCTCTTGACAATGGAGCCGGCGTATCGCACAGCCGCACCTTTGACTTTAATGAGGACGTTCTGGCCATTGGTGCCTCCTGGTATGCGGCTGTTGCTTGGCAATGGTTATGGGAAAAATATTCAACGAAGGGTAGCTGAAAATGACAAAGCCAAATGAGCTTTTACAGTTTACTCCCAATGAGCACTATACAATTGGAGTTGAAATCGAGTTCCAGGTTATCAGCAAAAAAACATTGAACCTAGTCCCACTTGCCCCGGTACTGTTAAAAAATTCACCTGACATTCTTGCCCCGCGTATAACTCATGAATTCATTCAATCAATTTTAGAGTTACAGACCGGTATCTGTAAAAATGTACAAGATGTTGAGAATGATCTAATGCAAACCTGTTCCATGGCGGAGGAATTGGCTGAGGATAATGACTGTCTGCTTTTTGCAAGTTCATTGCATCCCTTTGCCAAGCATACCGATCAAGTTCTTACTGAAAACGAACGCTATCAAAAAATAATGGGTGAACTGCAGATTCTTGGTAGGCGATTTATCTCTCAAGGGCTGCATGTTCACATTGGGGTTCGTGATGGCGATACGGCAATGCGGGTCTGCAATATTTTGCAGTTATACCTACCTTTACTGCTAGCGCTTACGACATCATCACCTTTCTCCAATAGCCAGGATACTGGTTTGCTCTCCTACCGAACGAAACTTTTTGAATCATTACCTCTCGCTGGTATTTACAGTTACTTTCCCGACTGGCAGAAATTTACAGATCAGGTTGAACTTTTGCAGGGCTATGGTGTTATTGGATCGTTGCGTGATCTCTGGTGGGATGCCAGGCCAAGTCCACAGTTTGGAACAATTGAAATAAGGGTTTGCGACCTGCCCGGACGATTTTCTGATATTCTCGCAATTGTCGCCTTTATCCAAGCTCTTATTGCCCAGATTTCCGAAGAAAGAATGCAACATGATCCACCTAATATGCTCATATTGCGGGCAAATAAATGGCAGGCTGTTCGCCACGGGTTAGATGGTTTTTTTATAGATTCTTCGGGATATCTGAGCAATGAAAGAATTTCCATGCGCAAGGCCATCGAACTTCTTCTTGTGAAGATTCAAGGATATGCTGATCAGCTTTTTGGTGATGACTACCTCAAAAAGATTGAACGCATACTTTTATGTGGAACAAGTGCAATGTATCAAAAGCAGATATATAAAGAGACCGGTAGTTTGCAGAAAGTTATTTCCCAGTTACACCAGGAGTTTTGGCAATGAGCAGCTATAAAAAAGGTATTGTGGCATCCGGGCATAAGCTGGTGAGTGAAGCTGCAGCCGAAATATTACGTGAAGGTGGCAATGCTTTTGATGCAGTTGTTGCCGCTGGGTTTGCCTCGACAGTGGTGGAGCAGACTTTAACCAGTTTGGGTGGCGGTGGTTTTTTGCTTGGCCACAGCAGCTCAAATGGCCAAAATCTTTTTTTTGATTTTTTCGTCAACACCCCGGGGTTAAGGGCAGAAGTTGCTCTGGATGATTTAAATTTTTATCCGGTGACCATCGAATTCTCAGGAGCACCACAGATATTCAACATTGGTTTGGGTTCTGTAGCAGTGCCTGGACTTATCAAGGGATTATTGCATACCCATAAGCGGCTGGGCAGAATGCCATTGAAAGAAGTGGTTGCCCCAGCTGTTCAATACGCCAAGGGCCATCAAGTAAACGATTTTCAGGCAAACTTTTTAAAATTGCTCTATCCAATTATGACCAGTACCGCAACGGGTCGATCACTCTATGGTGAAAATGATAAATATATACAGCCTGGTGATCTTCTTGTTAACGATAAACTAGCTGGTTTTATAGAAAATATTGCTGAAGATGTGGGACAAAGTTTCTACCATGGCGAGATTGCTCAGGCAATGGTCGTGGAAATGGAGGAGCTGGGTGGCCTGCTCACCTTAGAGGATTTGGGCTCATATCAAGTTATGGAAAGAAAACCTATCAAGGTTAAATACCGTGATCTGGATTTGTATACATCTCCTCCACCATCCATGGGTGGTTCTTTGATAGCCTTATCCCTCTCCTTATTTGCAGCGCTTCCCCAACCTGATTATACCTGGGGCAGCATCGAACACCTGCGCTTAACTCTTTCTGTGATGAAAGAGGTTGACCGGTTACGTCAGGAGGGGATTACCAATCCAGAAGCACTCTCTGCATTTTTAGGCAATGGCATCGGTGAGAGTTTGGCAAACATGCGAGTTTTTTCGCGAGGCACGACCCACATAAGTATTGCCGATAAACGAGGTAATTGTGCCAGTATGACCTGTTCCAACGGTGAAGGATCAGGATATTTTGCCCCAGCTACAGGAATCATGCTGAACAACATGATGGGAGAAGATGATTTGCACCCAGAGGGTTTTCACACCAGCCCGCCAGGGCAAAGGGTAGGCTCGATGATGTCACCATCGCTTCTGGTTCGTGATAATGATGTTCAGTTAGTAATTGGCAGCGGTGGTTCTAAAAGAATACGCACAGCTATATCACAGGTATTAAACCAAGTTATAGATTTTAATAGAGATTTGGTGGAAGCAGTGGAGGCACCACGAATGTACCTTGACGAGGGATGTTTGCAGGTTGAGCCTGGCTTTGCTTCCGAAGTGTTAGCGGAATTAAAGACTGAGATTAACGTCTGGAACGATATTGACGTTTATTTCGGTGGTGTACATGCCGTTACTCCGGGTCTTGCTGGGGCGGGTGATCCGCGTAGAGGCGGTGTTGTTATTGAAGTATAAAAAGTGGTAATTTTGAGAAAGCTGAGCAAAAATCAATAAGTATCTCATTAGTAACTATTCACAATTATAGAATATATACTCTAGCGTTAATGCAAGACTAAAGCTTTGTAGATTCTATAATTATCTAAACCACGAAAAAACCTA
>CAZWVC010000105.1:0-12535 GCA_964637245.1 uncultured Desulfocapsaceae bacterium
GGCATTGTTGATAATCAACGGCAAGGGTCACCTGCCAGCCTATTTCGGTAAAAATCCTACCGGCAAGGTTTAAACTAATTGGATGATCATCGGTCACAAGAACTCGATAAAGCAGATGCTTTTCGATAACGGTATATAACTTGACGGGATCAATTGGTTTTGTCAGATAGTCATCCATACCCGCTTTAAGACATTTCTCTTCATCACCTTTAATTGCATGTGCGGTCATAGCCACGATGGGGGTATGCTTTGCCGTTTCTTTTTCTCGTTCCCGTATGGCTTTGGTAGCCTCATAACCGTCCAGCTCAGGCATCTGGATATCCATGAGAATTAGATCATAGGGCCAGCGACCGGACTCTTCCAAAACTTCCCTTCCGTTTGTCACCGTGGTTACTTTGAGGTGGGCTTTTTCCAATACCGCCAGGGCGAGAGTCCTGTTGATAAAATCATCTTCTGCGAGGAGAATATGAATATCTCTAAATATCTCTTCTCGAGTAAGCTCACTGCTGATTATCTTGCCATGTTGCAGTCGCCTTTGCTGTGTTGTTTCATCCGGAAGAGAGAAAGCTGCGGTAAACCAGAAGACTGAGCCATCATTTTCTTTAGCTTTCATTCCGATTTCGCCGTCCATAAGTCGGCATAGTTGTGAGGAAATGGCAAGACCTAAACCCGTTCCTCCATGCTGACGTGTGGTTGAGGCATCCGCCTGGGCAAAGGATTCAAAAATGTCCTCCTGTTTTTCTGGTGGAACGCCAATGCCAGAGTCTTCAACTTCGAAATAGAGCAGAATTCTGGTTGGAGAGATTTCCTTTTTGATGCTGGCATATAATGTTACAGTGCCATTTTCGGTAAACTTAATGGCATTATTGGTGAGATTGATCAGAATTTGCATAAACCTTGTTGGATCACCAATCAACTCTGCAGGGATATTGTCTTCAATATGAGCTGACAAAGATACATTGCTGTGTTGCGCTTTCATTGACATCAGGGAAGTTAGCTCATTAAACTTCTCTTGGAGATTGAATTCAATTTCCTCAAGCTCCAGTCTTCCAGCTTCAATTTTAGAAAAATCAAGTATATTATTAATAATATCGAGTAATCGATCAGCCGATGAGCGTACCATTTCAAGGTAATCACGCTGTTCCTTCTCCAGGCTGCTTTCCAAAACAATATTGGTCATACCAATAATACCGTTCATTGGAGTTCGAATTTCATGGCTCATGTTGGCAAGAAAACTAGACTTGGCTAGATTGGCTTGCTCTGCATCTGTTTTTGCAGCAATGAGCTTCTTTTCATCTTCAAGTTTATCGGTAATGTCCCTGAGTATAGTGAGGTAGACTATTTTGCCATCTCGATTGATAGTGGCGTTGGTAGTAAGGTTGAGATCTATAATTTCACCTGTTTTTGTTTTTTGTTTACTTTGATAGTCAATGATTGAGCCCTGTTCCTTGAGCAGACTGATCCAGATTACCCGATCTTCTTGGCTGATCCAGAAGTCCCTTGGGTTAATGCCCATCACTTCCTCTCTTGTACAGCCCATCATGGATAAAAATGCTTGATTGGCCTCAAGAAACTTACCATCGTGAGATACAATGGTAATCGCATCTTTGGATTGTTCAAAAAGCATTCGGTAGCGTAATTCCTGATCACTCACGCTAATAAGTTTAGCCTCTGTTTCTTTTCTCTCCTCAATTTCCTTTTTCATCTCCTCATTCAATTGTGTGAGATGAATATTTTGTTGATTGATTTTATTTTTAAATTTCAACTCATTATAAGTATTATTAAGCTTCAGAAAAAAGAAATATACTGGGACAATGAAGACTATACAGGTGATCAGGATTGTAAAATACACCGACTTTTGCGGAACAAGGGTAACGGTCGACCACTGCTCAAGCTCAATTTTCTGGTACTGCACCCGAAAACGCTTGTCAGCATAATCAATATAGGTTTTACCCAGATCAATGGACAAAGGCGTGAGAGGTTGTAGAGAAAATTGCCCGGATTCCAAGATCTTTATACGTTTATTCGGATCCAATGGTTTTGATGCCTTAAAAAGCCATGAGTCTTCAGATGCCGCAAAAACAATGCCATCATCTGATATTATGGCAGTGGGACCTTGGTTGGCAGCTTTTAAAAGAATTTTGTCAATGGTTTCCAAGCTACCCTTGATGACGGCCACACCAATTATTTCCATGTCTAGGTTGCGTATTGGACTGCTGAAATATATTCCTCTTTTTCCTGTAGTTACCCCTATGGCAGCATAGGAATAGTCGAAACCCTCCATGGCTTTCGCGAAGTATGGTCGAAACTTATAATTATTGCCATACAGAGTAATTCCATTATCAGAAAAAGATGAGGCAGTAACAGTCCCCTTCTCATTCAGAATATAGATAAGACTTGCACCAAGAATCTCTCTACTGGAATTAAGCAGTTGAGTTGCTCGTTGGGTATTTCTAGTGGTGGGATCGGCAAATAGTTCAAGTACCACACCCTGCTTAGCTAAGGCTCTGCAGGTTTCCTTGTAGTTTGTTTCCAGATGTCTGTTAATGTCATTGCGCAGAGCAACGGTAAGCTGTTGTTGTTCCTTAAACGCGCTTTTTTCCTGAATACGAAGAACAATGAAAATGGTAATAAGCAGAATCGCAAAAGCGATGCAAAAGAAAAAAAATGTATTCTTTATTGAAAAAAGGGAAGATGTGCCTCTTTTCAAGTACTTTGACATGAAGATAATCCCAGGTTTTATCGAGTTGTATGCCTATGTGGCTGATGTTAATCGGTGATTAACTTTAACATATCTACCTGATTTTAATAATTAAATCAACATATGCTAACATACAGGCCATGAATCGGGATAGCTTGTGTAGGATTTGAGTGTAGCATTTTTACTTAAAAGCTTGATAAAACAATGTTTTAATTAAAAAAACAATGCTATTGGGTGAAGAATTCTATTCCGATTCCCTTTTTATGTAACCAATGAAATATCCTTAATTTAGTTGCCGTTTAATATCTGTTCAACAGTTTTTTCTTCAATACGCGCATCAAAAATTGCACGAAGAAGTGGATTGATCTGTTGCTGATACTCTGGTGGAATTAAGAACCCTGGAAGCGGTTGGGCTACTCTCACATTGGTTGACAGTTCTTGTTTAGCACAAGCAGTTTTACCGCTAAAGCCTGCATAATTTTTTACGTCTATCAGACAAGATAAAACGTCAGTAATATACCCCCACTGATCAAATTGACCGAGATGTTCAATTATCTGCATGGTGACCATTGAACTGTAGAGATATTGATCTGCAACAGTGGCTGGCTTATTTGTACGGCAAACCGACTCAGAAGCAAAGCACCTGCAACTGAAAGGTCGTACTAGATAGATTTTACACATGTCATCTTCTAGGAATGGACATTTTCCCGTAGGGGTGATCTGCAGATAGCTTTCTTCGTTCCCATGCAAGGCAGCAAGAGCGTATTCATTTGTTGTTTGCTGCGGATTGCCAGGGCTTTTAAACCCTTCAAGTTTGCCGAACAACCATGAACGAAGATTTTCATTCATGCAGTATTCAAGTATTCTTTCACCCTCCAGGGCAGTGATAGTGACATTTTGGGTGCAACAGGTCGAGCAACCAGCTTGGCAAGAGAATCTCTGTGTCGATGCCCAGTTTTCGAATTCATTATATATAGTTTCAAGGATACGTTTTTTCATACTGAGTACTAGTGTCCGTCAGGGAAGTTAAGCTTTAGTCGGCATTTAATGAAAAGGACCATGTTTTTATCGGAATAACCTTTTAATATGCCATCAAACTCTATGATGGAACGACATAGAAGAACACGGCAAGAAAGTGAAGAATACTACCTGCCAGGACAAATAGGTGCCAGATTGCATGATTAAAAATCAGTGATTTCCATACATAGAAAATGACTCCCAATGTATAGCTCAAACCACCACTTAAGAGTAATACTATCCCACCAATTTCCACATTTTCAATTAGTGGCCCAGCGGCAATGATAATCAGCCAGCCCATGCTGATATATAACCCCAAAGAGAACCGTTTTAAGCGTTGTCCTGTAAAAATCTGAACAATAATGCCAAGTAACGCAAAACCCCATACGAGTCCGAAGAGTGTCCAGCCCCAGGAACCATGCAGGTTAACCAGTGTAAAAGGGGTGTAAGTTCCAGCAATTAACAAATAAATAGAGGAATGATCAAGAGCCCTGAACAATTTTTTCAAATGAGGTTTCCGAATCACATGGTAGAGGGTAGACATGGTGTAAAGCACTATGAGACTGGCACCAAAAATGGAGCAACTGACAATGTGATAGCCATTGCCATTGAGAACCGAAAAAACAACCATGAGTACCAGTGCAGTTATCGAAAGCAGCACTCCTAGTCCGTGGCTTGCTGCATTGGCAAGCTCTTCTTTGTTAGAGTAGAGTGGCGGTGATGCAATCATTTTCTTTTGTCCTTGGTACCATCAGCTTTAGTGTTTTCAGAGGAATTCTGTCCGGCATCCAGAGGAGCAGATTCAGGTATTTTTACCTCATCCCCATGTTCCATAATTCCTGTCCCATTACACTCAAGACATTCATCCCAGGTTATAATAAATCTACTTTCCCCCTGAAAATAACCGATTTGTCCTGAGCCCCCACATGCTTCGCATTCTTTTTTCATAGCCTTAATGTAAACCATTCAGCATAAAAACCAAGGTCAGCATTAACAGTCAATATGTTTATTGAGAGTCAGAGCCGCACCAATAGCATTGCCGACTTGATAGTTATTGGGAAAATAGACTTTGGTTTTCAACCGCTCAGCAATTTGTGGTAAAAAGTGTTGGACCGCAGCACCTATTCCGACAAGGGGTATTTTAAGTGAGAAATCTACGCCAAGTACCGGATGTTCATTTCGGGTTGCGATAAAGTTGACCAGTGATTTTTGCCAGTAATGGTCGGTTACAAATTCCAAAATTATGTTTTCAATATGCTCTGCTGTCTTGTCTACCACACTCTGGGCAAATTCAACTCCACTCAAATTAAGGTGATCACCAAGAATCGTCGCTGCAGTTTCGGCCATAGCCGTATTTCCCAGATCAATTTTTCCTAAGACATGTAAAGCATCGGTTGGGGTAAAGCCGGTTTCCCGAATAAGCTGATAACGACTTAACCGTTCCAAGTGCTTATCTAAAGGTATACCGCTGATACCGCTATTGTGTTGAAGCTCTTCAAGGGTACAAGGTCCTTTGTCCCTAAGAATGTTCAAGATATCATTTGGCATATTTCTTTCATCCGGGAATGTAATGAGATCAATGCATTTAGATTTTTTCCCGCACCCAAGCCAAGTACCAAGCTGCGAGGAACATCCTGATGTAGAGATAGGTGTTACTCTTCGTGGTCCAATGCTCATTCTGCCTCTTTCATCGAGAATGACATGGCTATCCCCACCAATTCCTCGGGTAAGCATCTTTATTGCTTCTACATGGGTTTTCCAGTCGCCAATGTGACAACCCTCAGCAGAGAAGAGCGGCTGACCATTTTCTATCATGGTAATGTCGGTGGTTGTACCACCAATATCAATAATGAGAGCGTGATCTTGGCTTTGCTGCGAACCAAAAGATGCCGTGCAGGCTGGTCCACTGGCAACGGTCATGCCAGCGTGCTCAACAGCTTTTTGGGAACTGATTGGTTGAGCATTGCCTCCGATAATTACCATCGGGCAGGCTATATTTTGTTTATTCATAGCTTCGTTAACACCTTCAATAAACTCCTGCATAAGCGGCATTAATTTAGCGTGGAGACCTGCTGTTGCGGCTCTTTCCTGCATACCTGCCTGCTGACTAATCCTATGCGAACAAAAGACCGGTTTAGGGGCAATCATTGCAATAGCCTTTTCGGCAACGAGCTCATGGGTTGGATTTTTAAAGGACATGGATGAGCATACACCAAAGGCATCAACTTCCTCTTTGAGACTACCAACGACTGAAACCAAATAGTCAAGATCCAGGGGCTCCTCTTCCTCTCCGGTTATGGTGTGACCACCTTTCATGAAGAGTACAGCTTGAACAGGTAATTTGAAATGCTTTACATAGCCAATTACCAGAACTGCCACACGTGCTCCTTTTTTTTCAACCACAGCATTTGTTGCAAGTGTCGAAGAAATTGCCACTTTATCTATTGCCTGAGGCGATATTTCTGAGAGACCTAAAATATCTTTAAGTGCCAAGGCAATACCCTGTGAAAGCTGATGATGGGTGGTTGGTGTTTTAGTGGTCTGGATGACCTTTCCTGTCAATTTTTCTAAAATAACGGCATCTGTGAAAGTTCCGCCGGTATCAATACCAATAATATATTGTTTCATAATCCGTAGAACTAATGTCCAAAAGGGCAAGAGAGTTAAGTATTAAAGTGTGAATCTATTAAGATATACTAAAATAGGTGCAGGTAAGTATTTTGTCCAGGAACTGACAAGCAAGAGATGCACAACGTTCTTTATAATTGTTTTCTTGTGTCCCCCTGCTCTCTATTGTATCTTGCAAGGCGTGTCAACCACCATATAGCAGAAATTCTAGGAAATTATTTTTTGCTGGTATCTCAACGAGAATACAAACCCAATATATTTCGTGATCCATGAGCTTTTTAAATCTTGAAAAGAAACGATTTGTAGTCTTTGGTCTGGCGAATAAAAAGTCTATAGCCTATTTCATTGCACGCGAACTGATTACCGCAGGTGCACAAGTAATTCACGTAGTTCGCTCCGAGCAACGAGAAGTGACAGCCAAAAAACTGTTTCCTGATTCTCCGGTTTTCATCTGTGATGTGGAAGATGAAAACAATATAATCCAGGTGCGAAATCAAATCCAACAAGAGCTGGGAGAAGGTGAAGATATACTTCTCCATGGGATTGTTCATTCCATTGCCTTTGCCAATTACCAGGATGGTTTTAAGCCATTTCATGAAACAAACAAGCAGGACTTTCTCCAAGCAGTCAATATTTCTTGTTTTTCCTTCATCAGCATAGCCAATCATTTTAAAGAACTTATGGCTGAAAATGCTTCCATGGTGACCATCTCCATATCGACAACCAAAATGGCGGCCGAGAATTATGGCTATATGGCGCCCATAAAGGCAGCACTGGATTCATCTCTTTGCTTTCTTGCAAAAAGCTTTTCCTCCTTTTCCAATATTCGCTTCAATGCTGTGGCACCAAGTTTGCTCAAA
This sequence comes from uncultured Desulfocapsaceae bacterium, assembly GCA_964637245.1. Taxonomy (GTDB): domain Bacteria; phylum Desulfobacterota; class Desulfobulbia; order Desulfobulbales; family Desulfocapsaceae; genus Desulfopila_A. Next base: position 7,207 of record CAZWVC010000105.1, read on the forward strand.
ACCTCAGCATCTGCTGGAATACCTGGTTATATTGACAGCTATCTTTATGCAGAAAAGGCAATTCTGCGGAAAAAAGCAATATCAACACTTGAAGCAGCAAACGTTGCACTATTTCTACTCTCTGAGAGATCCTCGGGGATTACTACCCAGACCATGGTTGTTGACGGAGGTATGGCGGTGAACTATTTTGACAGTGAAATTGTAACAAAGTCGGTAGGTTGATATGGTTATCAACAGGTCGAGAATGATGTAGCAGATGCACGACCTGTTGAAATAACAGCTATAGCAGTGCCAGGAGTACCCCTGCCGCAACAGCAGAACCAATTACGCCTGATACATTTGCGCCCATTGCATGCATAATCAGATGGTTTTGTGGGTTTGCCTCAAGACCAACTTTATTTACTACCCTTGCAGCCATCGGTACAGCTGAAACTCCTGCTGCCCCTATCAAAGGGTTAACTGGTGTTTTAGACATCTTGTTCATCAGTTTGGCGATAAGTATACCTGAAGCTGTGCCGATACAAAATGCGATCATACCCAGAGCTAGAATTCCCAGGGTTTCCATATTGAGAAACTTATCTGCTGAGAGTTTACTTCCTACTCCAAGACCTAAGAAGATGGTGACTGTGTACATCAGCGAATTCTTGATGGTATCTGAAAGTCTATCGATAACCCCACATTCCTTGGCAAGGTTACCAAGCATGAACATACCAATAAGTGGTGCTGCTGAAGGTAGCAGAGTAGCACAAATACCCAGCACCATAAGCGGCAGCAGGATTTTTTCGATCTTGGAGACATAACGTAGCTGAACCATCTTTATCTCACGCTCTTCTTTGGAGGTCAGCCATTTCATGATTGGTGGTTGAATAAGTGGTACCAATGCCATATATGAATAGGCTGCAATTGCAATAGACCCCAGCAATCTCGGAGAAAGCTGACTGGAGAGAAAAATAGCCGTAGGACCGTCCGCACCACCAATTATACCTATAGAAGCAGCATCCCTGAGAGAAAAATCAATCCCTGGTACAAAGTCAGATAGCAAAAGTGCGCCAAGCAGAGTGGTAAAAATGCCGAACTGAGCTGCACCACCAAGTAAGATGGTTTTAGGGTTAGCGATCATTGGTCCAAAGTCAGTCAGTGCACCAACCCCCATAAAAATCAATAATGGAAAAATTCCGGTCAAAATACCTACTTCATAAATATAGAAGAGAATTCCTCCGGGGTCAGCAATTCCGGCAAGTGGGATATTAGAGAGAATAGCACCGTAACCAATGGGTATGAGAAGCAGTGGTTCAAATTTTTTGAAGATACCCAAATAAATAAGCAGAAGACCCACACATATCATTAACACCCGGCCAATACCGAGGGTCCAGTCCTTGGTTATCTGGTCGCTTATAATTCCGGCAACACCTGTGGTTTTAAACAGGTTGATAACCAGTTCGCCCATTTTGGGCAATTTTTGACTTTCCCCACTTTCAGGGATGTCAGCGACAATTACTGAAGGAGCAATGGTTCCAATTACCTCTGCTTCTTTAACTTTAGTATATGTTTGGAAGTTTACATCGATAACCTTACCAGAAACACCTGCACGAAGAATAATCTTAGTACCATCATCCTTTTTTAAGGTAGCTATACTATCACCGCTATATACCAGGCTTCCCGGGGATATATCCAAATGCAAAATCTTGGCATCGGCTGGAGAGCGGATTTCCACTCTTTGTTCATCTGACCAGGCAGATGAACAGATTGACAGGCAGACACCAATTAAAGTGAGCAAGAAAATTCGAGTTTTCATAATTCTTTCCGTGTAGCAACGAAGAAAGGAATTACAGTATCAGGCTGATTGCCGGATACTGTAAATGATTTTAGGCAATTGTAACCAGTGGCTCAGATGTTTGCACGGTTTCACCAGCGTTGACATGAACAGCAACTATTTTTCCAGCCTGTGGTGCTTTTACCTCAGACTCCATTTTCATCGCTTCCATTATTATCAGCGGAGTATCTTTTTCCACCTCATCGCCGACCTCTACCAATACCTTGAGAATATTGCCCGGGGTAGGTGCATCAACGTCTGTTCCTTCAACAGCTTCAACTGCAGGAGCAGCAGGAGCGGAACCAGCAGGTACTGCCTGGATACCACCTGCTGCGCCATCCGCAACGACTACGTTGTATGGTCTGTTGTTGACGGTAATGGTGTATGAACGAGGTCCGCTAGCAGGTACGGCTCCAGTTCCAGCTGGGGCGGCGGCCTTCTTTTTCTCTTCCGGCTTTTCATCGGTTACCTTGCGGATATTAGTGACGGCTTTACCGAGGAGAAAATCGAGGCCTTTTTGCTCACAGCTGGCGACGATGAATATGTTTTCATCATTGACCGGCAGATCGTTTTCCTCGAGGATTTTTGTTGCCTTGGGAATACCTGGTTCGAGAATGTCAACAGGATCATCGGTAAACACAGGTTTTTCCAGTTGCTCAGAGGCTATTTTGACAATCTCAGGATCTGGCTCAACTGGGGTACGGCCGAAATAGCCAAGAACCATGTTGCCGTAATTTGGATTAATTTTATTCCATTTGCCTTGGGTAACATTGAGATAAGCTTGCTGGAAATAGAACTGGGATACTGGGGTAACCGAGGCACCAAAACCGCCGCGGGCGACAACTTCAGCCATCTCCTTGATGACGTCGGCGTAGAGGTGAAGGGTTCCGGTATCCCGCATCATCATGGTGTTTGCTGTTAGTGCACCACCAGGCATTGGTGAAAGTGTAACAGTCGGAGATACCATTTTTGCCTCTGGTGGGAAGAAATAATCCTTCATCGCTTCGGTAAATACTTCTGATGCAGTGAGGACTTTTTCATAGTCAAGATCAAGGGTGAAGTCTGTACCTTTGAGTGCATGAATCATGGAAAGGATGTCGGGTTGGCAGGTTCCACCGCTTACTGGGCTCTTTGCCAGGTCGATCCCAGTGGCACCACCTTCGATTGCTGCAAGGTTTTGAGAAATACCTAAGCCAGCTGTATCGTGGGTGTGATACCAGAGGATGGTGTCTTCTGGTACAATTTTGCGAGCCTGTTTAAAGGTCTCGTAAACCTTTCTGGGGTTTGCGGTACCAGAGGCATCCTTAAAACAAATGGAATGATAAGGAATATCGGCATCAAGAATCTGCTGGAGGCGGTTCATATAGAATTCGGGATCGTGAGCGCCTGAACATCCTGGAGGTAGGTCCATTACCGAAATAACAATCTGGTGGTTAAGACCATGATGGGCAATGCGTTGGCCTGAGTAAGTCAGGTTGCGCACGTCATTCAGAGCATCGAAATTACGGATCGTGGTCATTCCGTGCTTTTTAAACATTTTGGCATGAAGGTCGATGATATCTTTTGGGCACTGGCTTAAGGCAACGACATTGATGCCGCGAGCCAATGTTTGCAGATTGCAGTCTGGTCCAACTTCTTCGCGAAAGCGATCCATCATGTCAAAGGCTGATTCGCCACAATAGAAGAACAGGCTTTGAAATCGTGCACCACCACCTGCTTCAAGGTGGGTAATTCCTGCGTCTACTGTTGCCTGCAGTGCTGGCATAAAATCATCTGAAAGTACTCGTGCACCAAAAACGGATTGAAAACCATCCCTGAAAGACGTATCCATGAATTTAATTACTTTTTTACCCACTGTTCCTCTCCTTTAGAGTTGCGTATATCTTGGATAGGATAGATGTCAAATTTGACTCCATCTCAATAATTTACTGGCATGTTAACAGGTTCGGATTCGATCTGCTTCAAAGGCAGCAATAGCGGCTGCAATGACTGCAATATCATCCTCATCATCTTGTATTGCTGGTACTGCCCGGGCTTCTATCTCACGCCTTTTCTTTACTTTTGCAGCCTCAGCCAACAATTTTCGCTCAAGCTCTACAGCATCGTGTTCTCTGGTAGTGTGTTCCTTGGTCAGCTTGGAGACAAGCTGGAGGAGCAGAATCATGAAACAGAGGAACAGCACAACCGTTCCCATGCCGACAAACATTAACTTGAAACCTTCAATTAACATGCTGATTTGCCTCAAATAATTTTATAAATTGGAGTGTGTTGACGTGCTTGTCAACGCATTGATAAAACTAATTTTTACGGGACTATTAGCCCGAATTAAAACCTGCCAGAGGAGTTTTTTTCCTGAAAATCTCCAGGAATTTAGTCTTCATACACCGCATATTCTGTTTCCTGGCCGAGCAATCTATCAATTTCTCCCTGAATGGTTATGCGCTTTTCGTTGCGCAACCAGTTATTCCAATCTTCAACCGAACGCCAGGTACTGATCACCATGCACTCATCTTTTTGATCTACACGGCGAAGGGTTTCACCAGAAATATATCCAGGTTGGTTAATAGTCAAACTACGTAATTTTTTCAATAGAATAGTCAATTCAATAATATTGCTGTCGGTAACTTTTCTTTTAATAAAAATTTTCACAGACATGAGCATCTCCTTTTGGGGGGCTTATGAGGTGAATTTTCCCTGTAAACTCAAGGGTAACAGGGTTATAGTCGTATAGGGTCTGAAAAATATACCTTTTCTATATAGAAATAACGACGACAAGTCAATTATTAACGCGTTATGAATTGATTAGTAATAATTAATACAGACTCAAAAAATAATTATTAGTTTATTTGATGAATGAAAATGAACATCGATCGATTAATCAATTTCATCTATATATAAACTATTTATTACAAAGCAGCAGAGAGAAGAGAATGAAGGAGTTGCCGTAGTTGAAACCCACAACCTCATACTTCTTCTTGAGTATCAATAATATTGATACTCAAGCATACTAATATACAATAATGAGTATTTGGTAGATGAGCAAAAACTTTTCAACTTAATTTGCTTGAATAATTTTCACCACGTTAGGAAATTAACCGATATCGGCTATAGAGGCAAATTCCGGCTCATGGAGTGGCAGGAGAATATCGGCCATTTGCTTTATTTTGATCATAGTGTCATAAGCCTCATAGGTATTTATATTGGTACCGGGTGGAATAACTTCCATTTCCATGGCTTTTATCTGGACCGGTGGCTCAAAATTCTCCTTGATCACGCAAAATCCAGTTATTGCCGCAGTACCTTTTGCTGTCTGTATAAAAACCGTCAAGCCACCAGGTGTGTGTATGGGGGTGTGAACTAACTGTATACCCGGAACAACCTCAATGTCATTCTGTACTGTTTCGATCTGGTCATTTTCTTCAATTTCAAAGATAAAGTCTTCAACATATCTGAAATCAAGTGGGTGATACCCTTTTATTGCTTCCAGTTCTTTTTCATGAATATAAAAACGTGCAG
>CAZWVC010000106.1:0-12484 GCA_964637245.1 uncultured Desulfocapsaceae bacterium
GATTTATTGGTAAATCTGGAAAAAAGAGTAAGTGGAAGCCATATTCCAATAATGGCAATGACCGCTCATGCCATGGCTGGTGATATGGATCTATGCCTCGAAGCGGGTATGGATGATTACATAACTAAACCGTTTCAGGCTGAACAGCTCTATGTCAGCCTCAACGAACTTCTTTCAGCCAAAAAAGCGCTTTCCACCTCTGGCAATACCAACATGCCTATGGGGCTGCAACCAATTGATCATTATAAAAACAACGAATATCTGCCATCACTCGCACAACTGAGAGCTTACCTCGTTGACATTGTTGGCCTGCAGCAAGATAAAGTTTCAGATTTTCTCCTTACTGCACAGTTGAATATCCAACATAATTTGAAAAAAATTGAAAATGCGCAGCAAGCCCGCAACTACCGAAGCGTAGGTGATTATGGTCATGCCTTAAAAGGTGTTCTCTTACAATGTGGCCTCAACTTCTTGGCAGAAAAAGCCCAAATACTGCACGAAATGTGTAAAACGAAACCAACTGATCCTGGCATTGATACACTTATAAATGATATCCTCACTGGTCTTGAACCCATTCTCAAGGTAATGGCTGCGACAGAAAAAACCACAGTGCAACATGAGCCGCCATCGGGGACTCAACATTTTCACAAAAAAGTATTACTCATGGATGATGAAGATACCCTGCAAGAAATTTTGGGTAGATTTTTTGAACCTTTGGGATATCAGACGATAATTGTAAATAATGGTTATGAAGCGATTGAGGAATATCGTGAACACTTCGAAAGGAATGATCCAATCTCCCTGGTTCTCCTGGATCTACATATCCCTGAAAGCCTCGGTGCCCAGGAGACAGCTAAAGACATTCTGGATATTGACCAAAATGCCAGAATTATTGTGCTCAGCGGCGATTCTACCCATCCGGTGATGATGAATTACAGTCAGTATGGTTTTCTCACCTCACTCACAAAGCCTTTTAAGCGTGACCAAATCAACGCCATTGTGACTCAATTCACCGATAACTAATACCTACCTGTTTTTATACTCTTTCATGAGTTTATAATTTATTCCGTCGATCATTGCCTGCCAACTGGCTTCAATGATATTCACCGACACCCCAACTGTACCCCAACTTGACTCTTTGTCCTTACTTTCTATCAATACCCGAACTTTGGCCTCGGTACCTTTCTCTCCAGTAAGCACTCTCACTTTATAATCGGTGAGCTCCATCTCTTGTAAACACGGGTAAAAAGGACTGAGTGCCTTACGAATTGCTTTATCGAGAGCGTTTACAGGACCATCCCCCATCGCCGCAGTATGAATCTCATCTCCACCGACAGACAGACGAATGGTGGCTTCTGTCAATGGCGGTTTATCCATGCGATACTTGTTATTCATCACTCGGAAGCCTTTGAACTCAAAATATTTCCGCTGCATACCCAGATGTTTATGCATGAGCAACTCAAAGCTGGCCTCAGCTCCCTCATATTGATATCCTAGATTCTCCAACTCTTTTAGCTCCTGGATAATTGAACCAAGAATTGGGTCATCAGGTTCAATATTCAAGTCCCATTTTGCAGCTTTATGCAGTATATTTGAGCGCCCTGACTGGTCGGAAATGAGCACCCGCCTCATATTTCCAACCTTGTCCGGATTGATATGTTCATAGGTTAAAGGGTTCCTTTCCACGGCACTGACGTGAATACCACCTTTATGAGCAAAAGCCGACTCACCTACGTAGGCCTGATAGCGGTTGTGGTGAAGATTGGCGAGTTCATCAACCAGTCGAGATACCTCATACAATTGGGAAATGTTTTTACTGACCTCACTTTCAAGGCCCATTTTAAAGGTAACTGCAGGGATAATTGAGGTCAGATTGGCATTGCCACACCTTTCGCCATAACCGTTGATAGTACCTTGCACATGATCCGCACCCAGTGAAACAGCAAGAAGAGCATTGGCTACAGCAGTTTCAGAATCATTGTGTGAATGAATACCAAGCTTTACCTTACGATCTAATGCATCAAGATACTGTTGAACCTCAGTGATTATTGGCTGCAGTTCTCCTGGTAGGGTTCCTCCATTGGTATCGCAGAGAACAATCGTTTCCGCACCACCACTCACGGCTTTGACCAATGTGGCGAGAGCATATTCTCTATTATTTTTAAAACCGTCAAAAAAGTGCTCTGCATCATATACCAAGTGTTTTACCAATGGACGCAAATACGCCAAAGTGTCTTCAATTATATGCAGATTATCATCAAGGCTAATTTTTAAAGCGTCATGGACGTGAATATCCCAGCTCTTCCCAAAGATTGTAACCACAGGGGTCCCGGCATCGAGAAGTGCTTGTACGTTCGGGTCTTGCTCTGCCTTTTTTTGAAAATGCCTGGTAGATCCAAAAGCAGCAAGTCGGGAATGTTTGAGCTCAACATCTCTCATTCTCTTAAAATATTCAACGGATATGGGGTTAGATCCAGGCCAGCCACCTTCAATATAGTCGACGCCCAATTCATCCAAGGCCAAACTGATCTTCACTTTATCATCGACTGATAGGTTAAAATTCTCCGATTGCGTCCCATCTCTTAACGTCGTATCGTATATTTCGATCAATCTTCCCATATACACCTCACAGCAGCAACAGATTTCAGCTAAATTATTTTATTGTTTATGGCCTAGGCGCGTTACCTTACCCTTGTTATCCATCGGCTTCAAGGACTTCTCTTCTCTTTTCAGACAAAATGAATTCTTTATATAAAATACTAATTCGATGTGTTACCCAACCCTAACCACTGCCTCTTTTTTTCCATATGGGTTATTTCCGCAAGGAGTTGGGGGAAAAGAGGATTTGCCTTTTCCAGGATGATATCATCATCGTCAGGTGAATGGATATCTTTGTGAAGAACAACCCCTGCGTGAGCCACATTGATGTTCTCCGGTATTTGCATAAACCGATGTCTGCTCATTGGCACCCTGTTGAGAAAAGCCTGTACGGCTGAAAAACTGACAACTTTGTCAGTTTGGTGATGAACCGCAAAAACAAAGTGTTTGTATGGTCTAGCTTGCCCATAGCTTGCTATTATTGGTGAAAGTTCTTTGATTAAGCGGGAAAGTTCTCTTGCTGCCCCCATATCCATATAGGCATAACGGTAAGGATGCCCGCTTATCAATGATCTTTTTCGATCAAAATACTTAAGAATATCGGCAATCCTTGTTCTAATAATCCACTCCTTGGTACGGCCAATTACTCCACCGGCAAATGCCAGTGCAGCAGAGAATAAATAAAGGCAACCGTTGATTTGCTCCATAGTCTCCATTACAGAAATGGCCAGGGTAGCTCCAGTAGAAAGGCCGCCAATCGATGTTTCTCCATATTTACTGGCAACATTAACACTCATGATCACGTTTTTTTTCCACTCCTCAAAACTTACTCCATCCATGCCATTCGGTTCTCTTAATCCATGACATTGCAGGAGTGGAATAAAGACTGAATAGGATAGTTTTTCATGAAAAAATTTGGCCAGAGCAAGCATATAATAAGGAGAGTCAGAAAGACCGTGGATGAGCACTATCGCCTTCTTAGAGTCAGTCTTTATCATCTTCCACGGATGACAGCCCTGACGAATTTTATGGTGCGAGAAATACGGGAACATATCATAATATTCCACCCATTCCTCCCCAAGAATTACCTCTTCCATTTCTCTCGCAAGAATTATATTGTTTTTTTATAGTATCTAAATAGCGGAAGATATCAAAATTACTTCGTTTTTTTAAGCCTTTTTTTTAACTCTTCATATGCAGCCAACAAGGTAACGAATTTTTCCTGATCCCCACCACGATCAGGATGGTGCTCCTTAGCTTTCTTCCTGAAAGCTTTCAACAGATCAGTTTTCCCCATTTTGCGCAGTTTCTCAATTTTTATGCCAAAAACATCACTGGTCTCCTCTTCACTGACAGCCTGACTCCGTGCCGGCCATCTAAACTTCCTGTGGCTGGCGCGAAAGTCGCGGATGAAGTCATACGCAAATGACCGGTGGGCAAATTCATAATCAAAGAACCTAAATAAATAGTTCTGCAGATGATGCCGCAGGCTATCTGTTTTTAGTCGATCTTGCCAGAAATTTTCATCACTGTTTAGAAAACAAAGCTCGTCAATGAATGCCTTATCCATATGTTCGAGATCTAAGGCTTCCGGCATATAGGCCGAGTAGCTTTTTGAGAAGTATTTCTGCAGGTTAAAAATCACGTAGATGTACTTTTTTAATTCTGAACCTGAAAGTGATAACTCTAGATTACTGAAATAATGCTCCTTTTCATCCCGACATTTATATAACAGTGGACGGTAGAGTTTATCGTTAAGGCGATAAATCCTGCTTTGATCTACGGCTCCATAGCGAATATAAAAAAGTCTGCGGCGATCAAAAATATGGATATACTTTTCTACCTCCGCCTGCTCTACCCCAGAAAGAGGTCTCAACTTAATGTAACTGCCCCTATGAAAATCTTCAATTTTCTGGCGCTGCCTAACTGGCAGGTAATCCCAAAGTAGTTCTTCAAGAAATACAGTCGGGTCTTTTCCAAGCTCATTGGCTACAGCAACTTCCAGGGATTCATCAAAATATATCACCCGATCATTAAATTCATGAATAAAGTTTCCGGGATTATCCCCAAGATCAAAAACCGAACGATAGGAATAACTATTCAGGTTCTCATCATAATACGATTGCCGAATAAGAATACGTTTATGTCCATGATCCATTACACTAGCAAGGTACATTGTCTATCACTTTTGCAATTGTAGATTTACGGATTCACGTAAAGTAAGATAAATATCCATCTACGAAACAATAATGTCTTAGCGACAGTTTGTTAGAGCATTTCAGTGCCACTAGATAACATCGGGGTCAACGAAAAATAAACGCAAAAGATGAAATGTATAAGAAAAGAGCAGGCGGGGATAGAAAAGCGCCTACCATAGCAGACGCTTCCCAATAGTCGGAAAAGGGTTATAAATCCAGGGGAAGAATCACTCTATTGTTTCCATGTCACGTCCACAACACAGCGGCACAGCTTGACCACCATCAACCTTCATATATTTATTACAAATACTGCAGTAATACGTGTTATCTTCAGGTGCCTTTTTGTCTTCTGAATAAACAGTTACCCCACCCTGAACGCCCTCTATATGAAAGCGGGCAAGTTTATCGTGACCGGCAATAAACTGTCCCATGGGGACAATCTTCTTATTATTCCCATAACAATCTATTACCACCTTCCACAAGACCTCAAGCGATGCTGTTTCCTGTGCACTTTCAGGTGTTATTTCGACAACATTACGATCAACGGCAATTTTCATAGAACACTCCTTGTGAGTTGCTCAAACTATTAATCCGCTTCCCAAAATTCCTCTTTGGCTGCTCCACATTTTGGACAAACCCAATCCTCAGGTACCTCTTCCCAAGGTGTTTCCGGGTCAACACCGTTTTCATAATCTCCTTCCTCAGGGTCATAAATCCATCCGCAAGGACATTCCCACTTCTGCATTGTTGCCTCCTCTATTGAAATATTCATTAAAGCAATGCGTTCTTTTTAATAGGAATGATTGTTATTGTCAATAACTATTGCCTATATATCCAGCAGCATGTCAAGCTCAGCAGGTATAGTACAGGCGACCTGTTGATCAATTGAGAGAGGGGTACGTACATATTCATCTAAACTGAGCAGGATATTCAGGTCGAATCCGCAATGAAGAGTCACCATCACACTGTGGTTTACCTTGGCAATTTTAATGATGTTTCCCCGCCAAGCATTTTCCAATGATACCGATTCACTCGATCGGATAATCTTAATTCTTTTAGGGTCCAGATATACTTTGTGTGAACTGGTATGATCTAATTCCACTTTATCAGTAATAAGGCTCTGGCAACCATCCACTAACCAGGTTGTGCTGTCATCTGATTTATTGGTGAGGATCGCTGGAAAAATATTCTCTCTTTTTGTTGAAGACAAACGTCCATTCTGCAAAATTATGGTGTGGTCAGCCAAACGCTGTGCCTGAGAGAGATAATGGGTTGCAAAGATGAGCGATACTTTTTGCTGACGGTTACAGTGTTCAAGTATTTTAAGAATTATTTCCTGATTCTCAGTATCCACATTGGCAGTTGGCTCATCACAGAGAAGTACTTCAGGTTCAATGGCAAGCGCTCTGGCAAGAGCTACTCTTTTAGTTTCCCCACCCGAGAGCTTGTGAGCATCGGCACAGATAAAATCAGACATGCCAACCATTTCAAGAACATTTCGCACTATTTGCTGCCTTTTTATTCGTTCTATTTTACGAATTTTGAGCCCATATTCTATGTTTTTCCAGACTGGTCCAGTGAAAAGAATGGGGTACTGATCTACCAGCACGACTCTTTGGCGCTGCTTGTGTAAATTATTCTGGGTATTATGAACCGATTTTCCCCTAAAGGTGATTTTACCCTGAGTGGGAGTATCCAAAAAAGAGAGGATGTTGAGCAGAGTAGTTTTTCCTGCACCGTTAGGACCAATAAGGGTGTAGACTTTACCCATATCTATATCTAGGGTATCTATATCGAGAACAGTTCTCCCGCCATAGATTTTCTTGATACTGCGGATCTTATAGAGCATCGGTTCCAGTCCTGCCCTGGAAAAAATGAAAGAGCATATTGATCCCAAAAGCAAAGGTCATCAACACACACCCTAGTGCCACAGCAAGGACAAACTCGCCCTTATCATATTCAAGTGCCATTGCTGTTGTCATCGTACGAGTAAAACCTTTGGCATTTCCACCCAGCATCATAGATATGCCAACCTCAGCTATTACCCGACCAAAAGCGGCAATTACCGCTGCAATTATACCGTAGCGGGCTTCCCTGAAAATAACTGCAGCCATCTGTAACTCATTAGCACCCAGGGTAAGTGCAGTACTTCGATAGCGTTTATCTATCCGACTGATTGCCGCAATTGTTAATGTTGTGATGACAGGGACAATAAGAATCACCTGGCCAATTATTATTGCTTTTTGGGTATAGAGCAGTTCCAACGGACCAAATATGCCTCGACGGGAGATAAATGAGTACACAACCAATCCAATGACAACCGTTGGGAGCGCCAGCAGAGTATTAAGAATTGTGATGACAAATCTCTTGCCTGGAAAAGATTTAAAGGCAATGATGAAACCAGCAGGCAGACCAATAATTGATGCGAATAAAGTGGCAAAACAGCTTACCGTGAGTGATACACCTACAATCTCGTAAAGTTCAGGGTCAAACGAAATAAGCAACAGGAATGCAGAACGGAAACTGTCAATCAATAATCCCATCTACTTCCCTTTGACTGATCAGTTGTATACATTATAACTCCTAGGAACTGCAGAGGCGTAGAACCTCCACAGCCTTCTGACTTACATTCGATATTCAGTATTGTTATTTCAGTGAAGCAATCCCAACTGCATCGGGATAGAAGAGCTGTTTACCAACAAGACGGTAAGCATAAATCAACTTCTGCCCTTTCGGCGAAGTTATCCATTTGGCAAATTTTTCGGCCAGCTCTATCTTTACATGTGGATGTTTTTGCGGATTAACTGGAATTATACCATAGGGGTTAGCCAATGTGGTATCACCCTCGCATAGAACCTCAAGTTCAATGGGAGTTTTTTTACCATATTTATATTTGATATATGTACCTCGGTCGGCAAGCGTATAAGCCTGTTTCTCATCGGCATAGGTCAGTGTTTTTCCCATCCCTTGGCCAATTGAGATGTACCAGCTTTCTGCACCTTCAGGAAGAGCAAAGTTAACCTCTTTTTTCTTTCCCTTTTTGATAATCGTCTGGCTCTTCTGAGCAAGTTTCAGGCCGGTATTATTCCAGAGATTCTGTTCTTTGGTGTGGGTTCCGCTGTCATCTCCTCGTGAAATAAAAGAAACACTTTTGGCTGCGATCTTTTTGAGGGCATCAACAGCGTTTTCCATGCTTTTTATACCTGCAGGATCCGTGGCTGGACCAAGAATAACGAAATCGTTGTGCATCACAGCGTAACGCTTGGTACCATATCCGTCGCTGACAAATTTATCCTCTCTTGCTCGGGCATGGACGAAAATTACATCCACATTTCCATCCATTCCATCACGAATGGCAGCACCAGTGCCCTTAGCAATAACTTTAACCTTAATTCCCTCATCCTTTTCGAATTCTGGTAACAGAATATCGAGCAAGCCAGACGATTGAGTACTTGTTGTGGTTGACATTTTCAAAATTTTGTCAGCAGCAAGTACTGGTCCGGCAATCATCATGGCTGCAACACAACATGCAATACTAATTTTTCTCATTACTCTACCTTCCTCTTCAAGTTGTCGGGAAAAATCATCTTCCCGCTTAATGACACATCATAGCCAACAAAGTTGTTGGCCAATTCGATAAACTCACTATCCTGGAGTATCCCCAGAAAATTCTGGATCCCCCGTTCAAAAAAACGTTCTCGATTGATAAGCAGATCAAAACGCTCCCATCTCAATGGAATTAAGTCAAGATCCAACATTCCAGCTACAGCCCGGATAGCCGGTGCCGCATCCACTCTGCCTGCAGCAATTTCCAAGCCTGCATCAATATGACGAGAGACCACCCGGTCATAACCTTTGATTTGGCTGGCAGCTATCTCAGATCGGGCAATTTCATAATCAAGCAACAATCTGGTACCAGTTCCTAAAGGACGATTAACGATGCTAATGTCATCTCGGGAGAGATCAGCAATGTTGTTAATATTTTTAGGGTTGCCTCGCTGGACGAGAATACCCTGCTCTCTTTTGCTGAAATTGACGAACACCGGACTGTTCTTCAGTTCCTGTTCAGCAAAATCAAAATTATATTCTTCATTATCGTCCTGAAGAAGGTGACACACACCTATATGACACAACCCCCGGCGCAGGGTTTTCAGTCCGCCCATACTCCCGACATTCGCAAAAAAAGCTACCATCTCATCGTTTTTCTTGTGAAAAAGTGACAGTGATTTTTGAAATAAAGGATCATCGCTACCAGCCAATAGAAGCCTGCCAGTATCCGAAGACATAGTTGCAGTCTGGCTTGGCGGGTTAACAATATTCAACTCCAACCACTCTTCCACAAGTCTTCGAGGGAAAAGCCACTTACCCGTAATTTTCGTAGCCGGTAAGCCTTTTTCGCTCACCAGTGAATAGACCATCTTCTCATTCACCTTCAGCAGGTCGGCAACTTCACGGGTTGATATAAATTTATCCTCACTCATCTGTTTTTCATCCCTATTGATGATTAGTTTGCACAATGCTATTTCGCACCTTTTCTGTCAACAAACATATCCCAGACTACCTAAAGACACCAATACAAACCACAAATGACACAAATGACACAAATGACACAAATGGGCAAGATATAGCCATGACCCAGATATTTCATCAATAATTCAATGGTCATAGAAAAAACTATTTCATTTTGATATATTACGAGTACTGTAAAGGCAATCATTGGCAGTACAAAGTGTACTATCCACCATTGACAGCATTATTCACCCATTCGGGCTCGTGCAATATCCGGGTTAAGCAACACCCTCATCACTGTGCAGAGAACATTTCTTAGGTTTTTCGAAAAATGTATCTCTCCGGTTGCGATTTCCGTTCATACCACTTACTATCCTGACATTATCAATTATCCACGGTGAGATACTGTTCACTGCCGAGATGCCTGTTGTAAGGAGAAAAAATGGAATTAAGTGCAAGTCTTGAGGATTATATCGAGACCATCTATCATATTGTCAGGGAGAAAAAGGTTGCCAGGGCAAAAAATATCGCAGAGCAGATGCAGGTCAGTCGTGCTTCCGTAACAGAGGCACTACGGGCACTCTCCAGCAAAGGCTTGATTAACTATGCTCCCTATGAAGTCATCACCATGACGCCAAAGGGGCGTAAGATAGCAAAAGATGTAATTTTCAGACATAACACCCTAAAAAACTTCTTCGTGGAAATACTTACAATTGACAGTGATATCGCAGAGGAAGGAGCATGTAAAATTGAACACTCTGCACCTCCTGAAGTCATCACTCGAATGATAGATTTTATGAAATTTATTGAATCCTGTCCTCAGGTTGAAAAAGGACTCATAAATAATTTCAGAGAATTCGTTGAAAATAGAAAATGTAAAGAATAGTCGGCAACATTCAATTGGGATGAAAGCACCTCAACTCACTATCAGAAAAAGCTTTTGCCCGGGCAACAATAGTCCCAGAGTAGTACCCTTCCTGAAGTAATATGGCAGTGCTGGTTTGGTGTTTTTCACTACTTATTATGCCACTGCTATTCAAAATTCGGGATATAAGCAAACTGTTGACAAAAGGAATATTCTGTACTCTGCAATAGTTAGCTGCGCGTCGATCATCCAACAGCACAAAATCACACATCCCGGCAACAAACAGGCCGATTATAGAGCTTTCCCCCTTACCCATAACTTGTGGAATACAGCTATTACCTGCTTCAGTTATCCGGCTCTTCAGCAACTGTTGCAAGCCTGCCGAGCCTTTTTTGTTTACCTGGGTTAATTCAACATACACAATCTCAGAGATTGCTACCTGATAGCTGAAAAGCAGGTTTTCTAACAGAGAAGCTTTCTGTAACAAAATAATAGATGAGCTATCAGCCGCAATCCTTCGTGCTCCGCCTCCCATGGCATACCCTTATTCCTTGTTTCTACATGGCATTATGCGCCAACCTGGTTTGTACATATTTGCCTAAAACCCTGACGGCCTGATCCGCAGATCTAAATACGGGCAAGCCACTTTCTTCCAAACCGGTTGCCATATGATCATAAAGCGAACCGCTATCGACAACCATAATTAGTGGCTTTGCTGAAGAATTGTTCAGTTGAACAATCTGTCTCACTATATTTTTATCAGCTGATACATCATCTTCAGCAATATGATTGTCGGGTAAGGTATGTAAAAGCGGGGTAAGTGGTACAATCGCCACAATCACCACATCAACATTCTCATCATCTAAAAGATCCTTGATAACTGCTGTATAGACATCTTCTGTTGCCATGGGAGTAACATCCATGGGGTTGGCAATATTCACAAGTGATCGCAAACCTGCTTCCGCGATTACCTTATCCAGGGAATTTACAGTTTCTCCCTGATACATTGCCATTTGCAAAGAGTAATCTTCTCCCATAATGTTATCGGCTATACCCACGGCCTCATAGCCAGCATTACTTACCGCAGCGAGTTTGTTACCATTAATTTTCTTATGGTGCAGCGAATATGACAGGCGCAACAACCCCTCAAACTCGGAAAATGTCTCAGCGACGAAGGCTCCAGCCTGATCAATACACGATTCACAAACCATATAATCCCCGGCTATTGAAGCAGTGTGTCCCGACATGGCTGTTTTACCTTCTGCGGTTCGGCCCGCTTTATAAAAAATGATCTCCTTACCATTGGGCACAGCCTCACGTACTGCTTGAGAAAAACGAAGTCCGTCTAAATCTGCAAAGCCTTCGATATAAAAAGCCAGGGTCTCAAGATCGTTGATATTTTTGAAATAGTGGAGAAAATCGCCGGTGGTTAAGTCAATCTGGTTTCCGATCGAGATGGCATATGCAGGATCAAGAAAGGCTAATTTGCTCATTCTGGTAATCATATATGCCCCGCTTTGACTCACCAGAGCACTTTTCCTGATATGTTCTCCTCTTTTTTTAGGCAGCTTGGATTCGGGAATAAAGAGAGCATCATATCCACCTGGTTGGGAGAGAATTCCTAGACTATTGCCACCAAGAAGCACAGGGGCATTATGCCCTGACACTCTGGCTGCTTCAATTGAAGCCAGCAATTTCTTCTGATCCTCCTCATGATTTTCCGGATCACCAAGACCACCAGGAATAAGAATTATCCCATGAGCTAAATCATGCAAAAGAACCTGATCCACAAGTTCTGGTATTGCTTCCCCATTTACCGCCAAAATGAGAAGGTCTACCTTATGCGATAATGCTGCCAAATCTGGGACCGTCACAATTCCATCGATATCCTTTGCCGAAGGATGCACTACCACAATATTACTCAATGGAAATCCCATCTTTGCAATGTTTTCCAGAATTATCCTGCCGATGTTCTTCCCTTTAGATGACGCACCGACAATGCCAATGGTTTCCGGATGTAGAAGCCTATCAATGCCTAGTACAGAACGGCTATTATATACAGTATGACCTTGAGAGAATCGGCAGAGCCCATCAAGTGGCAACATTAGGTAATTAGAAAAGGCAAAAGGATTAATCTCCAGTTCATCAATAATATAAGGGCTCTCAGGATTCATTGGCGAAAAGAAGTTGCCCACTTCTATTAAGGCGCTAAAACACTCGAGCAACTGCTCATCGGTGACAATACGTTTTTGTCCACGGGTGAGTCCAGCCAGTTTCTTAAATGATATAGTATTTTTGAAAAGTTGAAAAAATT